>JBEGOC010000060.1:0-6818 GCA_041182225.1 Pseudomonadota bacterium | reverse complement strand
AGCCCGATCAGACCAGCGCGTCTCGGAGATAGGTTTGTTTCAGTCCGCCACACGAAGCCCTCGGACTGAGTATGCTGTTTTACCCGAGGCAAGGTGCTCAAACGTTTCTGCGCCATATGGGTTAGACACAAAAAAAGCCCCAAAGTTGGGGCTGCTGGCGGAAGCGGTGAGATTCGAACTCACGGACGGTTTCCCGTCGCCGGTTTTCAAGACCGGTGCACTCGACCACTCTGCCACGCTTCCAAGGCGCCGATTCTAGCTGGCGCGCAGCAGGCCTTTGGCCTCGATGAATTCGATCACTTCCGCCAAGCCAGTCTGGGTTTTGAGGTTGGTCATCACAAAGGGCTTGAGGCCCTTGGCGGTGGTGCGCATGCGGGTGGTGTCGGCGGCCATCACATCCAGGTCGGCGCCGACATAGGGCGCCAGGTCGGTCTTGTTGATGACGAACAGGTCGCTCTTGGTGATGCCGGGGCCGCCCTTGCGCGGTATTTTTTCACCGGCGGCGACGTCGATCACGTAAATGGTCAAGTCCGACAGCTCGGGGCTGAAGGTGGCGGCCAGGTTGTCGCCGCCGCTTTCCACAAACACAATGTCAGCGTCCGGAAAATCCACCAGCATGCGGTCGATGGCCTCCAGGTTGATCGAGGCGTCTTCCCGGATCGCGGTGTGCGGGCAGCCGCCGGTCTCCACGCCCATGATGCGTTCGGCTGGCAGCGCGCCGCTGACGGTGAGCAGGCGCTGGTCTTCCTTGGTGTAGATGTCGTTGGTGATGGCCACCAGGTCGTAGCGCTCGCGCATGCCCTTGCACAGCATCTCCAACAGCGTGGTCTTGCCGGAGCCGACCGGGCCGCCAATGCCCACGCGCAGGGGCGGCAGTTTACGGGTGCGGTTGGCGATGTGGTGCAAAGCGGACATGGTGGGGCTTTCAGGAACGGAAGAGGCGGGAGTATTGCACTTCATGCTGCGCCGACAGGATGGCCAGCATGGGCGAAAACGCCTGGCGGGTGTCGTCGGTGAGCGACAGGGCGTGGTCAACGGCGCCGGGAATCTCGGCGGCCAGGCGCGACAGGATGCGCTGGCCGGCGCTCTGACCCAGCGGCACGGCTTTGATGGCGGCTTGCATCATGTTCTCGGCCCAGCCAAAGGCGAAAGCCAGCAGGCAGTCGCGCAGCGGCGCGGCGGTGCTGCCGGCGGCCAGGGCAAAGGCCAGCGGGTAGGTGGGCTGTAACTCGGCCAACACCTGGATCTGTGTGGCGCTGGCGGTGGTGTGGTTGCGCAGCCACTCCAGCAGCGAACGGCCCATTTGCTCGGTTTGCGCCCGCAGCTCGGCGCTTTCGCGGGTGTGCAGCACCCAGGCATTGAGCGCGGCGATGCGCTCGTGGTCCGCAGCGCGCCAGGCGGGAATGGCCTGGGCCAGCACCGCCAGCTCAGAGCGCGCCAGGCTCAGTTGCAACTGGTCAACCAGCCACTCTGATGCTTCGCTTTCTGTAGCAACAAACCCAGTATCCACGCTGCTCTCGAAGCATTCCGAGTAAGAAAATCCACCAATGGGCAAGGCCGGTGAAGCCAGCCACATGAGCTGCAGCAGGCTGGTGTCAGACACGGCGTGCGCGCTCAGTGGTCGTGGTCGTGCCCATGGTGGCCCGCTCCATGGCCATGACCGTGGCCGTGGCCGCCGCTGGCGTAGGCGCCGCTTTCCGGTTCAAAGGGCTGCTCGACCGGCTGCACGATCAGGTGCATGGCGCGCAGCAGGTCGGCCAGCACATGGTCGGGCTCGATCTGCAGGTGCTCGGGCTTGAGTTCGATCGGCACATGTCGGTTGCCCAGGTGGTAAGCGGCGCGGATCAGGTCGAAGGGGGTGCCATGCGCCTGGCAGTGGGTGATGCGCAGCACCTGCTGGGGCGCGGCAGTCACCCGCACCAGCGAGCCGTCTTCCGCCACCAGCACATCGCCGCCACGCACCACGGTGCCGCGCGGCAAAAACACAGCCAGGCTGCGGCCGGCCGAGTCGGTGGCGTCAAAGCGGCTTTTCTGGCGCACCTCCCAATCCAGCTCGACTGTGCCGGCCCGTTTCAGCAGGGCTGCCGCCAAGCCCTGGCCTTGGGGAATGAGTTTGTTGACGGTCAGCATGAGATTTGGGTATTATTACGATTGTTATAACAAAAGGAGTGCGCCATGTCTGTCCTCAAAATGTCGCAGGTCGGCAATTCTCTGGGGGTAATTTTCCCTAAGGATTTACTGGCCAAAATGAAGGTCGGTAAGGGCGATTCGCTGTACGCCACCGAGACCGCCACTGGGATCCATTTGTCCACTTACGACCCGGAGTTTGAACTGAAAATGACGGAAGCCCGGCGGATCATGAAAAAACGCCGTGAAGTATTGCGTGAGTTGGCGAAGTGACAACGCATCCAAGCCATTGGCAGTGGTTGGACCGCGCGCTGATTCATGCTATCCACGACGAACAATTGGCTGAACATGGTGGTGCGACCGGCATTCGGGACAACCACCTGCTTGAATCCGCGTTAGCCCGACCAGAGCAGTTGGCTCACTACCAAACGCCCGACGCTGCTGAGTTGGCTGCCAGTTACGGTTACGGTATCTCACGGAATCATCCATTTCTGGATGGGAATAAGCGTACAGCTTTTGTCGCTGTTGAACTCTTCCTCGCGCTAAACGGCCAAGAATTGTTCGCTGGCGACGCGGATTGCGTGGTTACCATGTTGTCGGTTGCGTCAGGTGGCACGACTGAGGCGGAATTCGCCGACTGGATTCGCAGCAATTTGCGGCCCTTGACCCGTTAACCCAAGTCTTCTGCCACCAGCACATCGCCACCGTGCGGCAAAAGACGGCCTGACCTTGACCTTGTGGGATGCGTTTATTGACGGTCAGCATGGTGAAGGTGTTCACTGTGGTGGGGTTTGGTCGGCCAATAATTTGGTCATGAACACGCTGAACGGATCCAGTGTGTAGTCGGCAAACGGGCCGCAGGTGACGAAACCTTCGCTGGCGTACAACTGAAGAGCCGCAGCAAAAGGCGCGGTAGAGCCAGTCTCCAGGCTGAGGCGCCGGATGCCTTCAGCCCGCGCTGCAGATTCAATGTGCCGCAACAGGGTGCGGGCAACGCCTTTTCGCAGATGTGCATCGGCCGTCCGCATGGATTTGACCTCGCCGTGGTCTGGGTCAAGCCGCTTGAGGGCCCCGCAACCCAGCAGTTCACCATGGGCCCAGGCGGTCCAAAATGTGATGGACGGATGGCGCAGCGCGTCGACGGGCAGCGCATGCACGCTCTCTGGCGGGGAATGTTGGTGCATGGCGGCCAGGTGCAAGGTCAGCAGGCCTTTGACGGCCTCGCCTTGCAGGTCGTCCACCCGGATGTCCACGGCCCTCAAAACAGAAAATACCGCTGCGCCATGGGCAGGCTCACCGCCGGTTCGCAGGTCAGCAACTGGCCGTCGGCGCGCACGCTGTAGGTCTGGGCGTCGATCTCCATCTTGGGCAGGTAGTGGTTGTGCACCATGTGCTGCTTGCGCACGCCGCGGATGTTTTTGACGGCGGCCACCGGCTTGGCCAGGCCAAAGCGCTCCTTCACGCCAGCTTGCAGGCCGGCCTGCGACACAAAGGTGAGCGACCCGCGCGCCAGTGCCCCGCCATAGGCCCCAAACATCGGGCGGTAGTGCACCGGCTGCGGCGTGGGGATAGAGGCGTTGGGGTCGCCCATGGCAGCCATGGCGATGAAGCCGCCTTTGAGGATCAGCGCCGGCTTGACGCCGAAAAATGCCGGCTTCCAAACCACCAGGTCAGCCCACTTGCCGACCTCGATGCTGCCGACCTCGTGGCTGATGCCGTGGGCAATAGCTGGGTTGATGGTGTACTTGGCCACGTAGCGCTTGACGCGGAAGTTGTCGTTGCGCGCACTGTCCTCGGGCAGGGCGCCGCGCTGCAGCTTCATCTTGTGCGCCGTCTGCCAGGTGCGCAGGATCACCTCACCGACGCGGCCCATGGCCTGGCTGTCGCTGCTCATCATGCTGATGGCGCCCAGGTCGTGCAGCACGTCTTCGGCGGCGATGGTTTCGCGGCGGATGCGGCTCTCGGCAAAGGCCAGGTCTTCGGCTATTGCCGCGTCGAGGTGGTGGCAGACCATCAGCATATCCACGTGCTCGTCCAGCGTGTTCACCGTGTAGGGCATGGTCGGGTTGGTGGAACTCGGCAGGAAATTGGCCTCGCCCACCACCCGCAGGATGTCGGGGGCATGGCCGCCGCCGGCGCCCTCGGTGTGAAAGGCGCACAGCCCCCGGCCCTTGGTGGCGGCGATGGTGTTTTCCACAAAGCCCGATTCGTTCAGGGTGTCGGAGTGGATCGCCACCTGGGTGTCGGTGGCGTCGGCCACGTCCAGGCAATTGCTGATGGCCGCCGGGGTGGTGCCCCAGTCTTCGTGGAGTTTGAGGCCGATCACGCCGGCCTCGATCTGCTCGTGCAGCGCGGCGGGCAGGCTGGCGTTGCCCTTGCCCAGGAAACCCAGGTTCATCGGGAAGGCGTCGGCCGCCTGCAGCATGCGTTCGATGTTCCAGGGGCCGGGCGTGCAGGTGGTGGCAAAGGTGCCGGTGGCCGGCCCGGTGCCGCCGCCCATCATGGTCGTGACACCGCTGGCCAGGGCCTCTTCGATCTGCTGCGGACAAATGAAGTGGATGTGGCTGTCGATGCCGCCGGCGGTGACGATATTGCCCTCGCAGCTGATGATCTCGGTGCCGGGGCCGATGATGATGTCCACCCCCGGCTGCACGTCGGGGTTGCCGGCCTTGCCGATGGCCACGATGCGCCCGCCCTTGAGGCCGATGTCGGCCTTGACGATGCCGCCATGGTCCACGATCAGCGCATTGGTCATGACGCAGTCGACCGCCCCCTCGTGGCGGGCGCGCTGTGATTGCGCCATGCCGTCACGGATGGTCTTGCCGCCGCCAAACTTCACCTCTTCGCCGTAGCCGCCGGCGCGCAGGGTGTAGTCCTGCTCCACCTCGATCAGCAGGTTGGTGTCGGCCAGCCGCACCCGGTCGCCCACGGTGGGGCCAAAAATTTCCGCATAGGCGCGGCGCCCGATTGTTGCCATCAAAGCTGTCCTTGCACCAAGCCACGAAAACCAAACACCTGCCGGGCCCCGGCATAGTCCACCAATTCCACCGTGCGCTGCTGCCCAGGCTCAAAGCGCACCGCCGCGCCGGACGGGATATTCAGCCGCATGCCGTGCGCGGCAGCACGGTCAAAGCCGAGCGCGCCATTGGTTTCGGCAAAGTGGTAGTGCGAGCCGACCTGAATCGGCCGGTCGGCGGTGTTGCGCACCACCAGCGTGATGCTGCGCCGGCCCGGGTTGATCGCGTGCTCGGGGCCGTCGGTGAGGATTTCGCCAGGCGTCATGGCCGCCTCACTTGCCGCGGCGCGACAACCAGACCGCCAGCGCCAGCAGGGCGCCCCCGGTCACGAAACCCCAGGTGTCCGAGGCGTGCCAATGGCTGCCGCTGAGGCCATGATCATCATGGGCAAAAACGGCCGCAGGCCACATGGATAGGGCGCTTGTAGCTATTAAAACGATAGTATTTGATGTGCGACGCTTCATGGTGTCGGTTACCGTGGGTTGGGGTCAAACAATGGGCTGGTGCACGGTGACGAGCTTGGTGCCGTCTGGGAACGTGGCCTCGACCTGGATGTCGGGAATCATCTCGGCGATGCCGTCCATCACGTCGTCGCGCGTCAGCACCGCGCGGCCCTCGCTCATGAGCTGGGCCACGGTTTTGCCGTCGCGGGCGCCTTCCATCACGGCGGCACTGATCAGGGCCATGGCTTCGGGGTAGTTGAGCTTGAGGCCGCGGGCCTTGCGCCGCTCGGCCAGCAGGGCGGCGGTGAACAGGAGCAGCTTGTCTTTTTCGCGGGGTGTGAGTTCCATGTCCAATAGTATGCAATAGCCGTGCCGTGGCATGAAACCTGCACCAGCTCGGTGTGACCCTTGCTGCCGACTCTGCTCCCTCGCCTGCGGCGCCCCAGCGCATCACCCTGGTGCGGCGCGATTACAACGCCTGGGTCGGCAGCGAAACCCTGGAAGATTACGCCCTGCGTTTCACGCCCCAGCGCTTTCGCAAGTGGTCACCCTGGCGCGTGGCCAACACCGCCTTTGGTGCCGCCAGCTTTCTGATTCTGGAGGCGGTCGGCGCCACGCTGTTGGTGCAGTACGGCTTCACCAACGCGCTCTGGGCCATTTTGGCCACCGGTCTGATCATCTTTCTGGCCGGTCTGCCGATCAGCATTTACGCCGCGCGCTACGGGCTGGACATGGATTTGCTCACCCGTGGTGCAGGCTTTGGCTATATCGGCTCCACCCTCACCTCGTTGATTTACGCCTCGTTCACCTTCATCTTCTTCGCGCTGGAAGCGGCCGTGATGGCCTATGCGCTGGAGCTGGCGCTGGGGATCCCGCCACGCTGGGGTTATCTGCTGTGCGCCTTGGTGGTCATTCCGTTGGTGACCCATGGCGTCTCGGCGATCAGCCGGCTGCAGCTCTGGACCCAGCCACTCTGGTTGCTGCTCTTGGTCCTGCCCTATGTGTTTGTGGCGGTGTTGGATCCCGGTGCATTTGCGGCGGTGCTGCACTACAAAGGGGAGCAGGCCACGACGGCTGGTTTTGATCTGCACCTGTTTGGGGCGGCTTTGACGGTCGGCATTGCCCTGATCACCCAGATGGGCGAGCAGGCCGACTACCTGCGTTTCATGCCGGCACAGACACCCGCCAACCGCTGGCGCTGGTGGCTGGCGGTGCTGGCGGGCGGGCCGGG
>JBEGOC010000059.1:0-5330 GCA_041182225.1 Pseudomonadota bacterium | reverse complement strand
GTCAGCTGCGAGGACCTGCGCTGGGAGTTCAAGGAACACTATTCGGTGCAGACGGTCGGCCTGGCCCGGACCGGTGGCGCGGCCGGCAGCCCGGTGTACCAGCGCTGGCAGGATGCGTTGCGAGCCTACCGGGGCGGCCGACCGCCCAGCCACGGCGCTATCTGGCTCACCTATTACCCACACATCATGGTCGAGTGGTACCCCCATGTGCTGACGGTCTCCACCCTGCACCCGATGGGGGTGAACCAGACACTGAACCAGGTCGAGTTCTATTACCCCGAGGACATCGCCGCCTTCGAGCGCGAATTCGTCGAGGCCCAGCAAGCCGCCTACATGGAAACCTGCCGGGAAGACGACGAAATCGCCGAGCGCATGGACGCCGGCCGTCGCGCGCTGCTGCAGCGTGGCGATAACGAAGTCGGCCCCTACCAGAGCCCCATGGAAGACGGCATGCAGCACTTCCACGACTGGTACCGTCGGCACATGCAGGCCCGAGCCTGATGCAGGCCTTGTGGGTGCTCTGGGCCGCCTTCTTCTTCGCGACCATGAGCGTCGGGGTCAAAATTGCGGGCACCAGCTTCACCATTGCCGAACTGGTGTTCTACCGCGGCGCGGTGAGCGTGCTGTTCATGGCCGTGGTGCTGCGCGCGCGGGGGGTGTCGCTGCGCACCACGGTGCCTGGCATGCATGTCTGGCGCAGCCTGGTCGGCACCTTGTCCCTGGGCGCCTGGTTTTACGCCATTGCCCATTTGCCGCTGGCCACCGCCATGACGCTGAATTACATGAGCAGCATCTGGATCGGCGCCTTTGTCTGCGGCGGCGCCATGCTGTACGGCCGCTCGCTGCGCCAGGGGCCGCTGCTGGCCACGGTAGTGGCAGGTTTTGCCGGTGTGGTGATGGTACTGCGGCCGACGCTGGACCAGAACCAGCTGTTTGCCGGCGTGATCGGACTGCTGTCCGGCCTGAGTGGGGCGCTGGCTTACCTGCAAGTGACCGGGCTGGGCAGAGCGGGCGAGCCTGAGTTGCGCACTGTGTTCTACTTTTCTGCAGGCTCCATGGCGGCCGGGCTGGTCGGCATGGCGGTCACCGACATCACGCCCTGGTCGGCAGTGCCCTGGCAGGCGGCGGCCTGGCTGGTACCGATCGGCATCATGGCCTCGCTGGGGCAATGGTGCATGACTCGGGCCTACAGCCGGGGTTCCACGCTGCTCGCAGCCAACCTGCAGTACAGCGGCATCGTACTGGGCGCGCTTTACGGCCTGTTGCTGTTTGGCGACCAGATCCCGCTGCTGGGCTGGGCTGGCATGGGCGTGATCATGGCCAGCGGCATTGCCGCCACCGTGCTGCGCACCCGGGCCCTGGGCCAGACCCCGGCCGAAGAACATTGACCCTTTCCTCCTGAAAGACCTGCCATGTACACCACCCTGATCTCCGCGCCTGAATTGCAGGCCCTGCTGGCCAGCCAGCAACCCTGCCGCGTGTTTGATTGCAGCTTCGACCTGATGCAAGCCGGCGCTGGTGACCAGCAGTACCGGCAGGCGCACATCCCAGGCGCGCTGCGCGCTGATCTGGACCGGCACCTCAGCGCCGCCCCGGGCGCTCCGGACGCCGCCTCGGGCGGACGTCACCCCCTGCCCTCGCGCGAAGCGTTTGCGGCCTGGCTGGGCAGCACCGGCCTGACCCCTGGCATGCAGGCCGTGGTGTACGACCGCCAGGGCGCCAATTACTGCGGCCGGCTGTGGTGGATGCTCAAATGGCTGGGCCATGAGGCGGCGGCCGTGCTCGACGGCGGGCTGCAGGCTTGGCAGGCGCTGGACGGCGCCATCGCCAGCGCGCCGGACGACGCGCCACTGAACTCGGACCTGCTCCTTGATTTCAAGCAAAAATACCCACTAGACCGCGCCGGTACTAGACTTGTCACTACCAATACCATAGCAGAGCAGCTGGGCGGCAGCCGCCAGTGCATTGTGGACGCACGGGCGGCACCGCGGTTTCGCGGTGAGGTCGAGCCGCTGGACCCGGTCGCCGGCCACATCCCGGGCGCGTTGAACCGGCCGTTCAGCCTGAACTTCGAGGCCAATGGCAAGTTCAAACCTGCGGCTGTGCTGCGTCAGGAATTCGAGCAGTTGCTGGGCGGGCGCGACCCGGCCAGCGTGGTCCACCACTGTGGCAGCGGCGTGAGCGCCGTGCCGAACGTGATCGCCATGGAAATCGCAGGTTTGGGTCGGGCCGGCCTGTACGCCGGCAGCTGGAGCGAATGGTGCAGCGACCCGGCGAGGCCGGTGGCGCAAGGCTGAGCGCCTGCTCGGCCCGGCGGCGCCGGCCCAGGGGCGGCCTGCCTCAGTGGCTGTGGGCCAGCCCGCTCACCAGCGTGACCAGGCCCATGCCGGCAAACAGCCAGGTGATTTGCGCTGCCGTCTGGCGGGCACTGAGCTGCTTTTGCAGTTGCGGAATCAGATCGGCCAGCGCCACGTAGGCAAAGCTGCTGCTGGCCACCACCAGAAAATACGGCAAATAGTCCTGCAGCCGGTCCACCAGCCAGTAACCGACCAGTCCGCCCAGGGCGGTCACCGACCCGGCCAGTGTCACCTTCAGTAGCGCGGCCTGTCGGTTGCTGCTGCTCTGGCGCAACACCATCAGATCGCCCATGTGGTGCGGGACCTCGTGCGCCAACACGGCCAAAGCGGCGATCGCGCCCAGGCGCAGGTCGGCCACAAAGGCTGACGCGATCAGCACACCGTCGCCAAAGCAATGCACGCTGTCGCCGGTCAGTACCGCCCAGGTGCCGGCAAAAGGGGGGTGGGCGTGACCACGGCCATGGTCACGGTCATGGTCATGGTCATGTTGATGGTGATGACCCTCCCCGGATTCGCGGTGGCCATGGTGATGCTCGTGGCCGTGGTGCCAAAGTTCGGCCTTGTCCAGCAGAAAAAAGAAGACCAACCCGGCCAACAGGATCATGAACAGCTCCTGCGCGCCGGCCTGACTTTCGAAAGCCTCGGGCAGCAGGTGCATGAAGGCGGTGGCCAAGAGGGCGCCGGCGGCCAGGCTCAGCATGTGCTGGGTGTAGCGCGCCAGCAGCCCGAAGCTGAGCAGCGCGGCCAGCCAGACACTGCCAATGCCAGCCAGCAGGGTCCCGAGCAGAATGGCCGCCAGCAGCATTTCAGGCGACGCCGTTGGCCTTGAACCAGGCCAGACAGCGTTTCCAGCCGTCGTCGGCCGGACCCTGCCGGTAGCTGGCCCGGTAGTCGGCATGGAAGGCGTGGCCGGTATCCGGGTACAGCACAAACTGCGCCGCCTTGGAAGCGGCGGTGCCAGTGGCCAGGGCCGCCTTCATCTTGTCCACCGTGTCGAGCGGAATGCCGCCGTCTTTTTCGCCATACAGGCCGAGCACTGGTGCGCGCATCGAGGTCGCCAGATCGATCGGATGCTTCGGCAGCAGCTCGCTCGGGGCGCCCACCAGCCGGCCATACCAGGCCACGCCAGCACGCACCGGGCCATAGGCAGCGTACAGCCAGGTGATGCGCCCACCCCAGCAAAACCCGGTGACCGCCACCCGGGCCGGATCGCCCCCGTTGGCACTGGCCCATTTGACCGCACCATCCAGGTCGGACAGCACTTGGGCATCCGGCACCTTGGAGACCACCTCGCTCATCAGCTTGGCCATCTCGCCGTATTTCGAGGGGTCGCCCTGGCGGGCAAAGAACTCGGGCGCAATCGCCAGGTAGCCGGCCTGGGCAAAGCGGCGGCAGGTGTCGGCGATGTACTCATGCACCCCGAAAATCTCGTGCACCACCAGCACCACCGGCAGGTTGGTCTTGCCCGCCGGCGCAGCAAAACACGCCGGCACCTTGAAGCCCATGACCTCGTAGCTGATCTCGCCGGTGGTCAGTCCGTCAGACGAGGTCTTGATGGCGGTTTGCGCCATGATGGGCGCAGCACTGGCGGCGTAGCCGACACCCAACGCCACCTTAAGCGCGGTGCGGCGCGAAGCGCCGGCCGCTGTGGACTGACCAGGCAAGAGGGCATTCAGGTCATTTTCAAGATCGTTGTAGCGCATGATGGTGTCTCCGGGTTAGGGGTGAATGGTACTCAGACGAAGTGAATCGCGGCCTTAGTCTAGACTGCGCCGCCGTTATTGCCCGGCAAGGGGTCATCCGGCGGCCATCTGAAACGCGGCAACTGCCCGGGCCAGCCCGTCCCGACCGATCGGGACGCCCTGCGCCAGCAGCGCCCCCTCGACACCGGCCAGGCAAGCCAGCATCGAGGCCGGATTTTGGTCGCCCAGATGGCCGATGCGAAAGGCGCGCCCGGCCAGCGGCCCCAACGCGCCGGCAAACGCCACCTGGAAATGCTCGCGTGCCACCTGCCGCAGCGCGTCCACATCGGTACCAGCCGGCAGCAGCACGGTGGTCACCGAGACCGAGCGGTCGGCCGGGTCGGGCACAAAGAAATCGACCGCCCCCGCGCTGCGCCAGCCTTCCACCGCTGCATGCACGGCGCGCGTCAGCAGCCGGTGGCGCGCGTACACCTGCGCCAGCCCCTCGCGAAACAGCAGGCCCAGCGCCGCCTCCAGCCCGGCCACCAGGGTCTGCGGCGCGGTGCCGCAAAACTTGTGGTACGAGCGGTCGCCCAGGCGGCGCACCCAGTCCCAGTAGTAGCGCGGCGCCGGGTTGGCCCGTGCCTGCGCCATCGCCGCCGCATTGACGGCGACGATGCCGATGCCGGGCGGGCACATCAGCCCTTTTTGCGAGGCACCCACCACCACATCGGCGCGCAAGGCGTCCATGGCGAACGGCGCCGCACCCAGCGAGGCCACCACGTCCACCACCAGCAGCGCCGGGTGGCCGGTGGCGTCCATGGCCGCGCGCAGCGCGGCCAGGTCGGTGCTGATGCCGCTGGAGGTGTCGGTGTGCACCACAAACACCGCCCGGATTTCCTGCTGCTCGTCTTGGCGCAAGGCCTGTGACAGCGCCATCAGGTCGATCGGCCGACCTTCCACCCAGGGCGTGCGCAGCACTTTGCGCCCCAGCGCCTCGGTCTGCTCGGCCCAGGATTCGGAGAAATGCCCAGTACCCGGCACCAACGCCGTACCGCCCAAGGGCAACAGGTTTTCCACCACCGCTTCCCAGACGCCATGGCCGTTGGAGGCGTACAGAAACACCTCGGCGGCTTGGGTCTGCAGCAGGCGGCGCAGGCCGGCCTCGCAGGCGGCGATGGTGTCGTCGCCGCGCCGGTCGCCCAGGTCCATGGGCTGGCGGCTCATGGCCCACAGCACCTCTTCCGGCACCGGCGTCGGCCCGGGCGAGTGCAGCAGACGCCGGCCCGGA
>JBEGOC010000058.1:0-2887 GCA_041182225.1 Pseudomonadota bacterium | reverse complement strand
CTGGCCGAGCGGCTGGACGAGGAAGGCGCCTGGGGCCAACAACTGTCAGGGGGGGAGCAACAGCGCTTGGCCGTTGCCCGCGTGCTTCTGAAAAAACCGCGCTGGGTGTTCGCCGACGAGGCCACCAGCGCGCTCGACCAAGGCACCGAAGAAAAAGTGTACAAACGGCTGTTAACCCTTGTCGCAGCTGGTGATGGCGCTATTTTTTCAATAGCACATCGCCCGGCTGTGGCGGCGTTTCACGACACCCGTTGGCAACTGGAAGCACTGCCGCCCGGGGCTGCGGCGCGGTTCGTGCTGCAGGTGCGGCCCGTCTGAGCCGGCGGCGGCAATTGCTGCCCGCCTAGATTTTCTCGTTTTTGGCGACCTTGCTGGGCGAGTAGGTCACAGCCGCAATCGCATTCTGGCTGGGCTGGGCCGCTTGGTTTGGCGTGGTGTTGTCCAACTGGTGGCGGACTTGGGCCTGCACCTGCACCGCACTGGCACTGGCTGCCCACAAGGACGTCAGGTGGTCCATCAGCACTTTATACAGGGGCTCGGGCGGCGGGTCTTCGACCTTTTCCGGCTCCGGCCGGCGAATAGTCCAGTCCCGGGGCGCGGTCGCCGCCTCGGAGCCACGCCGCGTGGGGTCGGGCACGCTGGTGTACACCAAATCCTTGGTATCCGCCGGGTTTTGTCCCACCAGGTTCACCACGCTGGGGGAAAAGCCGATCTCGTCGCCAGCCGGCACCACCGGATTGACGGGCGCGACCGGCATGACCCGACCGACCGGCGATACAGCACCGCCTTCGACGCCAGGCTGGCGTGCAAAGTGGGTTCGGTCAACGGACGGCAGCTGCATGATGATGGTGCTGGTCGGGGTATTGCGGTACTTTTCTCGGGAGTCGTAGCTTTCTTAACGGCAGATTTAGCCGGTAATTTAGGCCTATTTTCAAAAAAATTCAAAATATTTTCTTGCTGGCTGTTTTTTCGGCGGGCAGGTCGTCCGAACACCGGGTTCACCATGAGCGCATTGCTCTTGGTTACTATGTGGGCTTCTCATCAGGAGTTGCCATGTCCGATGTCAAGCCACGCAAGAAGCCCGAAGAACTCCGCAGCCAGCAATGGTTCGGCCGCAAAGACCGCGACGGTTTTGCTTACCGCAGCTGGGTCAAGGGAAAGGGCGTGCCGCACGACCAGTTTGACGGCCGGCCGGTGATCGGCATCTGCAACACCTTCAGCGAGCTCACGCCCTGCAACAGCCACTTCCGCACGCTGGCCGAGCAGGTCAAGATCGGCGTGTATGAAGCGGGCGGCTTTCCGCTGGAATTTCCGGTGATGTCGCTGGGCGAGACCCTGCTGCGCCCAACCGCCATGCTGTACCGCAACCTGGCCTCGATGGATGTGGAAGAAAGCATTCGCGCCAACCCGATCGATGGCGTGGTGCTGCTGATGGGCTGCGACAAAACCACGCCCTCGCTGCTGATGGGCGCCTCCAGCGCCAACCTGCCCACCATCGGCGTGAGCGGCGGGCCGATGCTCAACGGCAAATGGCGCGGCCAGGAGCTGGGCTCGGGCACCGGGGTCTGGAGCATGAGTGAGCAGGTGCGCGCCGGCACACTCAAACTGCAAGACTTTTTTGAAGCCGAGAGCTGCATGCACCGCAGCCACGGCCACTGCATGACCATGGGCACCGCCAGCACCATGGCCAGCATGGTCGAGGCCCTGGGCATTGGCCTGCCCGGCAACGCCACGTACCCGGCGGTGGACGGGCGCCGCAATGTGCTGGCGCGCGAGGCCGGCCGCCGCATCGTGGAGATGGTGCACACCGACCAGACCATCTCACAGGTGTTGACCCGCGAGGCTTTCGAGAACGCCATCCGCACGCTGGCGGCCATCGGCGGCAGCACCAACGCCGTGATCCACCTGATCGCCATTGCCGGCCGTCTCAACCTGAAGCTGACGGTGGACGACTTTGAGCGCCTGGGCAGCGAGCTGCCCTGCCTGCTCAATTTGCAGCCCTCGGGCGAGCACCTGATGGAAGACTTCTGCTACGCCGGCGGCCTGCCGGTGGTGATGAAGGAAATCGCCCACCTGCTGCACACCGACATCGTCACCGCCAACGGCAAGACCGTGGGCGAGAACATTGCCAACGCGCAAAACTTCGACCCGCGCGTGATCAAGTCCTTCGACGCCCCGTTCAAGGACAAGGCTGGCATTGCCATCCTGCGCGGCAACCTGGCGCCGCGCGGCGCGGTGATCAAACCCAGTGCCGCCACGCCGGCACTGATGGTGCACACCGGGCGCGCGGTTGTGTTTGAAGACAGCGACGACTTCCACGCCCGCATCGACGACGAGGCGCTGGACGTGGACGAAAGCTGCATCCTGGTGCTGAAAAACTGCGGCCCCAAAGGCTACCCCGGCATGGCCGAGGTGGGCAACATGCCGCTGCCACCCAAGGTGCTGCGCAAAGGCATCACCGACATGGTGCGCATCAGCGATGCGCGCATGAGCGGCACCGCCTATGGCACCGTGGTGCTGCACACCACGCCAGAGGCAGCCGCCGGCGGCCCGCTGGCGGTAGTGCGCAATGGCGACATGATCGAGGTGAACGTGCCGCAGCGCCGGCTGCAACTGCTGATCAGCGACGAGGAGCTGGCCAGCCGGCTGGCGCAATGGACCGCGCCGCCGCCGGCGCTGGGCTCGGGGTACTGGAAGCTCTACATCGACCACGTGCTACAGGCCGATCAGGGCGCCGACCTGGACTTCCTGGTCGGGCAGCGCGGCGCCTTTGTACCTAAAGACAACCACTGAGCCCGCGACCATGAAACTCCTCATCACCGGCGGCGCCGGCTTTCTCGGCGCCCGGCTGGCGCGGACGCTGCTGGCGCGCGGCCAGCTGGCCGGC
>JBEGOC010000057.1:0-19040 GCA_041182225.1 Pseudomonadota bacterium | reverse complement strand
GCGACGTCTGGATGACAAGAGCCAACGCTCGCAAACCAAGGCGCTGCGCGGCGCAGTGACAGACTGACCTCACCTTGCGCCGCCGCAAGGTGGGGTGACGGCTGCCTGTCAGGATCGTTGCTTTGCCACCGACGAGGAGACACACCATGACCGCGCGACGCATCGTCCTGCTTCAGGGTCACCCGGATGCGGTCGTACCTCATCTGTGCCACGCTTTGGAGGAGGCTTACGCCCAGGGCGCCCGGGCGGCCGGCCACGGGCTGCGCCGCATCGCTGTCGCTGAGCTCGATTTTCCGCTGCTGCGCAGCCCGCAGGCCTGGGAACAGGGCGACTTGCCGCCCACCCTGGCTCAGGCCCAGGCCGATCTGGCCTGGGCGCAGCACCTGGTGCTGTTCTTCCCGTTGTGGCTGGGCGATATGCCGGCCTTGCTCAAGGGCTTCTTGGAGCAGGTTGCCCGGCCCGGATTCGCCTTTCAGGCCCAAGGCGACAACCGCTTTGCCGTCAAGGGTCTGCGCGGCCGGTCGGCCCGGGTGGTGGTCACCATGGGCATGCCAGCCTTGCTGTACCGCTGGTACTTCCGGGCTCACAGCATCAAGTCGCTGGAGCGCAATGTGCTCGGTTTTGTCGGCATGTCGCCAGTGGACGAGACCCTGATTGGCGGGGTCGACAAGCTGGACGAAACCGGCGTGCGCAAGTGGGAGGCGACTCTGCGCCAGCTCGGGGCCAAGGCCCAATAGCGCGGCGGCTCCGGCCAGATGCCCCGGGCAGGGGACAATAGCATCGGCAACGCCATGGGGGCGACACGGCCGCAGTCTTGGATCGGTGAGGAGTTAGCAGTGGCGATTCAGTGGTTCCCGGGTCATATGCATCTGACCAAACAAGCCATCCAGGAGCGCATGGGTCAGATTGATGTGGTGATCGAGTTGCTCGATGCGCGGTTGCCGGGCTCCAGCGCCAACCCGATGCTGGCCGAGCTGACTTGCGGCAAGCCCGCGCTGAAGGTGCTCAACAAGCAGGACCTGGCCGACCCGGCACAGACGGCGGCCTGGCTGGCCCACTACGGTGCGCAAGCCGGCACCTGGTCCTTGGCCCTGGATGCCAGTATGACCACCCCGGCGCGGGCGCTGGTGGCCGCTTGTCATCAGCTCGCGCCCAACCGCGGCGGCATGGCCAAGCCGATGCGGGTGCTGATTTGCGGCATCCCCAACGTCGGCAAATCCACCCTGATCAACACGCTGACCGCGCGCCGCGCCGCCAAAACCGGGGATGAGGCCGGCATCACCAAGCTGGAGCAGCGCATCACGCTGGCTGATGATTTCTACCTGTACGACACGCCCGGTGTGCTCTGGCCCCGCATCATCGTGACCCAGAGTGGCTACAACCTGGCCGCCAGCGGTGCCATTGGCCGCAACGCCTTCAATGAGGAAGATGTGGCGCTGGCGCTGCTGAATTACCTGCAACTCCGTTATCCCGAGGCACTGGCTGCGCGCTATGCCTTGGCTGATGTCGCCGGTTCGAGTGACGAAGCGCTGCTGCAGGCCATCGGGCGGCACCGCGGTGCACTGCAGGCCGGTCGGCGCGTGAACCTGCAGAAAGCGGCGGAGATCGTGATCCATGATTTTCGTGCCGGGGCCTTGGGCCGCATCACTTTGGAAACGCCCACTGAATTTGCCCAGTGGCTGGCAGCCGGGCAAGTGGCCGACGCGCAGCGTCAGCTCAAAAAGGACGCCATCGAACTCGACCGCAAGATCCGATTCAAGCAGGTGCCCAGGCCCTCATGAATCGCCGCGGCACAGGGTGACGTCGCTGTCGGGATAAGCCACGCAGGGCAGCACGCAACCCGCGGCTTTTTCCTCGGCACTCAGGCCCGGCCACTCCATGGTGTAGTGCGCCGTTCCCTGCAGCAGTTGCCCCAGGCAGGTGCGACAGGTGCCGTTGCGGCAAGAGCTGGGCCAGTCCAGGCCGCCCAATTCGAGTGACACCAGCAGCGGTTGGTCGGTCCAGGCATCGCAGGTTTGCCCTTCGGGGCGCACCGTGGCCGTAAAAAAAGGTGGAATTTGTGCTGAGATCACACTGTGCATTCTAGGCAGCAGGCTATGATTTTCCCCATGACCACCATTCTCCCCTCGGGGCTGCTCGTGCGGCCCAGCCTTGAAGATCCTCGTCCCTTGGTGATCTACCACGGTCGCAACTGCCCGGACGGCTTCGCCGCTGCACTGGCTGCCTGGCTGTTTTACCAGGGTCGCGCTGAATTCCTGGCGCTGGATCACGGCGAGGTCAAAGCGGTGGAGCAACTGCCCGATCTGGTCGGGCGAGCGGTTTACATTCTTGATTTTTCCTTTGCGCCTGCGTTGCTGCGGGCCATCGAGGACCGGGCGGCCAAGCTGGTGTTGCTGGACCACCACAAGAGCGCAGCCGACACCCTGCAAGGCTACGAGTGCCACTGTGGTGTGGTGCATTTCGACATGAAGAAGTCGGGTTCCCGGCTGGCCTGGGACTTCTTCCTGCCCGAGCAACCCTTGCCCGACCTGGTGCGCTGCGTGGAGGATCGCGACCTCTGGACCTGGCAATACCCGGACAGCCCGGGCTTTTTGGCCGCGCTTGACATGGAGCCGTTCGAGTTTGAGCACTGGCAAAAACTCACTGCCCTGAGCCCCGATGACTTCAAGGCCTATGTCGCTCGGGGCCGCGCCATGGACGAAAAGTTCAGCAAGCTCGCCGCCGACATGGCGGAGTGCGCTCAACCGGTGCAGATCAATGGGCAGGCTGGCTTGATGGTCAATGTGCCCGGCGCCTTTCACAGCCTGGTGGGTGAGTTGCTGTCGCGCCAGAGCGGCACCTTTGCCCTGTTGTGGAACATCGACAAAAATGGCGCGGTCAAGGTCGGTCTACGCTCCCAGCGCGGCTACAACTGCATACCGCTGGCCGAGAGTTTTGGCGGCGGTGGCCATGCGCAGGCCTGCGGTATGCGCCTGCCGGTGGCGCGGCTGCCGGAGCTGCTGGCTGGGACCCTGAATGCCAGCAGTGCATCATCACAAGTTATCTCAACCGGAAACCAGATATGACCCATTTTCAAATCAGTCCATGGCAGCGCTTCAGCGTCACTGCGGCTTCAGCGCTTGTTGGAGGTCTGTTGGCGCTGACAGCAGCCAACGTCCATGCCCAAGACTGGCCCAGCCGCACCATCCGGCTGGTCGTGCCCTACCCGGCCGGCGGCGCGGTGGACATCGTGGCGCGCGCGCTGGCAGAGAAGCTGTCGCTCTCCCTGGCGCAGCCCATCATCGTAGACAACAAGGCCGGAGCGGGCGGCTTGATCGGTGCCGACGCGGTGGCCAAGGGGGCGTCAGACGGCTACACCTTGGTGATGGGTACCGTCAGCAGCCACGCCATTGCCCCGGCCGTCTACCGGAAGATGCCTTACGACGCCGAGGCCGACTTTGCTGCAGTCTCGCTGGTGGCCTTGACCCCCTACATCATCACGGTCAACGCGGCAGTGCCGGTCAAGACCCTGCGCGAATTGGTCAGCTACGCCAAAGCAAGTCCCGACAAACTGAATTTCGGTTCGTCTGGCACCGGCACGACGCCGCACCTCGCGGGTGAATTGTTCAACACGCTGGCCGGCACCAAGATCAACCACGTGCCCTACAAAGGCAGCGCGCCCATGGTGGTGGACTTGTTGGGCGGTCAGGTGCAAGTGGCGTTTGACAACACGGTGATTCCCAACATCAAGGCGGGCAAGCTGCGTGGCCTGGCGGTGACTGGGCCAGCACGGCTGGCGGCGGTGGCCGATATTCCGACAGCGGCTGAGGCCGGCCTGCCTGGCTACGAGGCGGTCGGTTGGATGGGCCTGTACGGCCCGAAGGGTCTGCCGCCTGCTGTGCGTAACCGGCTGGCGGCAGAGACCGCCAAAGCGGCCGCCACGCCGGACTTCATCGCCAAGATGGAGGGCCTGGGCTTCCAGGCCCGCACCAGCTCACCGGCCGAGTTTGATGCCTACCTCAAAAGCGAAACCAGCAAATGGGCCAAGGTGGTCAAAGACGCCGGCGTGCCGCAGGAGTAGCGGCGCTGTTTCAATAGGCGCAGTCGTGTCCCTCCGGACTGCAGGGTGCAGCGCGCTTTGAGGCGCTGCAGGCCTGCCACCACGCCGGGCCAGTGTGAAGGCGTTGCCTTCGACCCCGGTGTACAAGGCCTGGACCTCGCGCGCCACGCTGCTTTGCCGGTCCATCACCGTGCCGAAGACATCAAAGGCGAGGATCTGGGGCGCAGTGTCGGCTGTCATGGGGGGCTTTCGGGGGTCGAGCTGGCCTGCAACCAGTGGCGGATGCAGGCATGGAATTCCGTGGGTTGATCTAGCATCACCCAGTGGCCAGCCCTGAAACCCTGAACCGCGCTGCCGGGCTGCGTGGCCACCCGGGCCAACCAGGTGGGCGAGTGGAACATGAAGGGTTTGCGTCGGCCGTACAGGTAGAGCAGGGGGCAGCCCGGTTGCACTGGTGCTGCCTGCTGCAAGCCGCCGGCCAGGCCGAACCAGCGCATGGCGTAGGGGTAGTTCATCTGCCAGCCGATCTGCGCTGTAGGGACGGGGCAGCGCAGGGCCCGGGCCATCCAGCGCGTCATGCCGTGGCCCAGGCGCTGGCTCAGGTGGCGGCCCAGCACCCAGGCCAGCGCCAGCCAAACCTGATACGCCCATACCTGCAATTTGGCCGTGAGGCTCAGCGCCCGCTGCAGGGCTTTTGAGTTGTAGTCGCCAATGTCCACCGCGACGATACGTGCCACGCGCTGTGGGTGCTGTGCCGCGAACTCATAGCCAAAGGCGCAGCCCCAGTCGTGCAGCAGCAGGGTGACGGCCTGATTTGGGCTGACCCGATCCAGCACCTGGCACAGCAGCCCGCCCATGCGTGCCATGGATGTGGCGCGAGCCGGTTGGGCCAGGTCGAACCCTGGCAGCGTGAGCCGCACGCAGCGAAACTGGTCTTGCAGCGCCGCCACCGTGCCGTCCCACAGCTTGAGCGTGTCGGGCCAGCCGTGCAGCATCAGCACGGTATGACTGCCGCTGCCTTCCACCCGCACGGTCATGCCATCGATCTCCAGCGTTTGCCATGCGGCCACAGCAGTCATCGCAGCGCCTGACGCAATGCGGCACCGGTCCAACTTTGTCCGGGGCGGTGGGTCGTGACGAGCTGCGCGATGGCGGCATTGCGCGGCGCCATGACCCCATGCTGCGTTGCCAGCCGCACCACGGCACCGCACAGGTCGTCAATCTCGGTGGCACGGCCCTGCTGCAGGTCATCCCACATCGACGAGCGGGCGTTGGCGTCGATGCGCAGCAGGCGCGCGGCGACCCGCGTGAAGAGCCAGTTGGGCAAACGCAGCAGGTGCGGAAGGACCCGGGGCGGCGCGATGGCCACCTGGGCTGGAACAATGCCCGCCGCGTCCAAGGCCGCCAGGGCCTCGGTTTGCAAGGCGGCCAGTACACGGCGGTAATCGCGCTGCAACAGCTGCTCGCGCAGCGGCAGTTCGCTCAGGGCATTGATTGGGTTGTTCAGGTTGAGCAGCAGTTTTCCCCACTGAACTGCGCGCATGTCGTCGCTCAGTGCGGTCGGCAACCCTGCGGCGGTCAGCAGCGGCAACATGGCCTCGGTCACCGGGTGACGCGCCAGGCACAATGTGCCGGTGGTGCCCCGATGCACATGGGCCGGCCCTGGCATCACCACGTTGTAGGGCACCATGCCGGGCAGTGCGATCAACCCTGGTGCTGCTGCGCCGATGCGGGCCACGTTGTCCACCCCGTTTTGCAAGGACAACACCACTGTGCCAGCCGGGCAGCAGGCGGCCAGTTCGCGCGCAGCCGATGCCGTGGCGCCGCCCTTGACGCACAGCAGCACCACCGTCGGGCTGCTGGCTTCCCTGGCGGCTTGCAAGGGTTCCGGCTTGCAGCCTGCGGCCAGACTGTTGACCAAGTGCAGTTGCTGCGGCACCAGATGTGTCTTGAAGCCGTCCAGGTCGGAGACCGTGAGGCCGTCCCGCGCCATCGCCTCGGTCAGCCGCGGGCGCCCGACCAGGGTCACCGCCTGCCCGGCCGCTGCCAGCCGGCCGCCGACATAGCAACCAATCACGCCGGCGCCGAGCACAATGAAACGCATGGAGTTGCTGCCGCTCGCAGGTCAGCCGAAGGAGCGGCTGTGCGCCAGCTGGCCGAGCCGGGCCGAGATGGCAAAAAACTCTGCGACGGTGTCGTCGATGATCTGCTGCGCGCTCTTGACGGAGTCGATCAAGCCGGCGGTCTGGCCCGCCAGTGCCGGGGCTGCCTCCATGTCGCCGCCAAAGTAAACCTGCAGGATGCCGGACAGGGCATCCGGGGCCATCAGGCCGGCCTCGTAGATGGCCTGGGTGCGCGCCGACTTGAGCGAGCGGATGCAGGGGGTGGACTTTTTGTTCAGCACCAGTGTGCCCGTCTCGCGGGCCTGCACGATGGCGTTTTTGTAGTTGGCATGCACCGGGCTCTCGGTGCAGCTGACAAAGCGCGTCCCCATCTGAATCGCCTCGGCGCCCAGCGCAAAAGCGGCTGCCATGCCACGGCCGTCGCAAATGCCACCAGCGGCCACCAGAGGCACATCGGTGCGGGCACGGATGGCCTGTAACAGCACCAGGGTCGACACCTCCTCGGGGTTTTTGAAGCCGCCGCCTTCGGCACCTTCGACCACCAGGCCGTCGATGCCGGCTTCCACGCACTTCATGGCCGCATCCACGGTGGGTACAGCGTGGTACACCACGATGCCGGCGTCCTTGAGCGGGGCGATGAACTTGGCCGGACTGCCGGCCGAGGTGGTGACAAACTTGACGCCCGAGGCGCAGACGAAGCGCAGCATGGCATCGTCCTTCAGGAAACGGATAGGCAGATTCACGCCAAAGGGCAGGCCCAATGCACGCATGGCCGTGATCTCGGCCTGGCAGTTTTGCGTCTCGCCGGACGAGGTTTCGATGATGCCCAGGCCACCCGCGCGGGACACCGCCGAAGCCAGCTGGGTGCGCGCGATCCAGCCCATCGGGGCCTGGATGATGGGGTATTTGGCGCCGGTGTGGGCGAGAACGCGGTTCATGCGGGTCCTGTGGGTCAGTGGCGGGACGGCCATTATTGCCAGTGCCGCCAGCTGGCCCTGTCGCAGGCGTAACTTTGGCTTACACAAAAGGCCGGGAAACGTCGTGGCAGCAGGTCTGAAAAATGACTTTTTGCCATATTCTGAACAGCGATAGACGACAGACCACCAGCCCACTTCACTTTGCACAGGACACATGGACAAAACACTGGAACACAGCGACGCGATTGGAAATTTTGTAGCGCGCCACGCCCGCAGCCGCGACGAGGACATGACGCTCGACGAGTATCTGGCTGTATGCAAACGTAACCCGATGGCCTACGCCACCGCGGCCGAACGCATGCTCGCCGCCATTGGCGAGCCCAAGGTGCTCGACACCCGCAACGACCCCCGGTTGTCACGCATCTTTGCCAACAAGCTGATCAAGATCTACCCGGCTTTCTCTGAGTTTTATGGCATGGAAGACGCCATCGAACAGGTGGTCAGTTATTTCCGGCATGCGGCCCAGGGTCTCGAAGAGCGCAAGCAGATCCTGTACCTGCTCGGGCCGGTGGGTGGCGGCAAAAGCTCCCTGGCTGAGCGGCTCAAACACCTGATGCAGCAGGTGCCGTTTTACGCCATCAAGGGCTCGCCGGTGAACGAGAGTCCGCTGGGCCTGTTCGACGCCCACGAGGATGGGCCGATCCTGCGCGACAGCTATGGCATCCCCAGCCGCTACCTGAACCGCATCCTGTCGCCCTGGGCGGTCAAGCGACTGGAAGAGTTTGGCGGCGACATCCGCAAGTTCCGCGTGGTCAAGCGTTACCCCAACATCCTGCGTCAGGTGGGCATTGCCAAGACCGAGCCGGGCGATGACAGCAACCAGGACATCTCAACCTTGGTTGGCAAGGTGGACATCCGCAAACTGGAGAGTTTCTCGCAGGACGATCCGGACGCCTACAGTTTCTCCGGCGGCCTGTGCCTGGCCAATCAGGGCCTGCTCGAATTTGTCGAGATGTTCAAGGCGCCGATCAAGGTCTTGCACCCCCTGCTCACCGCCACGCAAGAGGGCAACTTCAAAGGCACCGAGGGCTTTGGCGCCATTCCGTTTGATGGCGTGGTGCTGGCGCACAGCAACGAGAGCGAGTGGAAGGCGTTTCGCAACAACAAGCACAACGAGGCCTTTCTGGACCGGGTCTACATTGTCAAGGTGCCCTATTGCCTGCGCGTCAGTGAAGAGGTCAAGATTTATGAAAAGCTGGTGCGGGAATCGTCGCTGGCCGATGCCAAGTGTGCGCCGGGCACGCTGCGCATGATGAGCCAGTTTGCGGCGCTGACCCGGCTCAAGGAGCCGGAGAACTCCAGCCTGTACAGCAAGATGGCGGTCTATGACGGCGAAAGCCTGAAAGACACCGACCCCCGCGCCAAGAGCTACACCGAGTACCGCGACTACGCGGGTGTCGATGAGGGCATGTCTGGCGTGTCGACGCGCTTTGCCTTCAAGATTCTGTCCAAGGTGTTCAACTTTGACAGCACCGAGGTGGCTGCCAACCCGGTGCACCTGATGTATGTGCTGGAGCAGCAGATCGAGCGCGAGCAGTTCCCGGCCGAACTGGAGCAACGCTACACCGGCTTCATCAAGGAAATTTTGGCGCCGCGTTACGCCGAGTTCATCGGCAAGGAAATCCAGACCGCCTACCTGGAGAGCTACAGCGAGTACGGCCAGAATATTTTTGACCGTTATGTCACCTACGCTGACTACTGGATCCAGGACAACGAGTACCGCGATGCCGATACCGGTGAGGTGTTTGACCGTTCGGCGCTGAATGCTGA
The DNA here is from genome assembly GCA_041182225.1 of Pseudomonadota bacterium. Taxonomy (GTDB): domain Bacteria; phylum Pseudomonadota; class Gammaproteobacteria; order Burkholderiales; family Burkholderiaceae_C; genus Rhodoferax. The sequence goes on along the minus strand of JBEGOC010000057.1, from coordinate 10,131 downwards.
AATGGAAAAAATCGAAAAGCCGGCGGGCATTGCCAACCCCAAGGATTTCCGCAATGAAATCGTCAACTTTGTGCTGCGCGCTCGGGCTGGCAACCAGGGGCGTAACCCGGCCTGGACCAGCTATGAGAAGTTGCGTCTGGTGATCGAGAAAAAAATGTTCTCCAACACCGAGGAACTGTTGCCGGTCATCAGCTTCAACGCCAAGGCCAGCACCGATGAAGCCAAAAAACACGAGGATTTTGTGACCCGCATGGTGGCCAAAGGCTACACCGCCAAGCAGGTGCGCCTGCTGTGCGAGTGGTACCTGCGCGTGCGCAAGAGCGCCTGACGGCGGCGTCGCAAACTGTATGACATTGCACATTGTTGACCGCCGGCTGGCCGGCAAAAACAAGTCGATCGGCAACCGGGAGCGCTTTTTGCGCCGCCACCAGACCCACATTCGCAACGCGGTGCGCAAGGCGGTGGCGGGCCGGGGCATCCGTGAGATTGACCAGGCCGAAGAGGTGTCCATCCCGCGCAAGGACATCAGTGAGCCGGTGTTTCAGCACGGGCAGGGCGGGGTCCATGACACGGTGCATCCCGGCAACGTGGAGCACCTGCGGGGCGACCGCATCCGCCGGCCCGAGGGTGGTTCAGCCGGTGGCGCCGGCCAGGCTGGCAATGCCGGCGAGGGTGACGACGACTTCGTGTTCACCCTGAGCAAAGAGGAGTTCATGCAGGTCTTCTTTGAAGACCTGGCGTTGCCGCGCCTGATGCGCACCGAACTTGGTGAGTCGGCCGACTGGAAGTCCCAGCGCGCCGGCTTTACGCGGGACGGCACGCCCAACAACCTGCACATCCTGCGCTCGATGCGCGGCGCCCTGGGCCGGCGGCTGGCGCTGGGTGGGGCATCGCGGCGTGAGCTGGAGCACAAGCGCGAGGAACTGGCCCGGCTGGAGCGGCTGGCACCGCTGCACGAGGCCGAACGGCGCGCGCTGCGCCTGGTGGTGGATGGGCTGGAGGCGCGGCTTCGGCACATCCCGTTTCTGGATCCGCTGGACCTGCGCTTTCGCAACCGCATCAAGGTGCCGGTGCCCACCACCAAGGCCGTGATGTTTTGCCTGATGGACGTTTCGGGCTCGATGGATCAGGCCCGCAAGGACTTGGCCAAACAGTTCTTCATTCTGCTGTACCTGTTTTTGCAGCGCCACTACGACAAGATCGACATTGTGTTCATCCGCCACCACACCCAGGCGCAGGAGGTGGACGAAAACACCTTCTTTCACGCCACCGAAACCGGCGGCACGGTGGTCAGCAGTGCGCTCGAGCTGATGCTGCAGGTGGTGGCGCAACGCTACTCGCCGGCCGAGTGGAACATCTATGGTGCGCAGGCCAGCGACGGCGACAACTACAGCAGCGACAGCGGTCGGTGCCGCCATCTGCTGGCCGAGCAGCTTTTGCCGCTGTGCCGCTTTTACGCCTACGTGCAGGTGGTGGAGGCCGAGCAGGACCTGTGGGATGAATATGCCCAGCTGGCTGCCGAGCACCCGCACTTCGCCATGCGCAAGGCGACCGAGCCGTCGCAGATCTACCCGGTGCTGCGCGACCTGTTCAAGAAGGAGGGGGCTGCTGCATGATGACCCTGTCAACCGCCGTTCAGCCGCTGCCCGACACCAGCGACTGGACCTTTGAGTTGATCGAGCGCTACCACGAGGTGATCCGCCAGACGGCCGAGCGCTATGGGTTGGACACCTACCCGAACCAGCTCGAAATCATCACGGCCGAGCAGATGATGGACGCCTACGCCAGCGTCGGCATGCCGATCAACTACCGGCACTGGAGCTATGGCAAGGACTTCATCGCCACCGACCGGCGTTACCGGCGCGGCCACATGGGGTTGGCCTACGAGATCGTGATCAACTCCGATCCCTGCATCAGCTACCTGATGGAAGAAAACTCTACCGCCATGCAAGCGCTGGTGATCGCCCACGCCGCCTACGGCCACAACAGCTTCTTCAAGGGCAACTACCTGTTCCGGATGTGGACGGATGCTTCCTCCATCATTGACTACCTGGTGTTTGCCCGGCGTTTTGTGAGCGAGTGCGAGGAGCGTCACGGCATCGAGGCGGTGGAGACCTTTCTGGACTCCTGCCACGCCCTGGCCAGTTATGGAGTGGACCGCTACCAGCGGCCGAGTCGCAAAAGCCTGGCGCAGGAGTTGCGCGAGCGCAAAGACCGTGAGGCCTATGCCCAGCGCCAGGTCAACGACCTGTGGCGCACCGTGCCCAGAAAAGAGGCCGACCAGGACGATGCGCCCGAGACCCAGCGTTTTCCGCTGGAGCCCCAGGAGAACCTGCTGTATTTCATCGAGAAAAACGCACCGCTGCTGGAGCCCTGGCAGCGCGAGATTGTGCGGCTGGTGCGCAAGATCGCGCAATATTTCTACCCGCAGCGCCAGACCCAGGTCATGAACGAAGGCTGGGCTACTTTTTGGCACCACACCCTGCTCAACACCATGTACGACGAGGGCCACCTGAGTCATGGCTTCATGCTGGAGTGGCTGAGTTCGCACACCAATGTGATTTACCAGCCGCCCGTGGGGAGCCGCGCCTACCGGGGCATCAACCCCTATGCGCTGGGCTTTGCGATGTACACCGACATCAAGCGCATCTGCGAGGCCCCCACTGCCGAGGACCGCGCCTGGTTCCCGGATCTGGCCGGGCAGCCCTGGCTACCCGCGCTGCACCACGCCATGCGCAACTACAAGGACGAGAGCTTTATCGGCCAGTACCTGAGCCCGCGGCTGATGCGCGAGCTGCGCTTGTTTGCCATTCACGATGACGAGAAGAATGAGCAACTGCAGGTGGCCGCCATTCACGATGACGCTGGCTACCGCGAGCTGCGCCAGGCCCTGTCCCAGCAGTACGACCTGGGCACCCGCGAGCCCAACATCCAGATCTGGAACGTGAACCGCCGCGGCGATCGCACGCTGACCCTGCGCCACACGCCCTACCGCAACCGTCCGCTGGGCGACAGCACCCTGGAGGTGTTACGCCATACCGCCCGGCTATGGGGCTTTGATGTGGTGCTGGAGAGCGTCAACAGCGCGGGCGAGGCGGTCAAGCGTTGGAGTGTGTCCGGCCCGCCCTGAAAACCGACGGCCGGCGCAGGCTCAGTGCAACCTGAGCTGAGCTGTGGGTGGCGTTGGTGCCGCCTGGGCGTCCATCCAGTCGGGCCAGACCCCGGCCGGCCAGCCCGCCGCCCGCCAGGCGTCGTACAGGATGTTGAGCCACTGGCGCACGTCCTGCCGCTGCAGGGTGAGCTCTGCCACCAAGCCGTCAGCGCTGCAAAATTTCAGAGTCAGCGCCTCGGCGTTGTGGTGCAGATCAACCTTGGTCACCAGGCAGGGCGCGGCCTGCGCCAGCACGGGCGGCTGCCGTTGCAAACCAGCCCGCGCTGCGGCCTGGGAAAAGCTGTTCTTGACGGCCTGGTAGCCATCTTCGCCCTCGGCAATCCAGGGCAGGATGGCGGCCACCAGCCGGCCCAGGAGGCGCTGGGTCAGCCACAGGCTGACGGTGGCGGCGTTGGCGGTCTCGCCCGACACGCGGACCCGGTCCTCCAGGTCGACATATTCGGTGGTGATGCGTTGCAGGACGGTCATGGCTGAATCAGCGGCAAACGAGGTTATACACTGAACGCCGTTCAAGCACGACCCATGTCACCCAGCTACCTGCACGCCGCTGCCGAACCCATTAACGCGAACCCTGCTCACGCTGAGCGCGATAGCATCCTCGAGGTGATCGTGGTCGGAGCCGGCTTTGCCGGTATTGGCGCTGCCATCAAGCTGCGCCAGGCCGGTTGCGATTTTCTGGTGCTGGAAAAAGCCAACGAGATCGGCGGGGTCTGGCGCGACAACACCTACCCCGATTGCGGCTGTGATGTGCCCTCGGCGTTTTACTGTTACTCGTTTGCACCCAACCCGCGCTGGAGCCGCCTGTTTGCCAAGCAGGATGAAATCAAGGCTTACACCCGGGACACGGCCCAGCGCTTCGGCGTGATGGCTCACATCCGGCTCGGGCATGAACTTATCAGCACGCGATGGGATGCGCCCGCCCGAATCTGGCGGCTGCGGACCAGCGCTGGCGACTTTGCAGCCAAGTTTGTCATCATGGCCTGCGGCCCGATGCATGTGCCGGTGCTGCCACGCGTGCCGGGTCTGGACAGCTTCACGGGGGTGAGCTTTCACTCTTCGCGCTGGCGACATGACCTGGACTGGCGGGACAAACGGGTGGCGGTCATTGGCACCGGCGCCTCGGCGATCCAGTTTGTGCCCATGATCCAGCGCCAGGTGCCGCAGTTGGCCGTGTTCCAGCGCACGGCGCCCTGGGTGCTGCCCAAGATGGATGCGCGGATATCCCGGGGCTGGCAAACGTTGTTCGAGGCCTTGCCGCTGACGCAATCCCTGTTCAGAAAGCTGCTGTATCTGCAGTTTGAGCTGCTGAACCTGAGCCTGAAATCGCCGCGGCTGGTCAAACGGCTGGAGGCCGCCGGCCTTAAAAACATCGCCCGGGGTGTCAAGGACGTCGATCTGCAGGCCCGTCTGGCACCCGACTTTGCGCTGGGCTGCAAGCGCATCCTGATGTCCAACACCTGGTACCGGGCACTGGCCCAGCCCAATGTGCGTGTGCTGCCCGGGGTGGCCCTGATCGAGGGGCGTGAGGTGGTGGCCGAGGACGGCCAGCGGGCTGAGGCCGACATCATCATTTTTGCCACTGGCTTCGAGGTGGCCAACCCGCCGATTGCGCAGCGCATCGTCGGCGCATCAGGCCTGTCCCTGTCGGCGCGTTGGCAGGGTTCGCCCGAGGCCTATCTGGGCACCATGACGCAGGATTGCCCCAATTTGTTTCTGACCTTTGGCCCTAACCTGTACGCCTACTCCTCGTCGTTCGTGATGATCGAGGCGCAACTCAAGTACATTCTGTCGGCCATCATCACCGCCCGGCGTGAGCGGCTGACCACCATTGCCATTGACCCGATGACCAGCCAGCGCTACAACCAGCAAACCCAGGCCGCTTTGCAACGCACGGTCTGGAACAGCGGGTGCAGCAGCTACTTTTTGGACCAAAACGGACGCAACAGCACCAACTGGCCCTGGACCACCTGGGCCATGGCGCGCCGGCTCAGCCGCTTCCGGTCGGCGGACCACCTCGTCGAACGCAGCGCCTAGCCGCCGGCGTCCCTCGATCCACGCCGAACGGCCGGGCCTGAAATGGCCCGACAATCACGCCATGCTCCATACCCAGTCTTCCCGGGAAGCGGCCATGCCCTTCATCATGCTCACTGTGCTGATTGACATGATGGCCATCGGCGTCATCATTCCGGTGCTGCCGCCGCTCGTGGCCGCATTCAGCGATTCCCAGGCCGACCAGGCCTACTGGTACGGGGTGGCTGCCTGCACCTTTGGTGCCGCGACCTTCATCTGCTCGCCGATCCTGGGCGCACTGTCCGATCATTTTGGCCGGCGCCGCGTGCTGCTGCTGTGTTTCCTGGGGCTGGCCCTGAGCTTTTTTGGCACGGCGCTGGCTACCACGCTGGCCGGCCTGATCGCCTGGCGCATCGTGGGCGGTGCCATGCAGGCCAACGCCGCTATCGCCAGCGCCTATGTGGCCGACATCTCGGCGCCCGAGCAGCGCGCCAAGCGCTTCGGCCTGTTGGGCGCCATGATGGGGCTGGGCTTTATTTTTGGCCCGGTGCTGGGCGGCCTGCTGGGTGCGATTGACCTGCACCTGCCGTTTTATGTGTCGGGCGTGCTGGCCTTGATGAACCTGGCCTACGGCTTTTTCGTGCTGCCCGAGTCGCTGCCGGCCGGCCGGCGCAAGCGCTTTGACTGGCGCACGGCCAACCCGATCACATCATTGAACAAGCTGGCGCAGCTGCGCGGCGTTGGCCCGCTGGTGGGAGTGGTGGCTTTCAGCGGCCTGGCGCAATTTGTGCTGTACACCTGCTGGGTGCTTTACGGCACCTTCAAGTTTGGCTGGGGCCCGCGCGAAAGCGGCTGGTCTTTGGCCGCGGTGGGGGTGGTGGCGCTGGCGGTGCAAGGCTTTCTGCTGGGGCGCATGCTCAAGGTCATCAGCCCGCAGAGGCTGACCATTGTCGGGCTGGTGTCGTCCACGCTGGCTTACCTGCTGTGGGGTGCTGCCACCGAGGGTTGGATGATGTTTGTCGTGATCGGCGTCAACCTGTTTGGCGTGACGGTAGCCACCACCGTGCAAAGCATGATCTCGTCGGCCGCGGACGGCCACAGCCAGGGCCAGACCATGGGAGCCGTCACCTCACTGAATAGCCTGATGGCCGTGGTGGCACCCATGCTGGGCGCACCGCTGCTGGCCATGGTGTCACACCTGCCGCGCGGTGACTGGCGCATCGGCGCCCCATTTTTCTTTTGTGCCGCATTGCAGGCGGTGTCGCTGTACCTAGCGGTGCTGCACCTGCGCCGGCACCGTGCCAAAACCCCGCATCATTTCCCCAACCCTACCTGAAGGACTTTTTCAAATGACCATCTCCATGTACCAGGCCAGCGTGCCCCGCCTCGTCAATGCCCTCAACAACCTGTCGCACGTGCTCGGCAAGGCGCAGGCCCACATCGAGGCCAAAAAGCTCGACCCCAAGGCCCTGCTGGAGTTCCGACTGTTCCCCGACATGCTGCACATGACGCGCCAGGTGCAAATTGCCTCCGACACCGCCAAGGGCGTGGTGGCGCGGCTGGCTGGTATCGAGATCCCGGCCTACGAGGACAACGAGCAAAGCGTGGCCGATTTGCAGGCGCGGCTGGCCAAAACCGTGGCCTTTGTGCAAAGTGTGTCTGCTGCCCAGATTGACGGCACCGAAGACAAGGACATCGTGGTCAAGCGCGGTGACAAAGAAACCCACTACAAGGGCATGCAGTTTTTGTTGGGTCACGCCTTGCCCAACATCTATTTCCACTCTTCCATGACCTACGCCATCCTGCGCCACTGTGGCGTCGAAATCGGCAAGCGCGATTACCTGGGCAACCCCTGAGCCACGGCTGATTTAGCCGCAGGCCAGACCACCTTGCGTGCTCCGCCATGAAACTATCGCGCCTGTTCCAGCCGCGCAACCCTCTGTTCTGGATGGCCGTGGCGCTCAACGCCCTGTCGGCCATGCTGGCGTGGATTGTTCAAAACCGGGAACTGCACGCCTGGGCCGCCCTGGTGGTGGGCGGTTTTGCCCTGGGCAATGCGCTGATGGGCACCTGGCTGGTCTGGCGGTTGTTGCGGGACGAGCCGACGGGCCCAAAAAGTCACTGACATTGGCCGTTGGCTGGTCAGTTGGGCACACACGGCTCTCGCGTGATTCGTGCCACAACGCCGCCCGCAACCGAAGGCGGGCGGTCCCTGGGTATCAGGCCTTGAACATCTTGTCGAACTTGGCCTTGTAGTCGCGCTGGAATTCTGGCGTGTAGCGGAACACATCCCACGGCTGCATCGTCCTGGCATCGAGCGAGCCCGGGACTCCGGGGATCACGCTCGCGGTTTCACCCGTGCCATTCCATGCGCCCTGACCGCGTTGCGACATCATGAAGTCCAGGAACACGAGCGCCGCGTTGGGACGCCTGGAATGCGCCAGTGCGGCGAGCACATCCGCACTGGCGAATGCGGGATTGGGCTGGACGACTTTGATCGGCGCGCCTTGCGCAAGCAGCGCGTTCGCCACGGCATGAATGCCGAGGAGCGCTGCGCTGAGCTCGCCAGCGGCGACACTTTGGAGCAGGGGCAGTACACCCACCGTCAGCCGCGGCTTCTGGGCTGCGAACAGGGCCAGAAAATCCGAGCCCTGTGTCCTTTCGGCCCACTCGTAGAAGGCGTAGGAAGTTTCGGCGACCAGGTCCGAGCTCCCGACCTTTCCTTTAAATTCCGGCCGCAGCAGGTCTCGCATCCCGATGACAGGTGTCTTGACCAGATTGGTGTTGTAGACCATCACGAACGGCATGACGGCGACAATAGGCACCGCACCGTACAGCAGGCTGTCCTTCGGGTAGTCTGCCGTGGCCGGACCAACGGGCTTGAGGAAGAAATTTTCCTGTGCCTTGTCACGGTACCAAATCGCATTGGCGTACTGGGTGATGTCGGCGCCGTCGAGTTTTCCCGACTTTTCAGTCTCGATGGCCTGCATGTGCGTGACGGGTGTGAGGAGACGGCGGTATTCCACCTTGATCTCTGGGTACAGCGACATGAAGTCCTTGGTCACCCGCTCCAGTACCTGTGGTACCGCCTGGTGGTAAATGACCAGGTTGCCCTCTTTTTTGGCGGCGGCCACGATCCGCTGCCAGTTGGGGTCACCCTGCTGCGCCCAGGCCTGCGGCGCAACGGCCGCGATGGCTCCGAGCGTGCCGAGGGCTCTGCGGCGAGTGATGGAAGGGCGCTGGTCGTCTTTGGTCATACTTGTCTCCTGGGTTGATGAAAAGCCTGCCGAAACATCCGGACGACCCAGTGCGGTCGCCGGGGCAATCGCTTTGGCGGTCGGCATGCCGCCGCAGCGGGTGTCCACTCCCTACATCCTGGAACTCATGACTGGGCCACTGTGCCGGCGACGCCGCGTTGCTCCAGGTCGGCCAGCAAGCTGCGGATGGTCTGCGCTTCTCCGCCCACCGGCCGGCCGGCGCGCGCGCCGTCGTCCCAGGCGAACGGGTCGATGTGGAGCCAGTCCTGCGACTCGGGCACGAAATACTCCGGGAACAGGGCCGCATTGATCGCCCCGGCCCTCGGCGCCCACCACCAGCCCCTGGTCGGACAGGCGGTAACGCCCCTGCGGCAAAGCTGCGGGCAAGACGGACAAAGCAAAAGGCTGTTCCGCCCGGGCCACGCTGGCGAACACCTGGGCCAGTTTGCCCCGAGCATCCGATGCCAGCGCATGGCTGTCAGGGGCGCCGGTAAACCCGACGGTCTGCAACCATTGCCGGGTCGCGGCTGGCAGGGTCGGTGCGAGATGCGCGAATCGTGCGGCGTCCACCACGGTGATTGCGATGGCCCTGGCGGGGATGGTTTTCTGGAGTTGGACAGCCATGGCCGCATACTAAAGCGCCGGCACTGGACGCGACCTGTGCGTCACTGGAGCGCAGCCTCCTCGGCCTCGTTACCGTCAGTGAAAACCGGTATCAAGCGATCAACGCCGGTCGCCTCAAGGCTCATGGCGGCCGACGATCCCGATGCCACGACAAGCACCAGTTTTCCGCCGCGTTGTTGTGCGGCCTTGGCGCTTGCTACCAGAACGCGGATACCCACGGAGGCGAGAAACCGCACGGCTGTGAGGTAGATCACCACACCCTTCTTCGGCGCTTCGACCAATTCCAGTATCTGCGCGGAGACTGAATCTGCTCCCTCCATATCGAGGCGACCCAAAATCGTGATTCGGCGGAGATCGGCCCCGACGTCTTGAAAGCTGACAGACATGCTGGTTGCTCCTTCAATAAACTGCGCAATAAGCCGGCGTGGTGATCATTTGGCGATCGAGGCACCGCAAATTAAACTGTAACCTAAGAATGAAATGGCCCACCGGTTCACCCCACTGTAGATGCCCAGAAGAAACGCCATGCCCATCACATTTGAAGATATCGATGACGCTTTACGCCGCATCCGCTTGACCGGTCGTCTGGATATTCCCGGAATCGACGCGGTATCGGAAACCTTTACGCACCTCTCAGAACAGGGCAAACACAGGGTTGTCGTGGACTTGAGTTCGGTGACCTTTCTGGTGTCGTTCGGCCTACGGGAACTCATTACCAATGCGAAACTGATCCAGCAGCGCGGCGGGCGTATGGTCATCTTCGTGGGCGATAACAGGGCGGTTTACAAGACACTTGAAACGACGGGAATCGCGTCTTTGATTCCTACTTTTGCAGATGCTGGACAGGCTGATCGCGCGGCGTTGGAATAGCCCGCCATGGAAGCCTCTTTTCCTAGCCGAGCCGTTGCTCTGGAAGTGCCCGCACAGTTGTCAGTCCTGCGGCAGGTGTCTGCCTGGTTGGAGTCCCACGCCGCCACGTGGGGGATCCCTGAAGACATCTGGCCTCGCCTTGATTTGTGCGTGAATGAAATCATTGCCAACTGCGTGACCCACGGCGGCCCTGAAGTC
>JBEGOC010000056.1:0-13306 GCA_041182225.1 Pseudomonadota bacterium | reverse complement strand
GAGCCCTTGTGCGAGCCGTCGCAAAACGGCTGGGCCTTGCTTTGGCCACAAGAACACCAGTAGTAACTTTTACCCGCCTCCACCGGCGTTGCATAGGGGGATTTTTGGGCAATGTGTGGGTCCATGGCGATGTCCTTTCAGATGGTCGGGGCTGTCATCGTAACGCAAGCCACGCGAAATGAGCGGCACGCCTTCAGGCCTAGAATGAACGCCTGTTTTGTCTCACCTCAGGGGGTATGACCTCCTGACCAACCCGGAACCTCACACCATGAAAAAACTTCTGCTGACATTGACGCTGAGCGCCCTGACCACGGTGACCCTGGCCCAAGGCAAAGACCTGAAGGTCGCGATTGATCCCACCTACGAGCCCTTCACTTTCAAGACTGCCGATGGCAAGCCGACCGGCTTTGACGTGGATATTGCCAACGCGCTGTGCGAGCAGATCAAGCGCAAATGCGTGTTTGTGGAGCAGGTCTGGGACAGCATGATTCCCGGCTTGCAAGCCAAGAAATACGACGTGATCATCAGCTCGATGTCGATCACCGCCGACCGGCTCAAGGCCATTGATTTCACAGACAAGTACTACAACACCCCCAGCCGCGTCGTACTGAAGAAGGATGTCAAGTACACCGGGCCGGCCTCGATCAAGGGCAAGAAGCTGGGCGTGCTCAAGGGCAGCACCCAGGAGAAATACGCCATGGGCGAGCTCAAGCCCGCCGGTGTCGAGATCGTGGCTTATGAAGCGCAGGACCAGGTGTACCTGGACATCAAGTCGGGTCGGCTCGACGGCACGGTGGCCGATTTTGTCGAGGCAACCGGCGGCTTCCTGAGCAAGCCCGAAGGCAAGGACTATGCCCTGGCCGGGCCGGAGCTCTACATCGAGAAGTACTTCGGCATCGGCGCCGGCATCGGTCTGCGCAAGGGGGAGACCGCGCTCAAAACCGAACTCAATGGCGCCATCAAGACCATCCGCGGCAACGGCGTCTACAAGAAGATCAACGACAAGTACTTCAAGTTCGACGTGTACGGCAAGTGAGCGTGGCTTAGCCCGGGAGCCACTGCTGCCCTGCACCGCATGAGCGCCTACTACCTGGCCATCCTGCAAGGGGCCGTGATGACGGTGGGGGTGTCGCTGGCGGCCCTGCTGGTGGCGGTGCTGCTGGGGCTGGCCGGCGCTTCGGCCAAACTCTCGGGCCGGCCCGTGCTCAAAGCGCTGGCCACCGGCTACACCACGCTGATCCGGGGCGTGCCCGAGCTGGTGCTGATGCTGCTGGTGTTTTACGGCGGCACCATCGGCCTCAATCACCTGCTGGCGCTGGCGGGCAGCGAGGCCACGGTGGACATCAACCCGTTTCTGGCCGGCGTGCTGACCATCGGCTTCATCTACGGCGCCTACATGACCGAGACCTTTCGCGGCGCGATCCTGGCCATCCCCAAAGGGCAGGTTGAGGCGGCCTGGGCCTTCGGCATGGGACGCGGCCAGGCCTTTGCGCGCATCACGGCGCCGCAGATGGTGCGCTACGCCCTGCCCGGCTTCACCAACAACTGGCTGGTGCTGATCAAGGCCACAGCGCTGGTGAGCCTGATCGGACTGCAGGAAATGACCTACCTCGCCAAACAGGCCAGTGCCGCCACGCGCTCGCCGTTCGCGTTTTTTCTGTTCACCGCCGGGCTGTTCCTGCTGTACACCTCGGTCTCGCTCTACCTGCTGCGCCGGCTCAATGCCCGCTACAGTCTGGGCGTGCGGCGCGGGCAGGCCTGAATGAACTGGGCCGTCATCCTCGAACCGCAAAACCTGGCCCTGTACGGCCAGGGCATCCTGACCACACTGGGCCTGCTGGCGTCGTCGCTGGCGGCCGGCGCCGTGCTGGCGCTGATCTTTGCCCTGCTCTTGACCGGCCCCTGGGTCGGCCTGCGCTGGGTGGTGTCGGCTTACACCTACTGCATCCGCGGCACGCCGCTGCTGATCCAGGTGTACCTGATCTACTACGGCCTGGGCCAACTGGAGTGGATTCAGGCGCGTTGGGATACCGTCTGGCCCTGGACCCACTTCAAGCAGCCGTTTTTCTGCGCCCTGCTGGCCTTCAGCCTGAATACCGCCGGCTACACCGCCGAAATGCTGGCCGGTGCCATCCGCGATACCCCGCCCGGCGAAATCGAGGCCGCCCAGGCCTACGGCATGAGCCGGTTTCAGGTGCTGCGCCAGATCGTGCTGCCCGGCGCCCTGCGGCGCACCCTGCCGGCCTACAGCAATGAGGTGGTGATGATGCTGCACAGCACCAGCCTGGCCAGTGCCGTGCCCTCGATGATGGACATCACCGGCGCCGCCAGCCGCATCTACTCTGACTATTACCTGCCGTTCGAAGCCTACCTGGCGGCCGCCGCGCTGTACCTGCTGGCCTCGTTTTGCCTGATCGGGCTCTTCAAACTGGCCGAGGGCCGCTTTCTGGCCTACCTGGCACCACGCCGCCACTGAACCACCATGCAACGCATTGACCACCCCCTGCTCAGCCCCAGCCTGGGCAGCCACAAGACGCTGACCAGCTTCCACTTTGGCCGGCCCGGCGCCAGGCCGAAGGTCTACATCCAGGCCAGTCTGCATGCCGATGAGTTGCCGGCCATGCTGGTGGCCCACCACCTGCATGCGCTGCTGAGCACAGCCGAGGCCGCCGGGCAGCTGCAAGGTGAGGTGGTGCTGGTGCCGGTAGCCAACCCGATCGGGCTGGCCCAGCGGCTGGACCACAAGGCCATGGGGCGCTTTGAGTTGGACAGCTCGGAAAACTTCAACCGCCAGTTCCCCGACCTGGCCGCCGCCGTGATGCCGGTGGTGCAGCCCGCCCTGGGCGGTGACGCGCAAGCCAACGTGGCCCTGGTGCGGCAGGCCATCGGGCAGTACCTGCAGGGCCAGCGCCCCAGCACCGAGCTGCAGAGCCTGCGTCTGACACTGCTGCAGTTGGCGCACGACGCCGACCACGTGCTCGACCTGCACTGCGACTGCGAAGCCGTGATGCACCTCTACACCGAGGACGCCTGCTGGCCCGTGCTCGCCCCTCTGGCGCAGCTGCTGGGCAGCGAAGCGGTGTTGTTGGCCAAGGGCTCCGGCGGCCACTCGTTCGATGAATGCCTGTCTGGCCCGTGGTGGCAATTGCCCGAGATGCTGGGCCTGAACGGCGCGAACAACGCCCTGCCGCAGGCCTGCTTCAGTGCCACGGTGGAGCTGCGCGGCGAAGGCGACGTGAGCCATGCACTGGCGGCAACCGATGCCCGAGCATTGCTTGGCTTTTTGCAGCAGGTGCAGGTGGTGGCTGGCCCGGTGCCAGCCCTGCCCGAGGCGCGCTGCCAGCCCACGCCGCTGGCGGGGTCGCAAACGCTGCGGGCCGACCGGGCTGGCATCGTGGTGTTTGCCGTCCAGCCAGGCGAGCGACTGCGCCAGGGCGATCTGGTGGCCGAGGTCATCGACCCGCTGGCCCCGCACACCGAACAGGTGCTGGCCGGCGTCGACGGTGTGCTGTACGCCCGCATTCGCGAACGTTACGTGAGCGCGGGCGGCGAGTTGGGCAAAATTGCCGGTGCTAAGCCTTTTCGCACCGGCCCTCTGCTGGGCAATTGAACGCCCACCCACCATGACCGATCCAACCCTGAAACTTCAGGTCGACGACCTGCACAAACGCTTCGGCAGCCATGAGGTGCTCAAGGGCGTCTCGCTGCGGGCGGTGGCCGGCGATGTGATCAGCATCATCGGCAGCTCAGGCTCGGGCAAAAGCACGCTGCTGCGCTGCATCAACCTGCTGGAGAAACCGCAGCAAGGCCGCATTGTGGTGGCTGGTGAGTCGCTACGCCTCAAGCCCGATGCCAGCGGCGACTTGCAAGCGGCCGACCCCCAACAACTGCAGCGCCTGCGCGCCAAGCTGGCCATGGTGTTCCAGCACTTCAACCTATGGGCGCACCTGACCGTGCTGCAGAACATCATCGAGGCGCCGGTGCAGGTCTTGGGTCTTCCGCGCGACGAGGCGGTGACCATCGCGCGCAAGTACCTGGCCCGGGTTGACCTGGGTGGCGTGGAAGACCGTTATCCGGCGCACCTGAGTGGCGGCCAGCAGCAACGGGTGGCCATTGCCCGGGCGCTGGCCATGGAGCCGGAGGTGATGCTGTTTGACGAACCCACCAGCGCGCTCGATCCAGAACTGGTGTCCGAAGTGCTGCGCGTGATGCAGGCACTGGCGCAAGAGGGCCGCACCATGGTGGTGGTCACGCACGAAATGGGCTTCGCCCGGGAGGTGGCCAACCACCTGATCTTCCTGCACCAGGGCCGCATCGAGGAGCAGGGCCGGCCCGCCGAGGTGCTGGCGCAGCCGAAAAGCGAACGGCTGGTGCAGTTTCTGTCGGGCAGTTTGAAATGAAAAAAACGGCTGAAAGCCCTGTCGTTACTGACAAGTTAGCTACTATTTAAATAGCAATCATCCACCCTGACGGGCTCTTACCCGCACTCGGCCCGCGTTGGTTCACCGCCAGACCTGGCCTGCCACCCGCATCATGTTGCCGCCCATCACCAGCGCGGCCTCGGCGGCGCTCATACCGGTGTCCTGCAGGGCCTGGCCCAGTTGCTGCCAGGTCTCCAGCGGGGTGTAGGTGGACGGGTTGACAGCCCGGTTGTAACCGGCCGAACTGGGCCACCAGTAACTCGGGTCGTAATGACCCGGCGGGTTGTCGTCGAGCTCGGGTTGGCGAAAGCTGATGTCGAGTCCGATGCCGGCGTGCTGCACCCCCACCAGGTTGGCCACGTAGGCGGCGTGCCGCGCCACATCAACGGCGGTGGGTTCGGGATTGCCCAGAAAAAACGACACGCCAGAGACACAGACCACGCCACCGGTGGCGGCGCAGGCCCGGATTTGCTCGTCAGTGACGTTGCGGCCGTGCGCCACCAGCGCCAGCGGGTTGGCGTGGCTGAAGATCACCGGCGCGCTGGATGCGGCCATGATGTCGAGGCTACAACGGCGGCCGGTGTGCGAGCAGTCCATCAAGACGCCGGCGGCGTTGATGGCTTGCACCACCCGGTGCCCCAATGGCGTCAGGCCCTGTTCGACATCATGGCAGCCGCCGGCCACGCTGTTGTTGCGGTTGTAGGCCAGGTGCATCTGGCGCACGCCCAGGCTCTGGTATAGCGCCACCATCTCGGGCTGCTCCAGCAGCGGCATGGCGCCTTCCAGGTCAAAGCCAATGGCGAGCTTGCCCTGGTCCGCCGCACGCTGCACATCTTGCACGGTGTTGGCCAGCACAAAGCGCTCAGGCTGGGATGCCACGCTGGCGCGGAAGCCGGCGATGGTCTGCATCACCTGCGTCAGCGGGTTCATGTCCATGCCGATGTTGATCGACACATAGTGCACGCCCGCAGCATGAAAGCGCTCGATGGGTGCAAAACTGGCCTGCGGGTGCAGGGGCAGACAGGCGTGGGCTTCCCAATGGATCATGGCGAGTCTCCGGTGCGGCGAAAGCCGGTCGAGGCTTCCATCAGATTGCGGGTGTAAGGGTGGCTGACGCGGCTGGCCGCCAGGTCGGCCGAGGCGACCAGTTCCACCGTCTGGCCGCGCTGCATCACCATCAGGCGCTCGCACAGGTGGGTCACCACCGCCAGATCATGGCTGACCATGACAAAGGTCAGGCCACGTCGGCGGCGCAAGTCTTCCAGCAGATTGAGCACCTCGGCCTGCACCGAAGCGTCCAGCGCCGAGGTGGGTTCATCGAGCAGCAGAATCTGCGGCTCCAGAATCAGCGCCCGCGCAATCGCAATGCGCTGGCGTTGGCCGCCCGAGAGCTGGTGCGGGTAGCGAAAGCGAAAACCGGTGCCCAGACCGACCTCGTCCAGGGCGCGCTCGATGCGCGCTTCGGCCTGATCCATCTGGTGGATGGCCAGCGGCTCGGCCAGAATGCGGTCCACCGTCTGGCGTGGGTGCAGCGAGCCGTAGGGGTCCTGGAACACCATCTGCACCAGGCGGCGAAACGGCTTGCTGCCGGGCTTGGGCAGCGCCGCCGCTGCGCCAGCGCCAGGGGCATCCCCCAGCAACTGCACGCTGCCAGCGGCCAGCGGCGCGAGGCCGCAGATGGCGCGCAGCACGGTCGACTTGCCCGAGCCCGACTCGCCCACCAGCCCGAAGCTGCCACCGGGTTCGACCTGAAAAGAGGTATCGGCCACGGCAATGAAGCCGCCGTAACTGACGCGCAGGCCCTGCACGGCCAGGCCGACCGGGCGGCTCACAGCGCCCACTCCGGCTGCCGGTCCAGCGTTGGCAAGGGATGGCGGGCATCGCCCAGCTTGGGCAGGCAATTGAGCAGGCCCAGCGTGTAGGGATGGCGGGCGTCGGCCAAGCCGCCCGCGGCGATCTCTTCCACCACCCGGCCGGCGTACATCACCAGGATGCGGTCGCAAAAGGTGGAGACCAGGCGCAGGTCGTGCGAGATGAAAATCAGGCCCATGCCACGCTGGCGCACCAGCCCGTCCAGAATGGCCAGCACCTGCAACTGCACCGTGACATCCAGCGCCGAGGTGGGCTCGTCGGCAATCAGCAACTCGGGGTTGGCGATCAGCATCATGGCGATCATGGCGCGCTGGCCCATGCCGCCCGACACCTCATGCGGGTACAGCCGGTACACCCGAGCCGGGTCATCAATCTGCACCGATGCCAGTGCCGCCAGCGCGGCCTGGCGGGCCTCGCGGCCGGACACCCGGCTGTGCGCCTGCAGCGTCTCGACAATCTGGTCGCCAATGGTCATGACCGGGTTGAGCGAAAACTTGGGGTCCTGCAGCACCATGGCGATGCGCCCGCCGCGCAGCGCGCGGCGCTGGCTCGGCGAACAGCCCAGCAGATCGGTGCCATGAAACTGCAGGCGCCGGGCCGACACCCTGCCCTCGGGCGCGGTCAGGCCCAGAATGGCGCGCCCGGTCTGCGACTTGCCCGAACCCGACTCGCCCACAATGCCCAGCCGCTCTCGCCCGAGGTTGAAACTGACCCCGCGCACGGCCTCGATGTAGCCGCCATCGCGGTTGGGAAAGGCCACCCGCAGGTCATCAACCACCAGCACCGGCTCGGTACCGGGGGCTGTTGAGGCGAGCGGGGCGTTGTTGTGGCTGGTCATTGGGCGGCTCATTTGGCAGCCTTGGGGTCGAGCGCGTCGCGCAGGCCGTCGCCCAGCAAATTAAAAGCCAGGCTCACCAGAAAAATGGCCGCACCCGGCGCCGCCGCCACCCACCACTGGTCAAGCACGTAGAGCCGGCCATTGGCGATCAGGGCGCCCCACTCGGGCATGGGCGGCTGCGCACCCAGCCCCAGAAAGCCCAGGCCGGCGGCGGTCAGGATGATGCCGGCCATGTCCAGCGTGACTCGCACGATCACCGATGACACACACAGCGGCATGATGTGGCGCAACACGATGCGCCAGCGCGAGGCACCGATCAGTTGCACAGCAGCGATGTAGTCGGCCTGCCGGATGGTCAGGGTCTCGGCGCGGGCGATGCGGGCATAGGGCGGCCACGAGGTGATGGCAATCGCGATCACGGCGTTTTCGATGCCGGGCCCCAGGGCCGCCACAAAAGCCAGGGCCAAAATCAGCCGCGGAAAGGCCAGGAAAATATCGGTGATGCGCATCAGCACCGCATCGGCCCAGCCGCCCAGGTAACCGGCCACGGTGCCCACCACCAGGCCGATGGGCGCGGCCAAGACCGCCACCAGCACCACCACGTACAACGTGATGCGCGAGCCGTGGATGATGCGCGACAGGATATCGCGCCCCTGGTCGTCGGTGCCGAACCAGTGGGCACCGGAAGGCGGCAGCAGGCGGGTGGTACGCAGGTCGCCGATGTAGGGCGAGTACGGGGCCAGCAGATCAGCAAACACCGCCACCAGCACCAGCAACAGGACGATCGCCAGGCCGACCATGGCCAGCCGGTTACGGACAAAAATACGCCATGCACCATAAGCCCGGCCCAGGGCCGCCTGCCGGCGCGACTGCGGCCGCTCGGCCATCAGCCAATCATGAAGGGTGTTCGGGCGCGGCGGCGCACTGGCTTTGGCAAGGTCAGTCATGGTGTGTGAGTCAGGACATCCGGGTCCGTGGATCGAGCCACTGGTACAGCAGGTCGGACAGCAGGTTCAAACCAATGAAGACCGAGCCGACGATGATGGTGCCGCCCAGTACGGCGTTCATGTCGGCGTTTTGCAGCGAGTTGGTGATGTACAGCCCCAAGCCCGGCCAGGCAAACACGGTCTCGGTCAGCACCGAGCCCTCCAGCAGGCCGGCGTAGGACAGGGCGATCACCGTCACCAGCGGCACCATGGCGTTGCGCAGGGCATGGCGCCAGATGATGCGGGTCTCGGACAAACCCTTGGCGCGGGCAGCCACCACGTACTCCTGGCTGAGCTCATGCAGCATGAACGAGCGGGTCATTCGGCTGATGTAGGCCAGTGAAAAATAGCCCAGCAGCGACGCGGGCAGGATGAGGTGCGACAACACGTTGCGGAACGCGTCCCACTGGCCCTGGCGCGCGGTGTCGAGCAGCAGGAAACCGCTCTCGAGCGTGACCGAGTACTCAAAGGCGACATCGATGCGTCCCGGCCCGCCCACCCAGCCCAGCTTGGCATAAAACAGCACCAGGCCCATCAGGCCGAGCCAGAAAATCGGCACCGAGTAGCCAATCAGGCCCATCACCCGCACCAGTTGGTCCACCAGGCCACCCCGCCTGACCGCAGCCCAAACCCCCAAGGGCACGCCCAGACCGGCGCCGATCAGGATACCCAGCGTGGCCAGCTCGATGGTGGCGGGAAAGGTGCGCCGGATATCGGTCATCACCGGGTTGGAGGTCAGCACCGAGGTGCCGAAGTCACCGGTAACTACCTTCTTCAGGTAGATGCCGAATTGCGCATACAGCGGCTTGTTCAGACCCATTTCCTCGCGCACCCGCTGCACCACATGCTCGGGCGCCCGGTCGCCGACGATGGCCAACACCGGGTCGATCGGCATCACACGCCCGATGAAAAAGGTGACGGCGAGCAGGCCCAGGTAGGTCAGCAGGACGATCACCAGGAACCGGCTGGCACGCCACGCATGGCGCTTCAGGCCGGCGCCTCTCCCACGCGCAGGCTGCACCTGCGCTGGGGACCGTGAATCCAAGATCAACAGCCTTTTTGGCGTTACTTGGTGACCTTGAACATGTAGGTCGAATCAGAGGTCGGCCCGAGCTTCAAGCCATTGACGTCCGCGCGCATGGCAGCCGTCTCGATCTGCTGGCCCAAGATGACGAAGGGGCTGGACTTGCGGTGTTCAGCCTGAATGTCAGCATACATCGCGGTCCGTTTGCCGGCATCGCGCTCGATCACCGCCGCATCCGCCTTCTTGGTCATGTCGGGGATGTCCCAGGCATTGCGCCAGGCCAGCGGCTTGGACTTGGCGTCATCCTTGTTGTCCATGTTGCGCGCGAAGGTGTCCGCATTGGTGTGCGGATCCCAGTAATCGGCACCCCAGGCACCGATGTAGATGTCGTGTTGCCGCGCCCGGTACTTGGTGAGTGTCTGCTTGCCGTCGCCTGGCAGGATTTCGATGTCGATGCCGGCCCGTTTGGCGGTTTGCTGGAACGCCTCGGTCATGCCCTGGATCGGTTGGGTTGTCCGCATGTCCATCGTGATCTTGAAGCCGTTGGGGTGCCCGGCCTTGGTCAACAGGGCCTTGGCTTTGTCCACGTCGAGTTTGTAGGTTTTCTCGGTGCTGGCACCCAGCAGACCGACCGGCAGGAAGTTCTGATGCACCACCCCGATATTCTTGATCATGGTGCTGCCGATGGCGTCGTAGTCAACCAGCCATTTGAAAGCCTCGCGCACTTCGGGTTTGGACAGGATCGGGTGTTTCTGGTTCAGGCTGAAGTACCAGACATAACCCTTCGGGGTTGCGGTGATCTTGATGTCCTTGTTGCTGCCCAGGGCTGCCAAGTCCTGCGGCGTCAGGTTGCGCGCCACGTCGGCATCGCCCTTTTCCAGCATCAGACGCTGGGTCGCCGCCTCTTTGACGTGCCGATAGATCACCCGCGACAGCTTGGATTTCTCGCCCCAGTAATTGTCGTTGCGCTCCAGGGCAATGACCTCGTTGGCGCGCCACTCGCGCAGCTTCAAAGGACCCGAACCTGCGTAATTGGTCTTGAGCCAGGCATAGCCCATGTCGCCGCCGACTTCTTTGGACATCAACAGCTTTTTGTCGACGATGGAGGCCACATTGGCCGTCAGGCAGTTGTAGACGAAGGTCGGGGCATACGACTTGTCTGTCTCCATGGTCAGCGTCAATGGGCCGGTCTGCTTGATCTTGTCCTTGACGTTGTCCTTGGTCAGCCCGAACTGGGTCAGGATGAAGGCCGGGGTCTTGTCCAACATCACGGCGCGTTGCAGCGAATAGACCACGTCCTCGGCCGTCAGCGCGTTGCCGGACGCGAACTTCACGCCCGGGCGCAATTCGAAGGAGTAGGTCTTGCCATCAGCCGATACCGACCATTTGGTGGCGACATCAGCGACCAGTTTTGACGGATCGTTGACGTCGTAACGCACCAGCCGGTCATACGAGTTACCCATGATTTCGCCTGCCGAGATCTCGAAGGCCTCGCTCGGGTCCATGGTGATGATGTCATCCATGGCCGAGGTGATCACCAGGGTGTCCTTGGGGGTGGCCGCCAGCGCCGGCGTCAAACCGTAGCCCAGTGTCAGCGCGCAGGCTGCAGCAACGCCCAACAGGCGTCGGTTCAGAACAGGAGAGGAGGTTCGCATGGTGTGGTCCTTGTGGATGGAAACGGGTCTTGGCAGGGTTGTGCGCAAGATCGGTGCCAGTCTATACCCAATGTCGGCGCTCCGGGAAAACCCTGTGCCAACCCCACCCCGGACGTTTGCCACAAATCGCCGGCCGATCAGGCCGGCGCCATCGGGTTGAGCACGCCGAGCCCGGCACTGCTGAGCAGCGGGTAACGCGCCGGCTCTGGCAAGGCGTAGTGCCACCACTCATGGGGAATGTGGGCAAAGCCCGCACCCTCCATGGTGCGCAACAGCAGCAGGCGGTTGGCCTGTGCCCTGGCCGACACGGCGGGGTTGAAGTGGTGCGACAGCGCGGTCATCTCGTCAAAGCCAGTGCCCATGTCCAGTTCGCGGCCGTCGCCATCGACCAGGGTCAGGTCAAGCGCCGTGCCACGGGTGTGGTTGGAGCCGATCGCCGGATCGGCCACATAGGCGCGATCGGGCGCCGTGTCCCACAGCAGCACCTGCGCCTCGTGCGGGCGGAAGGCGTCAAAAATCTTGAGCCGGCAGCCAGACTCGGCAGCCAGGGCCACGGCCCGGCGCAGGCCCACCTCGGCATCGCGGTGCAACAGGCACAGCGGCCGTGCATAAATCACCTGGCCCGCCACATTGTGGGGCGTGGCATAGGCCAGGTCGAGCACGACGTTGTGCGTGGTGGGGCTGATCAGCACCAGGGGATGGGGTAAAGCGGACATCGGATGGGGCCCTGGGTGGGACCCGCTGGTGTTGAAACCAGAATTTTATCGAATGTTTTCGGGCTCTAGCCCTTGTGCTGCGGTCATTTCCAGCTACGGAAATGATAGTAATTTGGCGTCGGTCGCATCACGTCACTGCACTCCCCACTGATGCCCTGCTCGCCCAGGATGGTCGCCCGGGCACCGACGAAGGTCAGTGTACGCAAGATTCATGACAGGCTGAAGACTGGTTGAGGCCGTTTCACCACCGCCCTCAATGGCCCACCTGCATTCCGAAGTGTTCGGCGGTGAGGGTTGGCTGTCCGGTCAAGGCGGCGCCGGGCCAAGCGGCTGCGCTCGTGTCCGCAGGGCGGAGGACACGAGCGGAATCAGGCACGCCGGCCCCGCCAACGCCACCGCCCTGGCCCTCACCAAAGCGGCTGCAACTGCCCCGCCTGCAGGCGCACCGCCCGCGAGGCCATCGCCCTCGCCTCCTGCTCATCGTGCGTCACCAGCAAAGTGGCCATGCCGGCGGCAGCGATGTGCTGGCGGAACTCGTCGCGCAGGCTCTGGCGCAGTTCGGCGTCCAGCGCTGAAAACGGTTCGTCCAGCAGCAGCGCGCGCGGTGCAGTGATCAGGGCCCGCGCCAGGGCCACGCGTTGCTGCTCACCACCCGACAGGGTCCAGACCCGCTGCTGCGCCAGGGCCGCCAGGCCGACGCGCGCCAGCATCGCGGTGGCCTGCTGCCGCGCCTGCGCGCGCGTCAGGCGCTGCTCCACGAGGCCGAAGGCTACGTTGTCGAGCACATTCAGGTGCGGGAACAGCGCGAAGTCCTGGAACATCAGGGCAAAGCCGCGCCGCTCCGGCGGCAGCTGGGTGATGTCCTGGCCGTTGAACCAGACGCTGCCCTGATCCGGCGGCTCCAGCCCGGCCACGATCTTGAGCAGGGTGCTCTTGCCGCAGCCCGACGGCCCGAGCAGGGCCACGATTTCTCCGGGCGACACGCGCAGGCTCAGGTCCTGCGCCAGCACGCGCGACCCGAACTGCTTGTGGATGTGGCGCAGCTCAAGCATGGGCCAGATTCCTTGGAGGTCGATCGGCTGGGCGCTGGCGCGCCGGCCATTCAATCAGCACAAACGCCAGCAGCGCCAGCGCCATCAGCAGGCAGGCCAGCACCAGCGCGGCATCGCGGTTGGCGGCGCCGGGCCGGCCCAGCCGCTCGTAAATCAGGGTGCTGAGTGTGGCCCATTCAGGGCGCGACAAAAACAGCGTCACCGCAAACTCGCCGACCGCGCTGGCGGCGGCAAAGGCCATGCCCCGCCGCAACGCCGGACGCAGCAGCGGCAGGGTCACCCGCCAAAGGGTGCGCCAGGGGCCGGCGCCCAGCGTGCGTGCGGCGTGGTCCAACTGCGGCGGCAGGCTGTCCAGCCCGGCGGTCAGCGACTGGGTCACAAAGGGGTAGGCCAGCACTGCGTAGGCCGCCAGCAGCAATGGCAGGCTGGCGGTCCAGCCCGGGTACAGCAGCAACAGGCCAAAGGCGACGGTCACCGGCGACACCACAAAGGGCAGGTAGCTGGCTGCGCGCCAAGGCAGCCAGGCCCGCGCTGACAAGGCATGGGCCAGCCCCAGCAGCGTGGCCAGCAGCAGCGCCAGCGCCGAAAAGCGCAGGGTGTTCCAGAGTGCCGCCAGGGTCTCCGGCGCCAGCAGCTCGGCCCAGGCCGCCGGCCCGGCCAGCAGCGCGCGCCAGACAATCGCCAGCAGCGGGGCAGCACACACCAGCAGCAGCACCGCCAACGCTGCGGCCAGGGCCAGCCA
>JBEGOC010000055.1:0-5666 GCA_041182225.1 Pseudomonadota bacterium | reverse complement strand
GCGTGAAGGGGAATAGCACGGTGCCCACGCGCTGGCCGGCGCGCTCGCCGTCGGGCAGGGTGATGTCGGCCAGGCCGCCGGTGGCCCGCAGGTGCTCGTCCTCGTACAGCTCTTCGGGCTTTCGGATCGGCGCAAACGGCAGGCCGACCCGCTCAAACAGCGCCGCCAGCTCGGCCGCGCGCCATTGGGCCAGCCGCTCGCGCAACACCGGCATCAGGCTGGCCCGCCCCTGCACCCGCAGGTTGTTGCTGGCGTACTGCGGCAGATCGCGCAGGTCGGCCAAGCCCAGCGCATCGCAAAAGGTCAGCCACTGGGCGTCGCTGACCGCCGCCAGAAAGATCTGCTCGCCGTCCTTGACGGTGAAGATATCGTAGATGCCCCAGGCCGAGATGCGGTCCGGCATGGGTGCGGCCGCGCGGCCGGTGATGGCGTACTGCAGCATGTGCTGGCCCACCAGAAACACATTGTTCTCATACAGCGCGGCTTGCACCTCCTGGCCCCGGCCGGTGATGCCGCGCTGAATCAGCGCCCCCATGGCGCCGATGGCACCAAACATGCCGCCCATGATGTCGTTGACGCTGCTGCCGGCGCGCAGCGGGTCCCCGGGGCGGCCGGTCATGTAGGCCAGGCCGCCCATCATCTGCACCACCTCGTCCAGCGCGGTGCGGTGCTCATAGGGCCCGGGCAAAAAGCCTTTGTGGCTGACGTAGATCAGGCGCGGGTCGGCCTGACTGAGCGCGGCGTAGTCCAGCCCGTACTTGGCCATGGTGCCGGGCTTGAAGTTCTCGGCCACCACATCGGCGCTGGCCGCCAGCCTGCGCGCCACCGCGGCACCGTCGGGCTGGTGCAGGTCCAGGGCGATGCTCTTCTTGTTGCGGTTGAACATGGGGAAGAAACCAGCGCCGGCGCCGAGCAAATGCCGGGTGCGATCGCCTTCGATCGGCTCCACCTTGATCACCTCGGCCCCCAGGTCGGCCAGCACCATGCCGCAGGTCGGGCCCATCACCATGTGGGTGAACTCCACCACGCGCAGCCCGGTGAGCGGCAGGGCGGGGTTGGGGGTGGGGGCTGTCGTCATGCCGAGATTGTGCAACGGCCCGCGCCGACTGGCCAGCCTAGATTACACGCATTTTTGTCACAGATTATTGAATTTTTCGCCATTTAATCTTTGGTCAGGTATCGAATACAGTCAAGCCTCGATGAAAAGCCGTGCCACGCCCTTCGACAAACGCCCCGCCCTGGCCCCGCCACTGGCGGTGCTGTTTGACGCCTACGGCACCCTGTTTGACGTCTACAGCGTGGCGCTGGCGGCCGAGCAGCTGTTTCCGGGCCAGGGCCAGGCGCTGAGCCTGCTCTGGCGCGACAAGCAGATCGAGTACACCCGGCTGGTCACCAC
This sequence comes from Pseudomonadota bacterium, assembly GCA_041182225.1. Lineage (GTDB taxonomy): Bacteria > Pseudomonadota > Gammaproteobacteria > Burkholderiales > Burkholderiaceae_C > Rhodoferax. The sequence continues at coordinate 4,270 of JBEGOC010000055.1, read as the reverse complement.
CAGCAACCACGGCGCCCACTACCAACCGTTTTGGCAGCTGACCCGGGGCGCCCTGGTGTTTGCTATTAAAAAAATAGCTGCAACCTCAATAACCACGTGGTCTGAGGCCAGTTTTGACCAACATTATGGCGCCGCGGTCGAGCGCCTGATGAACCAGTACCGCAGCCTGAGCGCCTTCCCGGAAAACCGCGAGGTGCTGAGCGAGCTGCAGCGGCGCGGCATTCCGACCGGCATCCTGAGCAACGGCGACCCAGCCATGCTGCAGCTGGCGGTCAAATCCGCCGGACTGGACGGGCTGCTGACCCACGTGATCAGCGTCGACCCGATCCGCAAATACAAAACCCACCCCGAGGCCTACGCGTTGGGCGAGCAGGCCACCGGCTTGCCGGCTGGCCGCATTGCCTTTGTCAGCTGCAATGCCTGGGACGCGCTGGCCGCCACCTGGTACGGCTACCAGACGCTCTGGGTCAACCGCTACCAGCAGCCGTTTGAAGAGCTCGGCACCCGGCCCACTCGCACCGGCGCCAGCTTGCGCGCCGTGCTGGATTTTTTTCCATCTGTCCCCATGAATGAGGTTTGACACCATGACCGACCGCACCCCCGCCCACCGCCTGCAGGTGGCCACCGAGCTGCACCAGTTCATCGAGACCCGGGTGCTGCCCGGCACCGGCATCCGCCCGGCCAAGTTCTGGAAGGGCTTTGACGCGATCGTGGCCGACCTGGCGCCCAAGAACCTCGCCCTGCTGGCCGAGCGCGACCGCCTACAGACCGAGCTGGACGCCTGGCACAGCGCCCACCCCGGCCCGATCCAGGACATGCCGGCCTACCGCGCCTTTCTGACGCGCATCGGCTACCTGGTGCCCGAGCCGGGCAAGGTCAAGATCAGCACCACCAACGTGGACGCTGAACTGGCCAAGCAGGCCGGGCCGCAGCTGGTGGTGCCGGTACTCAACGCCCGCTACGCCCTCAATGCCGCCAACGCGCGCTGGGGCAGCCTGTACGACGCGCTCTATGGCACAGACGTCATCAGCGAAGCCGACGGCTGCGAGAAAGGCCGCAGTTACAACCCGAAACGCGGCGCCAAAGTGATCGAGTACGCCCGCCATGTGCTGGACCGCACCGCGCCACTGCGCCGGGGCTCGCACCTGAATGCCGTGGGCTACCGCATCAAGGACGGCAAGCTGGCCGTCCAGCTCCACGACGGCCGCACCACCAGCCTGGCCGATGCGAGCCAGCTTGTGGGCTATCAGGGCGAGGCCAAGCGCCCGTCGTCGGTGCTGCTGGTGCACCACGGCCTGCACCTGGACATCCGCATTGACCGCGCCACCGCCATTGGCGCCACCGACCCGGCCGGCGTCTGCGACCTGGTGATCGAATCCGCCCTGTCCACCATCCTCGACCTGGAAGACTCGGTGGCGGTGGTGGACGCACAGGACAAGGTGCTGGCCTACAGCAACTGGCTGGGCATCCTGCAAGGCACGCTGACCGAGTCGTTTCAAAAAGGCGGGCAGATGCTGACCCGTGGCCTGAACCCGGACCGGCTCTACACGCCGCCTTCTGGCAAGGGCAAGCCGGTACGGCTGCACGGCCGCTCGCTGCTGTTCGTGCGCAACGTCGGCCACCTGATGACCAACCCGGCCATCCTGTACACGGCCAAGGACGGCCAGCAGCGCGAGATTCCCGAGGGCATTCTGGACGCGGTGGTCACCACCACCATCGCGCTGCATGACCTCAAGCGCACGGCCCAAGACGCCATCCGCAATTCGCGCCAGGGCTCGGTCTACATCGTCAAGCCCAAGATGCACGGGCCGGCCGAGGTGGCCTTTGCCGCCGAGCTGTTCGCCCGGGTGGAGAAACTGCTGGGCCTGCCCGACAGCACGGTCAAGCTCGGCATCATGGACGAGGAGCGCCGCACCAGCGTGAACCTGAAGGCCTGCATTGCCGCCGCCGCCAGCCGCGTGGCCTTCATCAACACCGGCTTCCTGGACCGCACTGGCGACGAGATGCACAGCGCCATGCAGGCCGGCCCGATGATCCGCAAGGGCGACATGAAAACCAGTGCCTGGATCCAGGCCTACGAGCGCAACAACGTGCTGGTCGGCCTGGCCTGCGGCCTGCGCGGCCGGGCCCAGATCGGCAAGGGCATGTGGGCCATGCCCGACCTGATGAAGGCCATGCTGGAACAGAAGATCGGCCACCCCAAAGCCGGCGCCAACACCGCCTGGGTGCCCAGCCCCACCGGTGCCACGCTGCACGCGCTGCACTACCACCAGGTGCTGGTGTCGGACGTGCAAAAGGGCCTGGAAAAAATCAAGGCCAGCCAAGAACGCGAGGCGCTGCTCACCGGCCTGCTGAGCATCCCGGTGACTGCCACGCCCAACTGGAGCGCGGCCGAGAAGCAGCAGGAGCTGGACAACAACGCCCAGGGCATCCTGGGCTATGTGGTGCGCTGGGTCGACCAGGGCGTAGGCTGCTCCAAGGTGCCCGACATCCACAACGTCGGGCTGATGGAAGACCGCGCCACCCTGCGCATCGGCAGCCAGCACATCGCCAACTGGCTGCACCACGGCGTGGTGACCGAGCAGCAGGTGCGCGAAACCTTCGAGCGCATGGCGGCGGTAGTGGACAACCAGAACGCGAGCGACCCGCTGTACCACCCGATGGCCGGCCACTTCGACACCTCCAAGGCCTACCGAGCCGCCTGCGACCTGGTGTTCAAAGGCCTGGCGCAGCCCAGCGGCTACACCGAGCCGCTGCTGCACGCCTGGCGGCTGAGGGTGAAGGCGGGCTGACGCCTTTACCACCGTGCAGTTCCCGTTACGCCGGCACCGCGGCAAAATCGTCCCGGGCGTCCAAGATGCTTGGCGCGCACCACTGCGCCGCTGATGCCACTGCGTAAGGCATCCCTGGCAGCGATCGCGCTCACGCTGGCGGCCACCTGCCTGTTCGCGATCATGGATACCACCACCAAGTACGTGGTCCAGACTGTGCCGGTGCTGATGGCCCTGTGGGCGCGCTACGTCCTTCAGGCGCTGATCTCCAGCCTGTGGCTGTGGCCGGCGCATGGGCGCGCCCTGTTGCGCACCCGCCGGCCCTGGCTGCAGACGCTGCGCGGCCTGTCGCTGGTGGCCAGCACGCTGTTCGCCATCCTCAGCGTGCGCTTCATGCCGGTGGGCGAATTCGTCGCGATCGTCATGCTGGTGCCGGTGATCGTGACCCTGATCTCGGCCACCTTGTTCCGGGAGCGGGTTCGGCCGACGCAATGGCTGTTCCTGCTGGTCGGCTTTGCCGGCGTGATGCTGATCATCGAGCCGGCCCAGCCGCGCTTCGGCTGGAACACGCTGCTGCCGCTGGCCTGCGTGGTCGCCTCCGTCGCCTACCAGCTCAGCAGCAGCCACCTGAGCCGCACCGAGCCGGCCAGCACGGTGCACTTTCTGAGCATGTGCAGCGGCGCAATCGCCGCCAGCCTGCTGCTGCCCTGGGGCTGGTCGACGGTCGATTCCGGTTTCATGTGGCTGCTGATGGTGGCCTTGGGGGCGATCGGCGCCGTCAGCCATTTTCTGCTGGCCCTGGCCTACCAGCGTGCGCCGGCCACCGAGGTGGTGCCGTACATGTACTCGCAAGTCGGCTTCGCCGTGCTGTTTGGCTGGATCGTGTTCAGCGAGTTGCCAGGCACGCTGGCTGGCACCGGCATCGCGCTGATCATCCTGTCGGGTCTGGGCAACGCCTGGCAACTGCGCCTGCGTCAACGTCCATGACGCCTCCTCAGCCAGGGGCTGTCTTGCTGCAGGCGCGGTGCAAGCCCGAGTTCCAAGTTCCACACCAACGTCGGGTCATCGATCAGCATTGAGGCTGGCATGCCTGCCCGATGATCCTCGTTCGCATTGCCCGGAGCGTGCCATGACCCACTTACTGCCTACCGACTCTCCCGCAAGCCAGGGCATGTGCCCGCAGCGCCTGGCACGTGCTTCTGCCCTGCTCGCCGCCGAGGTGGCTGAGCGCCGTGTGGCCGCCGCCTCGAGGCTCGTGGCCCGCCATGGGCGTGTGGTGCTGCACGTGGGCCATGGTGCCACGCCCGATGCGGTGTACCTGCTGGCCTCGATCACCAAGCCGGTGAATGCCGTGGCGGTGATGATGCTGGTCGAGCGTGGCCTGGTGTCGCTGGACGACCCGGTGGCCCGGTACCTGCCGGAGTTTGCCGGACCCGATCGGGCGGCCGTGCGGGTACGCCACCTGCTGACCCACACGTCCGGCCTGCCCGACATGCTCC
>JBEGOC010000054.1:0-12246 GCA_041182225.1 Pseudomonadota bacterium | reverse complement strand
GGCTGGCCATTGGCCGGGCCGGGCGTCGGCGCAGCCCGCCGGCGACTGGGGCGGGGCGCCGGGCTCCCCCTCAGGCGGGGGCCCGCCGGGCCAGCCGCCACGCTGGGAGGCTTACCCGGCCTACCGCGCCGGCAACTACTCGGGCGGCTTCGAGGCCATGTTCCGGCACCACCGAATCACCGCCCCAGCCCAGGCCAGCCCGCTGTCGGCGGCGCCAAAGACGGTGCGCTACCGCTGGGGGCTGGTGAGCCGCAGTGTGCCGGACTACCTGGACCAATGGCCCGTGACCGGCCTGCTGATCGCGCGCCAGGGTCAGGTCTGGGCCGAGCACTACCGCTTTGGGCGCGACGCCAGCATGCGCCTGACCAGCTGGTCCATGGCCAAGAGCGTGACCTCACTGCTGGTGGGCATTGCGCTGGACCAGGGCCTGATCCGCAGCCTGGACGACCTGCCGCAAGACCACGTGCCCGAGCTTCAGGGCACGCTGCACGGCCAGGTGCCGCTGCGCCACCTGCTCAACATGTCCAGCGGGGCTGACGTGGTGCACGAGCGTGACCCGGTGCGCATCGATGTGCCGGCGCTGCTGGGCTGGCCGCACGCCCGCACCGTGGGCACCGATGTGAACCGGGTGGTGCGCGAGTGGCGCGGCACGCTGGAGGCGCCGGGCGTGCGCTACAACTACAACGAACTCTGCCCTTTGACGCTGGGCATGGTGCTGCGTGCCGTGAGTGGCGGCCCTCTGGCGCAGTTCGCCCAGACGCAGCTGTGGCAGCCGATGGGCGCCGAGGCCGATGCCAGATGGCTGACCGACGCCCTGGGCCGGGAGTACAACTGCGTCGGCTTCGCCGCCCGCCTGCGCGACTGGGCCCGGCTGGGCCAGCTGGTGGCACAACAGGGCGAGATGCAGGGCCGCCAGATCGTCAGCAAAGCCTGGCTGGCCGACTGCGCCCGCCACGGCCCGCAGGACCAGCAGGTGCGCTACGGCACCATGCGGCCCGACATGGGCTACAAGAACTTCTTCTGGCACCCGCGCCCCGGCGGCGCCTGGCTGATGATGAACGGCCACCACGGCCAGCGGGTGCTGGTGGACCGCGCCAGCCAAACCGTGCTGGTGCAAACCGCCCTGAGCCACGAGGGGCCCTGGCAGCGCGAGCTGTTTGCGCTGTTTGAGGCGGCCGTCGCCACCTCGGGGTGAGCAGCAGCGCTGCCGGTATAAGGCCTAAGCCTCGCGCCGCGCCAGCGCCAAAAAGGCGCCCAAACCCAGCATGGTGATGCCGGAGGCGCGGGTCAGCAGCCGGGCCCGTGCGGCCCGAGCCGGCCCGGAGGCCAGCAGCCGCTGCGCAGCCAACACCGCCGCCACATCCACCAGGGTGTTGAGCCCCACGCAAATGCTGCCCAGCAGCACCAGCTGAGGCGTCAGCGGCATGGCGGGTGTGACAAACTGCGGCAAAAACGCCAGAAAAAACAGCGCGGTCTTGACGTTCAAGGCCTCGACCAGAATGCCCTCGCGCAAGGCCAGTGCCGCACCCTGCGCCCTCACACCCGGCAGCACAAAAGCAGCATCTTTGCGCCGCAGCAAGCGCACGCCCAGGTAGACCAGATAGGCCGCGCCCAGGTATTTCAGCAGGCCAAACGCCAGCGCCGACTCGGCCAGCAGCAGCGACAAACCCAGGGCCGCCGCCAGCACATGCAGCATCCCGCCGATACCGGTGCCAACGCACGACGCCAGCCCTTCAGATCGGCCACCCGCCACCGTGCGCGCCACCACGTAGGCGATGCCGGGGCCGGGCGTGATAGCCAGAACGACGGCCGCGATCAAAAAGGCAAACCAGGCCATGCGGTGGGCTCCGATCAAGGGTGGGCTGGGCCAAGTCGGCCAGCCGGCAGCTGGCGGCCTGCCAGCGGGTGGGCAATGCCGCCATCACCGTAATTGGCCAGCACCTGGGCAATCACCACCTGGTAGCCGTTCAGCCACTGCTGCTGCTGCGCTTTGGCTGCCAGGTGAGTCGGGTGCTGCATCAAGGCTTGCAGGGCTTCCAGCGTGTCCCAGTAGTACACCGTCGAGACCAGCCCGTTGGCCGGGTTCTCCCACGCCTCCTCCCCCAGATAGCCGGGCGTGGCGCGGGCAACCTCGGCAATGGCCTGGTCCATCGCGTGGAACTCGGCGTCAAATGCGCCGGGGGCAAAGGTGAAGGTGGCGGTGAACATGCTTCAGTCAGGCCATTGCTTTGCTTTGCAACTGCCGCCAGGAATGTACTGGCCAGTCACTGCGGTGTTGCCCCTCTTGGCCCCCAAAAATGACACAACCACTTGCGAATACCGACGGTTGATGGGCGGCAAAAGTTTTCAGTCCTTTGAAGTAATCCCGGTTGACTGTTGCACCAGCCTTGATTTCGATCGCGTGCAACTTGCCGCCCGCTGGCAGCAACAAATCGACCTCGTTACCTTCAGAATCCCGGTAAAAGTACATTTCAGCCGTCTCACCGGCGTTAAGTCGGTCTTTCATGGCCTCCATGATGACAAAATTCTCAAACAGGCTGCCCCACAGCGGGTCACGCGACACCTGGTCTGCAATACGCAAGCCCAGTAGCCAGCAGGCCAGGCCCACGTCGTAAAAATACAGTTTCGGCGCTTTGACCAAGCGCTTGCCGGCGTTTCCAAACCATGGCGGCAGCAAGTGCACGATGTAGCTGCTTTGCAGCAGGTCAATCCAAGCCCGGGCGGTGACATGCGAGACACCGGCGTCATTGCCCAGACTGGTCAAATTAAGCAACTGCCCGGTGCGCCCGGCACAAAGCCGCACAAATCGCTCAAAGCGCTGCAGGTCCTGCACTGCAGCGAGCTGACGCAGATCGCGTTGCACATACGTTGCGAAGTAGTCTGCCAGTGCTTGTGAGGGGTTGAGGCCCTGGTCGTGGATGCGCGGGTAAAAGCCCGTCAACAGGGTTTGGGCGAGATCGGGAGCTGATCCTCTACCTCTAAGCCGCTGCACTTCGGCAAGCGTAAACGGCAGCAGTCGCAGTACGGCAGTTCGGCCCGCCAGTGACTGCGACACCTGAGTCATCAGTTCAAACTGGTGACTGCCCGTCAAGATGAACCTGCCGGGCTGGGAGTCGGCATCGACCATGCCTTGCAAATAAGACGCAAGCTCCGGCACTCGCTGAATTTCATCGAGCACTGCCCCTTGCACATATTGCCCAAGAAAACCACGCGGATCGTCTTGCGCATAGCGGCGCGTGTCTGGATCCTCCAGGGTGATATACGGCTTGCCGGCAAAAATGGCTTTGGCCAGCGTGGTCTTGCCGCTTTGGCGAGGGCCCGTAAGCGTGATGACCGGATACTGACTGGCCAGGTGCTTGAGCACTGGCGCGATATTGCGCTCAATCATGGGGGCATGATAGTCCAAAAACCTGTAATCTGAAAATTCGATTTTCAAATTGCAGGTTTTTCACGATCCAATCGCAAAGCAGGGAACCAGCTGGCCCATATAAGGGCCTGCGCCTCATCCATCTACTTGCCGATACAAAACTTCGAAAAAATCACACCCAGCAGATCGTTGGCGCTGAACTGACCAGTGATCTCGCCCAGCGCGTTTTGGGCCAGGCGCAGTTCCTCGGCCAACAGGTCCAAGGCCTGGGCCTGCTGTTGCAGCAGCTCGGCGGCTTGCTGCAGGTGCGCTTGCACCCGGCGCAGCGCCTGCAGGTGGCGCTCGCGTGCCATGTACACACCGTCGGGCGCGGCCTGCCAGCCGGCCAGTTCCAGCAGGCGGCGGCGCAGTGCGTCCAGCCCGGCGCCAGTCTTGGCCGACAGGGCCAAGCCAGCCCGCGGCACAGCAGCTGGGGCGGCGTCGGCCTTGTTCCAGACGTCCAGCACCGGCACCGATTCAGGGACTTTTTCGGCAAGAACCCTTGTCACCATTGACTCTCCCGCTATGTATTCAGGAGCGTCTATGCGGGTCAGGTCGTGCAGGAACAGCACCGCGTCGGCACCGGCGATGGCGTCCCAGGCGCGGGCGATGCCGATTTTTTCCACCTCGTCCGCGCTGTCGCGCAGACCGGCGGTGTCGATCACATGCACCGGCACACCTTCGATCTGGATGGTTTGCTGCACCTTGTCGCGCGTGGTGCCGGCAATGGGGGTAACGATGGCCAGCTCGGCGCCAGCCAGGGCGTTGAGCAATGACGACTTGCCGGCATTGGGCTGGCCGGCAATCACCACCGTGATGCCCTCGCGCAGTAGTGCGCCCTGGCGCGCGCGCCCCAGCACCGCCTGCACGCTGGTTTGCAGGCGACCCAGCTGGCCCTGGGCATCAGCCTTTTGCAAAAAGTCGATGTCTTCTTCGGGAAAGTCCAGCGTGGCCTCGACCAGCATGCGCAGGTGGATCAGCGCCTCCAGCAGCGTGCCGATCTCGCGCGAGAACTCGCCGGTCAGCGAGCGGCTGGCGCTGCGGGCGGCGGCCTCGGTGCTGGCGTCGATCAGGTCGGCAATCGCCTCGGCCTGGGCCAGGTCGATCTTGTCGTTCAAAAAAGCGCGTTGCGAGAACTCACCGGGTTGGGCCAGACGCAATCGGGGCAGCAGCGGCCCGGGTTGCTCGGGATGGGGTTCGGCAGCAGCGGCCAGACAGCGCGCCAGCAGCAGCTGCAGCACCACCGGCCCGCCATGGGCCTGCAGTTCCAGCACATCTTCGCCGGTGAAGGAGTGGGGCGCAGGAAAAATATTGGCCAGGCCCTGGTCATTGGGCTGGCCGGTCGGGTCCAGGAACGGCAGGTAGGTGGCTTGCCGGGGCTTGAGGGCTTGGCCGCACAGCGCCGTCACCAGCGGCGCCAGGCCCTGCCCGCTGACCCGGATGATGCCCACCGCGCCCCGCCCGGGGGCGGTGGCCACGGCGGCGATCGGGTCCTGGTTCAGAACTTGGGCAGGTTGAACTGCGGCGGCACGCCCATGCGGGTGTTGATGATCCACTGCTGTGCAATCGACAAAATATTGTTGGTGATCCAGTACAGCACCAGCCCCGATGGGAAGAAGAAGAACATCACGCTGAAGGCCAGCGGCATGAACCACATCAGCTTGGCCTGCAAGGGATCGGGCGGGGCCGGGTTCAGCGCGGTCTGCAGCACGGTGGTCAGCGTCATCACCAGCGGCAGGATGTAGTACGGGTCAGGCGACGACAGGTCGTGGATCCACATCACCCAGGGCGCGTTGCGCATCTCGACGCTGGACAACAACACCCAGTACAGCGCAATGAACACCGGAATCTGCACCATGATCGGGAAGCAGCCGCCCATGGGGTTGACCTTTTCCTCGCGGTAGATGCGCATCATCTCCTGCTGCATCTGCTGCGGCTTGTCCTTGAGCCGCTCGCGCATCTCCATCACCCTGGGGTTGACCGCTTTCATCTTGGCCATGCTGGCGTAGGCCTTGGCATTGAGCCAGTAAAAGGCGATTTTCAGCAGCAGCACCAGCGCCACGATCGCCCAGCCCCAGTTGGCAATGTTGCCGTGCAGCCAATCGAGCAGCCAGTACAGCGGCTTGGCCAGGATGGTCAGCCAGCCGTAGTCCTTGACCAGTTCCAGCCCGGGCGCCAGCGCCTCCAGCATTTTTTCTTCCTGCGGGCCGGCAAAAAACTGGGCGTCCAGCGCTTTGGTCGCGCCCGGCTCGATGCTGCCCAGCGGCACGATCATGCCGGCCGAGTACAAATTGGTGTCCACCTTGCGCATGAACAGCTCGCGCGGCAGGCCGTCGGGCAGCAGCCAGGCGCTGGCAAAGTAATGCTGCACCATGGCCACGTAGCCGTTGGACGCGCTTTTTTCGATCTCGATCTTGTTCTTTTCAATGTCGGAGAACTCGACCTTCTGGTACTTCTTGGCTTCGGTGTACACCGCCGGGCCGGTAAAGGTGGAGTAGAACGCCGACTCGCCCGGCGGTTTGTTGCCATCGCGCACCAGCTGCAGGTACAGCTGCGGCGACACCGCCGTCGCACCCACGTTGACCACCTCATGCTTGACCTTGACGGCGTAGGCGCCACGGCTCAGGGTGTAGGTTTTCACCAGTTTCACGCCGCCCACCTCGGCGGACTCGAAACGCAGCACCAGGGTCTGCTGGCCGTCCTTGAGCTGGCGGTCGCCAGGTGTCAGGGTCATGGCTGTTTTGTGCGTCGGCAGGTTGCCACCGGCGGCGGCGCCGATCAAACCCGTCTGCGCCAGGTAGACGCGGTCCTTGCTGTCATCGAGCAGCACGAAATTACGGCCCTTGTCGGCCATGTCAATATGCTTCAACAGCTCCGCACGGACCAGCGCGCCACCCTCGGTGTCAAAGCTGAGTTTGAGCACGTCGCTCGATACGATCACCCGCTCACGCGAGACTGCGGGCGCGCTCGGTACGGCTGTTGCCGCCACACCGGGCACCGCCTGGACACCGGCGCCAGCCACTGGCACGGCGCTCGGCACTGCACTCGGCACTGGCACGCCAGAGGAGGCTGCCGGCGCAACGGGTGCCACCGCCGCCGTATTGGTCGGGGCCGGGAAAAAGGTGGCCTTGTGTCCGGTATGCACCTGCCACTGGTCCCACAGGAGCACCATGGAAAAGCCAAAAACCACCCAGAGAATGGTGCGGCGGATATCGTTCATGAAGACTTCTCGTGAATGGGGGGGGAAATGAAACGGGAAAACAATTTGGGCTTGCTGGCAGGCACCGGATCGGCACCGCCCTCACACCAGGGATGGCACCGGGCCAGCCGCGCCAGCGTCAGGTAGCTGCCGGCCAGCGCGTCATGGGTTTCGATCGCCTGCATGGCATAGAGCGAACAGGTCGGCTCAAAACGACAGGCGGAACCCAACCACGGGCTCAGCAGCAAGCGATAGCCCTTGAGCAAGAGCAGCAGCAACCGTTTGCTCATGCGGCTCCCGGCGTTACGGTCTGCGGCAGGCGCGCCAGGGCGGCACTGAACAACTGCTCCAGCTCCAAGCGCATGGCGGCTTTCAGAAGCTCGGAGCTGGCGCTGCGGAATTCGGTCCGGCTCAGGGCGGCGCGCAGGCGCACCACGTAGGCAGCGCTTGGCAACCGGGATTCGTAGCCATGGCCGACATTGAAGGCCTGGCGTTTGATGCTGTTGCGCGTGACGGCCCGTTTGGCCCAGCGTTTGGGCACCATCACACCAAGCACCACGGCCGGGGCAGACACGGTAGGCTCCAAGGGGGCGGTGTGCAGGGCGAAATGAGGCGTGCGGGCCGCGGTTACACCAGCCAGCACAGTTTGAAACTCATGCCACGCTCTGAGTCGCTGCAATTTGTCGCGGCGCCGTGCTTGCGGTTGCCCAGTGCGCGGTCAGCTCGGCCGGGCTTAGACGGCCAGACGCTTGCGGCCCTTGGCGCGGCGCGCGTTGATGACGGCGCGGCCACCGCGGGTCTTCATGCGGACCAGGAAGCCGTGGGTGCGGGCGCGGCGGATCTTGGAGGGCTGGTAAGTGCGTTTCATGTCGGAATCCTATAGGGCTCAAGTCTGGGTCCGCATACTCGCCATGAATGCGCAGGCCACAGTCGGTGGTTTCCCCAACCTGCGGTCGGGCGAACTCGGCATTATCGCAAACTTTGTCAGGCAGGGCAAATTGGGTCGCCCCGAGGCAAGCAGAGGCGACTGGTTTGCCCGCCGGTTTCGGTATGTGGATAAATGCTGGATAAATTACAATGCGGGCAGCCCCAGCGGCCATCTATCCACAGAAGCACACGATAACAATGACAAGCGGGACATTCGTCGGCGACGCCGACGCCTCAGGCCGGGAAGCGGCCAGCCAGCTCTGGCAATCCTGCATGGATCAACTGGCCCAGGAGCTGCCCGAACAGCAGTTCAACACCTGGATCAAACCGCTGTCGGCGCAGGTGGCGGCCAACCTGTCCAAGGTCACGCTGTTCGTCGCCAACCGCTTCAAACTGGACTGGATCCGAACCCAATACAGCAGCCGCATCGTGGCCATGCTGGAGAAGTATTCGGGCCAGGCCGTGCTGCTGGAGTTGGTGCTTGCTCACAAGGAAACCATTGTTGGCGTTGAACCTGCGTCGCAGCAGGCCGATACCGTGATGGTGGAAGACGCGGGCGAGGCCGGCGCCGAGCGCAACACGGCCCTGCCCAAAAACCGGCTCAATACCGCGCTCACCTTTGACACCCTGATCGAGGGCAGCGCCAACCGCATGGCGCGGGCTGCTGCCATGCATGTGGCGGGCATGCCGGGCCACCTGTACAACCCGCTGTTCATCTACGGCGGCGTCGGTTTGGGCAAGACCCACCTGATGCACGCGGTAGGCAACCGGATGCTGGCGGACCGGCCCCAAAGCAAAGTTCTCTACATCCATGCTGAGCAATTTGTCTCAGATGTGGTCAAAGCCTACCAGCGCAAGACGTTTGATGAGTTCAAGGAGCGCTACCACTCGCTCGATTTGCTGCTGATTGACGACGTGCAATTCTTTGCCAACAAGGAGCGCACGCAGGAAGAGTTCTTCAATGCCTTCGAGGCCCTGCTGGCCAAGAAGTCGCACATCGTGATGACCAGCGACACCTACCCCAAGGGCCTGGCCGACATCCACGAGCGGCTGGTGTCACGCTTTGACTCGGGCCTGACGGTGGCCATCGAGCCGCCCGAGCTGGAAATGCGCGTGGCCATCCTGATCAACAAGGCGCGGGCCGAAAGCGCCGACATGCCCGAAGAGGTGGCCTTTTTTGTGGCCAAAAACGTGCGCTCCAACGTGCGCGAGCTCGAAGGCGCGTTGCGCAAGATCCTGGCCTACTCGCGCTTCAACCAGAAAGACATCTCCATCCTGCTGGCGCGCGAAGCGCTGCGCGACCTCCTGTCCATCCAGAACCGGCAGATTTCGGTGGAAAACATCCAGAAAACAGTGGCCGATTACTACAAGATCAAGGTCGCGGACATGTACTCCAAGAAGCGGCCGGCCAGCATTGCCCGGCCGCGGCAGATTGCGATGTACCTGGCCAAAGAGCTGACACAGAAAAGCCTTCCGGAAATCGGAGAATTGTTCGGCGGCCGCGATCACACCACGGTGCTGCACGCGGTGCGCAAGATTGGCGGGGAGCGACAACAAATGACCGAGTTGAACCAGCAACTGCATGTGCTGGAACAAACCCTCAAAGGTTGACCAGGTCAATAAAAGCGGAAAATGGCATCGCAAACCAGACTCGTCCGACATCGGCACCCTGCCAGCGGATTCATCCATTCATAAGAGGTTGACATGATCGTCCTGAAGGCTACACAAGACAAGGTTCTGGCTGTGCTGCAGTCGGTTTGCGGCATCGTGGAGCGGCGCCACACGCTGCCTATTCTGGCCAACATCCTGATCCGCAAGACCGGCGCCTCGGTGCAACTCACCACCAGCGACCTGGAAATTCAAATCCGCACCGCCGCCGAACTGGGCGGCGACACCGGCGACTTCACCACCACCGTGGGCGCGCGCAAGCTGATCGACATCCTGCGCACCCTGCCGGCCGACCAGACCGTGTCGCTGGAATCAAACGCCAGCAAGCTGGTCCTGAAGGGCGGCAAGAGCAAGTTCACACTGCAAACCCTGCCGGCTGAAGATTTTCCGCTGGTGCAGGAGTCGGCCAACTTCGGCCCGGTGTTCAGCGTGCCGCAAAAAACCCTGAAAGACCTGCTGGGCCAGGTGGCGTTTGCCATGGCCGTGCACGACATCCGCTATTACCTGAACGGCATTCTGTTCGTGGCCGAGGGCAAGCAGCTCAGCCTGGTGGCCACCGACGGCCACCGCCTGGCCTTTGCCTCTGCCACGCTGGAGACCGAGGTACCCCGGCAAGAGGTGATCCTGCCGCGCAAGACCGTGATCGAGCTGCAGCGCCTGCTGAGCGATGCCGATGGCGCACTCAACATGCAGTTTGCCAACAACCAGGCCAAGTTCAGTTTTGACCAGATGGAGTTTGTGACCAAGCTGGTGGAAGGCAAGTTTCCGGACTACAACCGCGTCATCCCCAAAAACCACCGCAACAGCATCACACTGGGCCGCGCCGCGCTGCTGGCCACGCTGCAGCGCACCGCCATCCTGACCAGCGACAAGTTCAAGGGCGTGCGCCTGAGCGTCGAGCCCGGCAGCCTGCGCGTGGCGTCCAACAACGCCGAGCAGGAAGAAGCCGTGGACGAGCTCGACATCGACTACGGCGGCGACACCATTGAGATTGGCTTCAACGTCACCTACCTGATCGACGCCCTGAGCAACATGAGCCAGGACATGGTCAAGCTGGAGCTGTCCGACGGCAACAGCTCGGCACTGTTCACCATCCCCGACAACGCCACCTTCAAGTACGTGGTGATGCCCATGCGCATCTGAGCCCCCGCGCCCGACTGCTGCCGCCTGCCACCCATCCAAAGCCAGACATGACCGAAGACCAAAAGCCTCCCCAAACACCGCCCACAGAGGCCGACGCCGTGCACTCCGGCGAGGGAAGCGCCGACAGCTCCAACTTCCAGCCCACCATCGACACCAACCAGGCTGGCGCCACGGAGGCCTATGGCGAGGGCTCCATCCAGATCCTGGAAGGGCTGGAAGCCGTGCGCAAGCGCCCCGGCATGTACATCGGCGACACCTCAGACGGCACGGGCCTGCACCACCTGGTGTTTGAGGTGGTGGACAACTCGATTGACGAATCTCTGGCCGGCCATTGCGACGACATTTTGGTCACCATCCACTCTGACAACTCCATCAGCGTGGTGGACAACGGCCGCGGCATCCCCACCGGCGTCAAGATGGACGACAAGCACGAGCCCAAGCGCTCGGCCGCCGAGATTGCCCTGACCGAGCTGCACGCCGGCGGTAAGTTCAACCAGAACAGCTACAAGGTCTCGGGCGGCCTGCACGGCGTGGGCGTGAGCTGCGTCAACGCCCTGTCCAAGATGCTGCGGCTGACCATACGGCGCGATGGCAAGGTGCACGCCATGGAGTTCAGCAAGGGCTTTGTGCAAAACCGCATCACCGAAGAGGTGAACGGCGTGCCGGTGTCACCCATGAAGGTGATTGGCGAAACCGAAAAGCGTGGCACCGAGGTGCACTTTTTGCCCGACACCGAGATCTTTCAGCAAAACAACGAGTTTCACTACGAGATTTTGGCCAAGCGCCTGCGCGAGCTGAGCTTTTTGAACAACGGCGTGCGCATCCGCCTCAAAGACGAGCGCACCGGCAAGGAAGACGACTTTGCCGGCGCCGGCGGCGTCAAGGGCTTTGTCAACTTCATCAACAAGGGCAAGACGGTGTTGCACCCCAACATCTTCCACGCCATGGGTGACCGGCAGAGCGACCAGGGCACCAACATCGGCGTTGAAGTGGCGATGCAGTGGAACAGCGGCTACAACGAGCAGGTGCTGTGCTTTACCAACAACATCCCGCAGCGAGACGGCGGCACCCACCTGACCGGCCTGCGCGCCGCCATGACGCGCGTCATCAACAAGTACATCGACGACAGCGAGCTGGCCAAAAAAGCCAAAGTAGAGGTGACCGGTGACGACATGCGCGAGGGCCTGACCTGCGTGCTGAGCGTGAAGGTGCCCGAGCCCAAGTTCAGCAGCCAGACCAAAGACAAGTTGGTCAGCTCTGAAGTGCGCGGCCCGGTGGAAGACATTGTGAGCCGCCTGCTGTTTGACTACCTGCAAGAGCGCCCCAACGATGCCAAGATCATCGTCGGCAAAATCATCGAAGCCGCCCGCGCCCGCGAAGCTGCCCGCAAGGCCCGCGACATGACCCGGCGCAAGGGCGTGCTGGACGGCATGGGGCTGCCCGGCAAGCTGGCCGACTGCCAGGAAAAAGACCCGGCGCTGTGCGAGATTTACATGGTGGAGGGCGACTCTGCCGGCGGCAGCGCCAAGCAGGGGCGCGACCGTAAGTTCCAGGCCATTCTGCCGCTGCGCGGCAAGATCTTGAACGTGGAAAAAGCCCGCTACGAAAAGCTGCTGACCAGCAACGAAATATTGACGCTGATCACCGCCCTGGGCACCGGCATTGGCAAGGCCGGCGGCAGCACCGGCAGTGACGACTTTAATGTGGCCAAGCTGCGCTACCACCGCATCATCATCATGACCGATGCCGACGTGGACGGCGCCCACATCCGCACCCTGCTGCTGACCTTCTTTTACCGGCAAATGCCCGAGCTGGTGGAGCGCGGCCACATTTACATCGCCCAGCCGCCGCTGTACAAGGTGAAGGCCGGCAAAGAAGAGCTGTACCTGAAAGACGGCAGCGC
>JBEGOC010000053.1:0-8378 GCA_041182225.1 Pseudomonadota bacterium | reverse complement strand
CAAGCTGGTCAATACGCTCTTGGGTGTCACTCATGTCGATGGTCCTTCAAATTCGATGCCGCGATTATTTCACTTTGCAGCACCCGCTGTCCGCGGAGACCCTGAAGTCGAAAGGGCTGGCCGATTGGCGCCTGCACATCAGCCAGGCCGTTGGCCGCCGCTGCAGCGGGCGATGCCGGCCAGATCTTCGCGGGACTGCACCTGGCTGAAGCCAGCCGCCTCCAGCAGGGTGCTGACGCTACCGGCCTGGTCGTACCCGTGCTCCAGCAGCAGCCAGCCCGCCGGCGCCAGACAGCGGGCGGCGCCGGCAATGATGGTGCGCAGGTCTTGCAGGCCATCGGCGCCGGCGCTCAGGGCTTGTAACGGCTCATGGCGCAGCGCGGCCAAGTGCGGGTCGGTATCGGCAATGTAGGGTGGGTTGGCCACGATCAGCTGATAACGGTCGTGCACGCCATCGAGCCAGTTGCCGTGGCGGAAGTCGATGGTCAACCCCAGCCGGTCGGCATTGGCGCGCGCCAATGCCAGTGCCGCCTCGCTTTGGTCTAGCGCAACAACCCGCAGCTGTGGTCGCTGCGCTTTGAGTGCCAGCGCAATCGCGCCGCTGCCGGTGCCCAGGTCCAGCACCCGCTGGGGCGGGGCTGAGCCGTTTAGCGCCGCCGGCAGCAGCTCAAGGGCCCAGTTCACCAGTGTTTCGGTATCGGGGCGGGGAATCAGCACCCGGGGGTCCACCGCCAGGTTCAGGCCGAAGAACTCGCGCTGCCCGGTGATATAGGCCAGCGGCTCGCCCTCGGCCCGGCGCGCCAGCAGGGCGGCAAATCGGGCCTGCGCTTGGGCGGCCAGCGCGTCCTGGTCGTGCGCCAGCAGCCAGGCCCGGTCCTGCACCGGTCGCTCCAGTGCCAGCAGCAACAACAGCTGGGCGTCCAGCCGGTCCAGCCCCAGAGCGCGGGCCTGCCGCAGCGCGTCATTGATCGTCAAGGGCAGGGTGACTTCGGTCATGGGCAGCGCCAGCGTCCGCTCAGGCGCCCTGGCCCAGTTCCAGGGCCGCCAGCTGCTGCGCGGCCTCGTAGGCCTGCAGCGCCTGCACCACATCGTCCAGCTCCCCTTCCATGATGGCCAGCAGCTTGTACAGCGTAAGGTTGATGCGGTGGTCGGTCAGCCGGCCCTGCGGGAAGTTGTAGGTGCGGATGCGGTCGCTGCGGTCGCCGCTGCCGATCAGGCTCTTGCGCTGGGCGGCGTCACGCGCGGCGCGCTCGGCGCGCTCTTTTTCCTGGATGCGGGCCGACAGCACCTGCAGCGCCTTGGCCTTGTTGCGGTGCTGGCTGCGGTCGTCCTGGCATTCGGCCACGATGCCGGTGGGCAGGTGGGTGATGCGCACCGCCGAGTCGGTCTTGTTGATGTGCTGGCCCCCGGCGCCGCTGGCGCGGTAGGTGTCGATGCGCAGGTCGGCCGGGTTGATCTGTACTGCGGTGGCCTCATCCGGCTCGGGCAACACCGCCACGGTGCAGGCGCTGGTGTGGATACGGCCCTGGGTCTCGGTGGCGGGCACGCGCTGCACCCGGTGACCGCCCGATTCAAACTTGAGCGCGCCGTACACCTGCGCGCCTTCGACCCGCAGCACCAGTTCCTTGTAGCCGCCGAGCTCGCTGGCAGACTCGCTGATGACCTCGGTCTTCCAGCCCTGTTTGTCGCAGTAGCGTGTGTACATGCGCGCCAGGTCGCCGGCAAACAGGGCCGACTCGTCGCCGCCGGTGCCGGCCCGGACTTCGACGAAGGCGTTGCGCGCGTCGTCGGGGTCCTTGGGCAGCAGCATGCGTTGCAACTCCTCGTCCAGCACCAGCAATTCTGTCTGCGCTGCGTCCAGTTCTTCCTGCGCCATGGCCGCCATGTCGGGGTCATCGGCCAAGCCGGCCAACATCTCCTGGGCGCCGGCCAGGTCGGCCTCGCGCTGGCCGTAGCGGGCCCAGCGGCCAGCCACCGCGGCCACCTCGGTGTGCTCGCGCGACAGCACCAGAAACTGCGCCATGTCCTTCATGATGTCTTCGCGCGAGAGCAGAAACTCGAGTTCCCCCAAGCGGTCGGCGTAGCGGGCGAGTTGTTGGCGAAAAAATGGTTTCACGGTTGGGTAGGGCGGAGATCGCTAGGGTCGGATTCAGACGGTGGTGACGGTGGTGACGGTGGTGACGAAGCAGGCGTCTCGGGTCGGGAATTGGGCTGCAAGGGGGCTGCAACTGGCGGCGGGGCCGGGTGGCCGTGCTGGTTGCCGCCGCGCGGGCAGCGCCGCTAACGCTCGCGGCGCAGAAAAAAGTGCTGGATGGCCGAGCTGGCGCGCTCGCGCGCCTGGCTGTCTCCGGCATGCAACTCGGCCAGTGCGCCGTGCAGCATTTTTTGTGTCAGGCCGCGCGACAGGGCCTCCAGCACGGCTTCTACGTTTTCGCCCTTGGCCAGCAGCTTGCGGGCCCGTACCATTTCGGCGGCGCGCCACTCGTCGGCCTGGGCATTGAGCTGCTGGATCAGCGGCACGGCATTGCGCTGGTCCACCCAGTGCATGAAGCTCTGCACCCCGGCGTCCACAATCGCCTCGGCTTGGGCTACCGCCGCCTGCCGGCTGGCCTGGGCGGTTTGCACCACACCGGCCAGGTCGTCCACGGTGTACAGGTAAACGTCGCCCAGCGCCTTGACTTCGGGCTCGATGTCCCGCGGCACCGCTAGGTCCACCATGAACATGGGCCGGTGCCGGCGCTGCTTCAGGGCCCGCTCCACGGCGCCCAGGCCGATGATGGGCAGGGTGCTGGCCGTGCAGCTGATGACCGCGTCAAATTCGTGCAGCCGGGCCGGCACCTCGCCCAGGTGCATCACCTCGCCGCCAAAGCGGCTGGCCAGCTTTTCGCCACGCTCCAGTGTGCGGTTGGCAATCACCATGCGCTTGGGTGTCCTGGCGGCGAAGTGGGTGGCACACAGCTCGATCATCTCGCCCGCGCCCACAAACAGGATGTTGACCTTGCCCAGGTCTTCAAACAACTGGCCCGACAGCCGCACCGCAGCCGCCGCCATGCTGATGGAATGGGCACCGATCTCGGTCGAGCTGCGCACCTCCTTGGCCACGGCAAACGAGCGCTGGAACATCTGGCTCAGGGTGCTGCCCAGGGTGCCGGCCGCCTCGGCGGCGCGCACCGCGTCCTTGAACTGGCCCAGAATTTGCGGCTCGCCCAGTACCATGGAATCGAGCCCGCTGGCCACCCGAAAGGCATGGCGCGCCGCCTGCCCGTCCTGCAGCGTGTAAGCGTGCGAACGCAGCGTGGCCGGGGACACCCCACCTGACTCGGCCAGCCAGTTCAGCGTGTGCTCCAGCTCGGGTTGCTCGCCGGCGCAGTAGATCTCGGTGCGGTTGCAGGTGGAGACCAGCGCCGCCTCGGGCGCGCGCGACAGCGAGCGGCGCAAGGCCAGCAGGGTGGGCTCAATCTGTTCGATGGCGAAAGCAAACCGGCCGCGCAAATCGAGCGGCGCGGTGGTGTGGTTTAGCCCAAGGGCCCAGACTGGCATGGCCGGATTATAAAATCAGGCGGTGCTGCGTCCACCACCCGCCCAAGGCTTTTACCACCGATGGACCCGATCACGGCCCTGAACCACCTGCTGAACTTTGCCGCACCGGCGCTGCCGCTGGCGCTCGGGGTCACGCTGGGGGCCCATTTTTTTATGAAAAAAAGGCCTTTAGCCCTTGCAATACCTACACAGTTCACTATCAATTTGATCGTGTCAGCGGTGGTGCTGGTGCTCGGCCTGCTGCTGCTGGGGCGTGACGGCAAGATGGCCAGTTACGCCGCCATGGCCCTGGCCTGCGCCACCAGCCAGTGGCTGATGGCACGCAGCTGGCAGCGCTAGCGTTCACTTGCCCGCTTTAAAGCTGGTGAAGGTGCGGGTTTGCACCCGGCGCGTGTCCTGCGGCAGGGCATCCGGGGCGACCATCGTCTTGGTGGCGGCGGCGTCCAGGAAGATCGACTTGTTCTCGGCCACATCTTTCTTGACGAATTTGAGAGAGGCCGCGTTCGGGTTGGCGTAAAACACCTTGTTGGTCAGCGAGGCATGCACTTCCGGGCGCAGGATGTAGTTGATGAACAGGTGCGCGTTCTCCACATTCTTGGCGTCTTTCGGAATTGCCATGGTGTCAAAGAACAGGGTGGCGCCAGTTTTGGGCACCAGCGCCTCGATCACCACCGGCTCTTTCGGTTTGCCCTTGGTTTTGGTCTTGGTGTCGGCGGCGGCCTCGGCGGCGCGGCTGCGGGCGATGTTGATGTCGCCCGAGAAGCCCATCACCAGGCAGGTGGCGCCGCCAGCCATGTCCTCGATGTAGCCCGAGGACGAAAACTTGGTCACAAAGGGCCGGATGGACTTGAGCAGCTTGCCCGCTTCGGCGTAGTCGGCCGCGTCGCGGCTGTAGGGTGGCTTGCCCAGGTAGAGCAGGGCGGCCGGCAGCACCTCGGAGGGCGAGTCCAGCACGCTCACGCCGCAGCTTTTGAGCTTGCTGACGTACTTGGGGTCAAACAGCAGGCTCCAGGCGTTGTCGGGCATGGGCAGGTCGCCCAGCGCGGCCTTGACCTTGTTCACATTGATGCCGACCGTGACATAGCCCCATAGCCAGTCCACCAGGTAGGCGTTGCCCGGGTCGAGCTTGGCCAGTTGCTCCAGCAGGCCCTTGTCGAGGTTGCCCCAGTTGCTGAGCTTGCTGCGGTCGAGCTTTTGCAGCAGGCCGCCCTCAATCTGGGTCTTGGCAAAGTGCGAGCCCGGCACCACGATGTCGTAGCCGGTCTTGCCGGCCACCAGCTTGGCGTGCAGGATTTCGTTGTTGTCATAGGTGTCGTAGCGCACCTTGATGCCGGTTTCTTTCTCGAAATTCTTGATCGTGTCCTCGGCAATGTAGTCCGACCAGTTGTAGATGTTGAGCACCTTGGGGTCGGCTGCGCGGGCTGCGCCGGCAAGCAGCAGGGCGCCGGCCGCCAGGGCCAGACCGAGTTGTTTGAGCTGAAATTTCACAGGAGTCATCCTTTCAGTAATTTGCTATACCGTGAACAGACGGGTAGAAATGATAGCAAAGGGCTGGGCGTTACGTCGGCGGAAACAGGTCCACCCGGTCGGTGATGATGGCGTCGGTGCCCAAGTCCAGCAGGCGCTGCGCCGCCCACTCGTCATTGACCGTGTAGCTCAGGGTGCGAAAGCCTGCGCTTTGGGCTTGCCGCACGCTCGACACATCCCACAGCGCGTGGTTGCACACAATGGCCACGCAGTCCAGCGTCAGAGCGGTTTCCAGCCAGCCGGTCCACAGGGTGTCGAGCAGCAGGCCGCGCGGCAGCTCGGGCTGGCGGTCGCACGCGCCGGCCAGCGCCTCGGGCTCGAACGAGGTCAGCAGCGGCGGCACCTCGGCGCCGGCCCACAGCGCTGCCGCCTGCTCGGCCACCACCTCGCCGGTGCGGCGCTCCAGCCCGGGTGTGGGTTTGATCTCGATGTTGAGCAAAAAGCTGTTGGCCCGGCAATAGCGGGCGATGTTGGCCAGCGTTGGCAGCGGCTCGCCGGCATAGGCGCGCGAATGCCAGCCGCCGGCATCGAGCTGGGCCAGGGCGCTCCAGGGGTGGTCGCCCCCCACGGTACTGGCCGTAGCGCCCAGCCGCTGCGGGCCGTCGGTGGTGCGGCCCAGCGTGGCGTCATGCAGCAAAAAAGGCACTTCGTCGGCGCTAAGTTTGACGTCGCACTCGAACATTCGGTAACCGTGCGCGGCGCCCAGGCGAAAGCCGGCCAGGGTGTTCTCTGGCGCCAGTTTGCCGGCGCCGCGGTGGGCCACCCAGCGCGGGTAGGGCCAATGGTCCGAGGTGACGGGGGTCATGGGGTGTCCTTGGGTGAGAGCAGGTGAGCGTAGACCCGGCTTTTTGACAACGGTGCGACAAATTGATATCAACGCGCTACAAGCCCGATTAGACACGGCTTTTTGCTGGCGCTCATCGGGGTTTCCATCAGGGGGTATCCACCGCGGACGTGGTCGAATGCTGCACTGCGGTAACATTTGCCGATGAACGCCCCCCTGCCGATCCAGCACCTGATGGCCGGTGCCGCCGCCACGCCACACCCGCACGAGCGCATTCGGGAAATTCCCTACAACTACACCTCGCTGTCTGACCGCGAGATCGTCATCCGGCTGCTGGGCGCCCGGGCCTGGGACTCGCTGAACCAGCTGCGCGACGAGCGCCGCACCGGCCGTTCGGCCCGCATGCTGTACGAGGTGCTGGGCGACATCTGGGTGGTGCAGCGCAACCCCTATTTGCAGGACGACCTGCTGGACAACCCCAAACGCCGCCGCCTGCTGGTGGACGCGCTGCACCACCGGCTGGCCGAGGTGCAAAAGCGCCGCACGCCCGGGGCCGAGCAGCAGCGTGACGCCCTGGTGGGCGAGCTGCTGCAGGCCGCCAGCCAGGCGGTGCAGGCTTTTGACGCCGCTTTTGT
This sequence comes from Pseudomonadota bacterium, assembly GCA_041182225.1. Taxonomy (GTDB): domain Bacteria; phylum Pseudomonadota; class Gammaproteobacteria; order Burkholderiales; family Burkholderiaceae_C; genus Rhodoferax. The sequence continues at coordinate 1,892 of JBEGOC010000053.1, read as the reverse complement.
CGAGGTGGCGGCGCTGCGGCGTAAGGCGCAGCGCGCCCTGGCCCGGCTAACGGCGCGTGACAACATCAAGTTTGACGCCCTGAGCCGCGTCTCGCCCGTGACCGACGCCACCGACTGGCGCGTGGAATACCCCTTTGTGGTGCTGACGCCCGACAGCGAGGCTGAAATGGCCGGCCTCGTCAAGGGCTGTATCGAACTGGGCCTGACCATCATCCCGCGGGGTGGCGGTACCGGCTACACCGGCGGCGCCATTCCGCTGACCTGGAAAAGCGTGGTCATCAACACCGAAAAGCTCGAAGCCATGAGCGAGGTGGCGTTTGTGGCGCTGCCCGGACTGGCGCAGCCGGTGGCCACGGTCTGGACCGAGGCCGGCGTGGTGACCCAGCGCGTGGCCGACGCCGCCGAGCGCGCCGGCCATGTGTTTGCGGTGGACCCGACCTCGGCCGAGGCCTCCTGCATTGGCGGCAACATTGCCATGAACGCGGGCGGCAAAAAAGCCGTGCTGTGGGGCACCGCGCTGGATAACCTGGCCAGCTGGCGCATGGTCACACCCCAGGCCGAGTGGCTGGAGGTCACCCGCCTGAACCATAACCTGGGCAAGATCCATGACGCCGCGCTGGCCAGTTTTGAGCTGCAGTACTTCAAGGCCGATGGCAAGACGCCGCTGCGCACCGAGCGGCTGGACATCCCCGGCCCGTCATTTCGCAAGGAGGGCCTGGGCAAGGATGTCACCGACAAGTTCCTCAGCGGCCTGCCCGGCATCCAGAAGGAGGGCTGTGACGGCCTGATCACCAGCGCCCGGTGGATCGTTCATCGCATGCCGGGCCACACCCGCACCGTCTGCCTGGAGTTTTTTGGCAACGCGCGCGACGCCGTGCCCAGCATTGTCGAGATCAAAAACTACATGTTTGCCGAGCAAAAGCGCACCGGCGTGCTGCTGGCCGGGCTGGAGCACCTGGACGACCGCTACCTGAAGGCGGTGGGTTATGCCACCAAGTCCAAACGCGGCGGCCTGCCCAAGATGGTGCTGGTGGGCGACATTGCCGGCGACGACGCCGACGCCGTGGCCCGCGCCACCTCCGAGGTGGTGCGCATTGCCAACTCGCGCAGCGGCGAGGGCTTTATTGCCGTCAGCCCCGAGGCGCGCAAGAAATTTTGGCTGGACCGCAAACGCACCGCCGCCATTTCGCGCCACACCAACGCCTTCAAGATCAATGAAGACGTGGTGATCCCGCTGCCGCGCATGGCCGAGTACACCGACGGCATCGAGCGCATCAACATCGAGCTTAGCCTGCGCAACAAGCTGGCGCTGTGCGACGCCCTGACCGAGTTTTTTACCCGCGGCGGCCTGCCGCTGGGCCGGCAGGATGATGCCGGCGAAATCCCCTCCGCCGAGCTGCTGGGCGACCGGGTGGCGCAGGCCATGGCGCTGCTGGCCGAGGTGCGAGCGCTGTGGCAGGGCTGGCTGGACCAGGTGGACGCGCTGTTCCCGCAACTGCAAGACCACGCACTGCGCGCCAGCTGGAAAACCCAGCTGCTGGCGCCGCTGCAGCAGATTTTTGCGGGGCGGGCGTTTGAGCCCATTTTGAAAGAGTGCATCGCCGTGCACCAGCGCGTGCTCAAGGGCCGGGTCTGGGCGGCCCTGCACATGCACGCCGGTGACGGCAATGTGCACACCAACCTGCCGGTCAACAGCGATGACTACGACATGCTGCAAACCGCGCATGGCGCCGTCAAGCGCATCATGGCGCTGGCCCGCAGCCTGGACGGGGTGATCTCGGGCGAGCACGGCATCGGCATCACCAAGCTGGAGTTTTTGAGCGACGAAGAGCTGCGGCCCTTTGCCGAGTACAAAGCTCGGGTGGACCCGCAGGGCCGCTTCAACCGTGGCA
>JBEGOC010000052.1:0-5032 GCA_041182225.1 Pseudomonadota bacterium | reverse complement strand
CACTGGCCCCCACGCTCCCCCCCGGTGTGTGGGTCGCTGCCCCCCCGGGGGGCGCGTTTCGCCTTGGGGCGGCCCGGCGGCGACACTTCAGCCCCCACGCTCCCCCCCGGTGTGTGGGTCGCTGCCCCCCAAGGAGGCGCGTGTCGCCGATTTATTTGGCCAGAGCCTTGAGGGCGAGTTTGATGCCGTCGCTGACGCCGACCCCGGCGGGCAGCGCTTTGAGCGCGGCGGCGGCTTCGCGGTCGTTGTACCCCAGCGCCAGCAGGGCCTGCAGGATGTCGGTCTGGGCGTCACTGCTCGGGCCGGCACTCACGCCGATGTCCGGGCCGAGCTTGCCTTTGAGCTCCAGCAGCAGGCGCTCGGCGGTCTTTTTGCCGATGCCGGGCACTTTCACCAACCGCCCGGCCTCCTGCAGGGTGACGGCCTGCGCCAGCTCCGCCACGCTCATGCCAGACAGCACCGACAGCGCGGTGCGCGGCCCGACGCCGGAGATCTTGATCAGCTCGCGAAAGGCCTCGCGCTCGCCGGCAGTGGCAAAACCGTACAGCAACTGGGCGTCTTCGCGCACGACAAAGTGGGTCAGCAGACTGAGCGGCTGGCCGCGCTCGGGCAGGTTGTAAAAGGTGCTCATCGGCACCTGCACCTCATAGCCAACGCCATGGCAGTTCAGCAGAATCTGGGGCGGATTCTTGTCGTCGAGCGTGCCGCTGAGTTTGCCGATCATTTGTTGCCTATCATGGGAGCCTTTTGAAGGAATTATCAGCGTGATCCTGCGCCACCTGTTTTCTCCGCCCAACAACACCCGCCTGTCCCACCTGTGCGGCCCCATGGACGCGCACCTGCGCAGCATCGAGACCGCGCTGCAGGTCAAGATTGCCCACCGGCACGAGCAATTCAAGGTGGACGGCAGCAAGGCGCAGGCCAAGCGCGGCATGGAGGTGCTGCAGGCCCTGTACGAGCTCGCGGCGCGCCCGATCGAGGCGCGCACCGTGCAACTGATGCTGGCAGGCGACGGCATGCCGCCGGGGGACGGCCCGGCCTTGCAGACCCGGCGCAGCGACCTGCGCGCGCGCACACCGAATCAGGCGCTGTACCTGGACAACATCACCAGCCAGGACATCACGCTGGGCATTGGGCCGGCCGGCACCGGCAAAACCTACCTGGCGGTGGCGATGGCGGTGGATGCCTTGCAGCGCAGCACCGTGCAGCGCATCGTGCTGACGCGCCCGGCGGTGGAAGCGGGTGAGCGGCTGGGCTTTCTACCCGGTGACCTGACGCAGAAGGTCGATCCCTACCTGCGGCCGCTGTACGACGCACTGTACGAGCTGATGGGCTTTGAGGCGGTGCAAAAGGCGTTTGAGCGCAACGCGCTGGAGGTGGCGCCGCTGGCCTTCATGCGCGGGCGCACCCTGAACAACGCCTTTGTGATTCTGGACGAGGCCCAGAACACCACGCCGGAGCAAATGAAGATGTTCCTGACCCGCATCGGCTTTGGCTCCAAGGCGGTGGTGACTGGTGATGTGAGTCAGATCGACCTGCCCAAGACCCAACTCAGTGGCCTGATCGACGCTGAGCGCGTACTCAAACGGGTGCAGGGGGTGGCGATTTGCCGCTTCACCAGCGCCGACGTGGTGCGCCACCCGCTGGTGGCGCGCATCGTCGATGCTTACGATGCGCCCCGACGGGCGATCAGCCAAAAGTCAATTTAGCTATTAAAAAAATAGCTAATAGTCCAATATCGGCGTGGCTTGGAGCCACTTTTCATCTAGATTTATGCGCAAGCACCTGACCCTCTCACTGCAGGTCGCCCGGCTGCCCGATCTGCCGCTGCACCGGGCCGCCCTGCCGCGCCACGCGGTGGCGCGCTGGCTGCGCCATGCGCTCGACGTCGACGCCGAGATCACCGTGCGGCTGGTCGACACCGATGAGGGCCGGATGCTGAACCGCGACTACCGGCACAAGGACTACGCCACCAATGTACTGACCTTTGATTACGCCCAGACGCCACAGGTGATGGCCGACCTGGTACTGTGTGCGCCGGTGGTGGCACGCGAGGCGGCCGAGCAGGGCAAGACCCTGCAGGCCCACTATGCACACCTGCTGGTGCACGGTGCGCTGCACGCGCAGGGCTGGGACCACGAAGGCAGCGAGGCTGAGGCCCAGGCCATGGAGGCGCGTGAGGTGGCCATCCTGGCCGGGCTGGGTCTGCCCAGCCCGTATTAACGGCCTGCGCCTGCCAATCCTGAGGCTTGAACGGGCTGCGTTGCACCCAGCGCCTGCTGCAGGACTGCCAACATATCGTCGGGGTCAAACTGGTCAGCGGCTTGCTGCAGCGCGTCAAAGTGGGCTGGCCATGCCGCTCTGAACAGTGCGGCGTGACGCTCGAACAGATCAAAAGCAAGCGCATCGAAGTCGGCCAACAGGGCCTGCAGCTGGCCGGCGACGGCGGCAAGCTCGGCCTGGTCCCAACCGGACAGAAGGGCGGCTGGCGCTTCGGTTTCGCCCAAAGCAGCGTCAATGCCACTGATCAGAGCTGCGAGGCTGACGCCGGTCCGGTCCAGTTGCTGCGTCAACGCGGCGCGGGGCAAAGCCGCACCCAGCATGGGCTCCAGCAACGCCACCTGGGCCGCCAAGTCCTCGGCGCCAATGCTGGCACTCAAGCCTTTGAGGGTGTGCGCCTGGCGTTTGGCCGTGGGCCAATCGTCTGCGTCGAGCGCCTTCAGGAGTGCTTGGACAAACTGACGCTGACCGACCGCAAATTTGCGCAGCAATGATCGGTAAAGGGCCTGGTTACCGCGCAGGCGCCGCAGCGCACTGTCGACCTGCAGGCCTTGGATCATCAAAGGCAAGTCCTCGGCTGGCTCGGTCTGTGCTTCGGCCACGACCTGTGCCGCCACCTGCTGGCCCAAGCCACTGCGGGGCCGCACCCATTTCAGCAGCGCATCGCACAGCGCTTGCGGCTCGATCGGTTTGGCGACATGGTCATTCATGCCAGCGGCCAGGCAGCGCTCGCGGTCGCCCGACATCACGTTGGCCGTCATGGCGATGATGGGCAGATGGTCGAACTCTGGCATGCCCCGGATTTCGCGGCTCGCCGTCAGGCCATCCATCACCGGCATCTGCATGTCCATCAGCACGATGTCAAAAGACGCCGACTTGATCCGGTCGACGGCGAGCTGGCCGTTTTCGGCCAGCTCGACCACCAGACCAGCGTCTGTCAGCAGGGCTGTGGCCACCTCCTGGTTCAGGTCGTTGTCTTCCACCAACAGCACCCGGGCGCCGGCAATGCCGGTGAGAGTGGCGAACGGGTCGGCGGCCTGCGCCGTACTCGTCGATTTGGATGGCGATCCGCCGAGCTGCTGGGCAACCGCCTCAAACACCATGGAGGCATTCAGGGGCTTGGTCAGGATGCCGCTGATCCCAGAGTCGGCCGCCTCGTTCATGACATCGTCCCGTCCAAAACCGGTCACGATCACCAGCCGCGGCAGCGGCGTCAGCTCCATTGCGATGATGCGGCGACTGGTCTGCAGGCCGTCCATGTCGGGCATCTGCCAATCCAGGAACACGATTGCATAGGCCTTACCCTGTCGGCTTTTGGCTTCAATGCGAGTCAAGGCATCAAAGCCGGAACCCGTATCGTCAACGACCAGGCCGATGTCTTCGAGCAGACCGCGCAACACGATGCGCGCATTCTCGTTGTCATCAACCACCAGCACCGCCTGACCGCGCAGGTTGGGGGCCAACAGCTTGAATTCCGGCCCGGGTGCGGCGCGCCCCAACTTGGCGGTGAACCAGAAGCTGGCGCCCTGCCCGTACACGCTGTCAACCCCCACCGCGCCGCCCATCAACTCGGCCATACTTTTGGAGATCGCCAGCCCCAGCCCGGTACCGCCATACTTGCGTGTGGTGGAGGCGTCACCCTGCTGAAAGCTCTGGAATAACCGCGCCTGCTGCTCGTCCGTCAGGCCAATGCCCGTGTCACGCACCGCAAAGTAAAGCGTCACCTGATCGACAGACTCTTCACGCTTGCGAACCAGAATGGCCACCTCGCCCCGATCGGTGAATTTCACGGCGTTGTTGGCGTAGTTGATCAGAATCTGGCTGATGCGGGTGGGGTCACCGAACAGCCGCCTGGGCACGCCACGCTCTACATCAAAGACCAGTTCTAGACCCTTGGCGACACATTTGTGTGCCAGCAGGTTGGAGACGTTCTCCAGCATCGTTTCGAGGTTGAATTCAATGTTCTCGACCGCCAGCTTGCCCGCCTCGATCTTGGAAAAGTCCAAAATGTCGTTGATGATGCCCAGCAAGTGACGGGCCGAACCCTCGATTTTTTGCACGTAGTCGCGCTGGCGTGGTGCCAGCTCGGTTTTCAGCGTCAGGTGGCTCATGCCAATGATCGCGTTCATCGGCGTGCGGATTTCATGGCTCATGTTGGCCAGGAATTCAGATTTGGCCCGGGCGCCTTCGGTCGCTTTGTCAGAGGCCAAGGCCAACGCTTCGTTGTTCAGGCGCAGATTTTCCATCAGTTCGTCGCGGCTCTGCCGCCCGATGATGCTCCGCAAGTACGGTAGCCGGTTGTCCACCAGCCACAGATCGGGCACGGTGCAGCGGACGGCCGCCATGACGTCACCGCCATGCCTGCGGTGCACATCCTGCACACCGGATGGCGCACAGTTCCACGCGTCGGCGGGCAGGGTCTCGGAGCTGACGAACTCCAACACCAGGTGGGTGCCTGAGGCCACTTCATCGGCCCGCACGCGCAGGCTGGGAGACTTGGCGTAACGCAAGAACCAGCGACCCAGGTCGGACACCTGTCCCGCGACCTGGGCCGCCACGGCATCACCGCCACCGACCTCAGTGACGAGCTCATAAAGGCGGCGGCGCGCCTCAAACACCGACTCGAGCCGGTGCAGCGTCATGGCGCCGAGATCGATCATGCCCGCCATTTGAACACCAGGCAACCGGCGTCATCATAGGGTTTGGCCAGCTCGTTGATCAGCCGCGCCGCAATATCGGCAGCATCCCGGTA
>JBEGOC010000051.1:0-5831 GCA_041182225.1 Pseudomonadota bacterium | reverse complement strand
GGAAGCCGTGCTTTTCGCGCAGGCTCACCGGCTGGTTGGGGTTTTGCGAGACGCCGGGGCCGATCAGGGCGTAGTTCTTCTTCGGCGCGCAGCCCGGAATGCGGTAGTCAATGAAGGCCTCGGTGCTGTAGCGCAGGCCGCTGAAAGGGATGAATCGGTCGCGGAGTTGGGATTCGGTCAACATGGGGGGTCCATCATCAGGTTGGGGCAGCGGTGCGCACGCGCAGGCCGGTGGCACTGTCAAACCAGTACACGCGGGCGGGGTCAAAAGCCACGCCCAGGCGATCGCCGATCTTCAGCCGCAGGTTTTTATCGCCCTTCACCGCGACGCTGGTGGCGCCCAGTTTGAAGGTCATCATGGTCGAATCGCCCAGCAATTCAAAGGCGAACAGCTCGGCCGAAAATTGCGCCGCCGGCCCGGTGCTGATGCGCATGTCTTCGGGCCGAACCCCCAGCGTCAGCGCGCCCGGCCGCGGTGCAGCCAGGTCGATGCGCAGGCCGCTGCGGGTGCGCGTACCCTGCGCATCGGCCTGCACCTCGATCAGGTTCATGGCCGGGCTGCCGATGAAGCCGGCCACGTACAGGTTGACCGGGTCCGCGTAGATGACCTCGGGCGCGGCCAGTTGGATGATGACGCCGTCCTTCATGATGGCCACCCGGTTGGCCAGCGTCATGGCCTCGATCTGGTCATGCGTGACGTACAGCGTGGTCACCTGCAGCTCATAGGCCAGGTGCTTGATCTCAGCGCGCATCGCCACGCGCAGCTTGGCATCCAGGTTGCTCAGCGGCTCGTCCATCAGGAACACCTGCGGCTTGCGCACAATGCTGCGCGCCAGGGCCACGCGCTGGCGCTGACCGCCCGAGAGCTCCCGCGGGCGCCGCTGCAGGTAGGGCCCGAGCTCCACCCGCTCCGCCGCCCGCAGCACCGCCGCCTGGCGCTCGGGCTCACGCACGCCGCGCAGCTTGAGCGGGTAGGCAATGTTCTCAGCCACCGTCATGTGCGGGTACAGGCCGTAGTTCTGGAACACCATGGCCACGTCGCGCTGGCGGGTCGGCACCTCGTTGACGCGCCGGCCGTCAAAGGCGATCTCGCCGTGGGTGGCCTGCTCCAGCCCGGCCACCATGCGCATGGTGGTGGTCTTGCCGCAGCCGGACGGCCCGAGCAGCACCAGGAATTCGCGGTCGGCAATCTCCAGGTTGAGGTCGCGCACCACCTGGGTGGTACCGAAGCTCTTGTGCAAACCACGCAGCGAGATCTGGGTCATGTTGAAGTCAGCCTGAGGCCTAGCGCACCGAGCCTGCTGTCAGGCTCTGGATGAATTGTTTTTGAACCAGCAGCGAGATGATGAACATCGGCGCCGTGATGAGAATGCCGCCGGCTGCCATCAGCTCCCACAGGTCACCGCGCTCGGTGCGAAAGCCGATCAGGCCAATCGGAAGGGTGAGCGCATCCTGCTTGCTGATGATCAGCGCAAACAGGAACTCGTTCCAGGTCAGCGTGAAGCTGAACACCGCCGCGGTCACGATGCCGGGCCAGGCCGCCGGCACCACGATCTCGGCAATCACCCGGATCCGGTGCGCACCATCGACCATCGCCGACTCCTCGATCTCCAGCGGCACGGCATCGATGAAGCCCTTGAGCATCCACACCGCGTAGGGTAGCACGATGGCCATGTTGACCAACACCAGTGCGCTGCGGGTATCGAGCAGTCCCAGTTCCTTGAACATCAAAAAATATGGCAGCACGATCACTGCCGCCGGAATGAACTGCGAGGCGATCACCACCAGGAACACGGTCCGCTTGAAGCGGAAGTCAAAGCGTGAAAACGCGTAGGCGGCCATGGTCGCCATCGGGATCGCCAGCAGCACGGTGCCGCCCGCCACCGCCAGGCTGTTGATGATCTTGTCGCCGAGGTGCCAGGGGTGCTGGAACACCGTTTGCAGATTTTCGAGCGTGGGGCTGAACCACAGCGCAGCGTTGAGGGTGTAAACGTCGCGCGGCACCTTGAAGGCGGTCAGCGCAATCCAGGCGATCGGCAACAGGATGGTGGTGATACCCATGAACACCAGCAGCTGGCCGAGCCACTGGCGCGCGCGCTCGGGGCCCGGCATCAGGTAGCCCGGCACCAGGGCCGGCGATGCGCCAAGCGGCAGGGTCTGCATCGTCATGCCTTAGCGCGCCTTCGCAAACACCAGGCGCAGGTAAAAACCCGCCAGCACCAGCAGCACGGCGGTGAGCAGGTAGGCCGCCGCCGCGGCATAGCCCATGTCGTAGTAGTTGAAACCCTGCTCATAGACAAAATAGGCCAGGGTCTTGGTGGCATTGCCCGGGCCGCCGTTGGTCAGGGTGTAAATGGTATCGAAGGCTTTCAGCGCAAACACGGTCTTGAGCACCAGCACCACGCTCACCACCGGCAGCAGCTGCGGCCAGGTGATGTCCCGGAACACGGCCCAGTCGGAGGCGCCATCAACCCGGGCCGCCTCCTGGGTCTCGGCCGGGATGGACGCCAGACCGCCCAGCATCACCAGCGTCATGTAGGGCGCCCAGTGCCAGACGTCCGCCACTACGATCGCCAGCATGGACAGCGTCGCATCGGCCAGCCAGACTGTGTCTTTCATCGGCGGCACCAGCACGCCGATCACGTGCGCCAGCACGCCGTACTCGGCATTCAGGAAAAACCGGAACGAAATCCCGATCAGGGCCGGGCTCATGACAAAGGGCAGGATAAGCAGCGTGCGCGCCAGCGAATTGAGCCGCCCGGCGCGTTGCAGCAGCAGCGCCGCGCCCAGCGCCACCACCAGCGTCAGCAGCACATCAGCGGTGATGAAGACGGCGGTGACCCGTACCGCCTCCAAAAAATCCGGGTCGTCGGTGAGCAGGTTGCTGTAGTTGGCCAGGCCGACAAAGTCGCCCGCCGTGTTGCTGCGCGCCAGCTTCCACTCACGAAAACTCAGGATCAGCGAGTAGCCGAGTGGAAACAGCGCCATGGCGCCGACGAACAGCAGCGCCGGCGCCAGCAGCAGCCAGTGGGCCGGCCACGACTTCATGCCGCAGCCAGCCCTGGTTTGCGCAGCCCCTCAGGCTTTGGCCAGGCACAGGGGCGGGTCATCAGGCGCGCATCGCCTTGCGCACACGCGCCGCCGCATCGTCGAGCGCCGGTTTGACCTGGCCCTTGCCCGAGGCCAGCTCGCTGATGGTGGCCTCCAGCACGTCGCTGACCTGCGGCCACTGCGGGAACAGGGGCGTACCGCGCGCGCCCTTGAGCGCCTGGGCGCCAAACACATGCATGCCGTTGTAGCGGACATTGACATCGGCATCGATCAGGTTCTTGGTCTGCATCGCCACCACCTCGTTCATGCTCTTGTCGAGAAGCACGCCGCGCTCGATCTCGGGCTGCGACAGCCAGGTCAGGAATTCCATGGCAGCGGCTTTTTTCTTGGAGTTGCGGTTGATGCCGTAAAACCAGGTGTTGGTGTACGTGGTGTTGGGCTTGCCCGGCATGCTGGGCAGCGGCGCAAACGCCACCTGCTCGGGCTTGAGCGTGGAGACTTTGGGGTCGACCAGGCTGGCATAGCGCCACCACCAGACCGGCACCATGGCCGACTTGCCCTGCGCCACCGAATTGACCGCATCGGTCTCGTTGAACGAGGCCGACGCCGCCGGTGCCGCCTTGTGCTTGAGCATGACGTCGATGTAGGCCTGGGTCGCGGCAATACCGGCCGGGCTGTTGAAGGCCGGCTGGCCCTTGGCGTCCAGCAGCTCACCACCCGTGCCCCACAGGTAGTTGAACCAGATCATCAGGTTTTGCCCGGCCGTCTTGCCGTAGTACATGGCCACGCCGGACAAATCGGTTTTGCTCGAAATCACCTTGCCCGCCTCGACCATCTCGTCCCAGGTGTTGGGGGCCTTGAGGCCGAGTTTGTCAAAGATGTCGCGGCGGTAAAACATCAGCTGCACATGGCCGCGGATCGGGAAGCCCAGGATGTTCTTGCCGTTGCCATTGCCATCGCGCGCGGCGCGCAGGTGGGCGTAGGGGTAGCGCGACTCCATGTCGATCTTTTTCTCGGCCAGCATCGCGTTGAGCGGCTCGAACAGCTGGTACATGGACGGGCCCCAGACGTCCATGGTGCTGAGCACGTCGTACTGCGCGCTCTGCCCCACCAGTTCGGCGGTCAGTTTTTCGCGCGTACTGGCAAACGGCACGTACTGGTATTTCACCTTGATGCCGGTGAGCGCCTCGAACTCGCCCAGCCGCGCCTCATGGGCCTTGAACTGGGGCGCCACCACCGTCAGCAGGTTGACTTCGGTGCCGGCATAAGGCTTGCCGGGTTTGAGCGCGCCGGTGTTCTGCGCCAGGGCCCAGGGCGCCAATGCGCCGCCCATGCCGGCTGCCGTAGCCTGAAGAATTTCACGACGTTTCATCTTGCTCTCCTGGGGATTGAATTCGAATACAGTCAAGTCCTGCCTGTTCGTCAAATTACACTTGAAAAATAGCTGAGCCACAATGGCATAACGGGAATACCCTAAGATGAATTCGATTTCATGGCCCGACGCAAACTGAATGCACCCACCTCCTACGACGTGGCCCGCCACGCCGGTGTGTCGCAAGCGGTGGTGTCGCGGGCTTTCCAGCCAGTGGCACCGATCTCGACCGAGGCCCGAGCCCGGGTGCTGGCCTCGGCGGCTCTGCTCGGCTACCAGCCCAATGCCGTGGCGCGCAGCCTCATCACCAAGCGGACCGGCCTGGCCGGCGTGCTGCTGACCGAGGCGACGCTGCGCGATACGCCAGACCTGCTGATCGTGCTGGCCCAGGCGCTGCTCGCGCAGGGCTTCCAGCCGTTGCTGTTTCCCTGCACCAGCGAAAGCGAGGGTGGCACCGCGCTGGACAAGGCCCTGGCCTTTGGCGTGGATGGTGTGGTGTCCTGTGTCAGCCTGTCCGCACCTGACCTGGCGAAAGCGCGCCAGCGCCAGCGACCGGTGGTGCTGTTCAACCGGCACAGCGCTGAGCCGGATGTGCTGCAGGTGGCCTGTGACCACGCGAGTGCTGCGGCTCTCCTGGCCGCCCGGCTGTACGCGGCGGGCCATCGGCGCTTTGCCGTGGTGACCGGGCCGGCCGATGCGCCGGTATCAGCCATGCGCGTCGGCAGTTTCGTGGCGCGGCTGGCCCAGCTCGGGGTCGGACCAATCCAGACCTACGAGGGCGACTACCACTACGAATCCGGGCATGCTGGCGCCATGCAGTTGCTGGCCACCCCGCCCGGGCAGAGCGCCGCGCAACGGCCGGAAGTGGTGTTTTGCGCCAACGATGCGATGGCGCTGGGGGTGCTGGACGCGGCCCGCTTTGCCTTGATGCTGCGGGTGCCGCGTGATGTGTCGGTGGTCGGTTTCGACGACATTCCCTCCGGCCAGCGACCGGCCTACCTGCTGACCACGGTGCGCCAGCCGTTCAAGGAGATGGCGATCACCGCGGCGCGCCTGTTTCGCGATGCGCTGGACGACACACCCGCCGCCCACCCGCACGTGCTGGCCCCGGGCTCGCTGATCGAGCGCGGCTCAGCCCAGCTGTTTCCCGACTCACCCAGCCACTGAGCCGCGGCGCAGACCCGGCGCGGCGGCCCAATGTGCCTTGGTGTTCATCGTTGCGACCTGTCTGTGTAGCGTTTGAGGGCAAGGTAACCGTTGGCGTCGATGGCGTAGCCGGCTTCGGCTGCGCGCGCTTGCACCGCCGGCGCCCAGTCGATGGGCTTGCGAGCGTCGCCCGGCGTCATCAGCAGCACCAGCGCTTCAGTGTCTCCGATGTTGCGGTAGCAGCGCCAGACCTCGGCCGGCA
>JBEGOC010000050.1:0-10204 GCA_041182225.1 Pseudomonadota bacterium | reverse complement strand
GAGACGGTCAACACCACCTACAACGCAGGCCTGCGTCACACATTCTGATCCCCGCGCTGGCTTGAGGCCAGTGTGAGAATCCGAAAAAATCAAACCCCGCTTGGGAAACTGAGCGGGGTTTTTTTGTGTCATCAGCCATTCTTCGGTAGGATCCGTGTTGTGGCGGCAGTCAGTTGCTGAATGATGTTTTGCACACCATCCCTATGTCCATGAACTGTCTGTGGTGTTCTGTTATACGGCGCTGTTGCGGTGCAGCGCTGGCACTGTTGTTGGCGGCCTGCGCGCAGCCCCTGCCGCTGTCGCAGGCCGTGGATGCGCCCGAGCATCAAACGTCTGGTCCCCTGCTTTGGGTGAGCGCGGACAATGACGTACCGGCCCAATGGCAACACCAGTCTTTTCCTGGTAAGCGCGTCAGTCGCTATCGCACCGTGCGTCACGCTGGCCGTCCTGCCCTGCTGGCTCAGGCCGATGCGTCAGCCAGCATGCTGCGCCAAGCGTTGCATGTGCCACCCGCTGAGTTGCGGCACTTAAATTTTTCCTGGAAAGCGCCGGCACTGATCACGGCAGCTGACATGGCCCAGCGCGACGCCGATGACTCACCGGTGCGGGTGGTGCTGGTGTTCGAGGGTGACCGCAGCAAGTTTTCCATGAAAAACGCCATGCTGTCCGAGCTGGCGCAGGCCATGACGGGCGAGCCCATGCCCTACGCCACGCTGATGTACGTGTGGTGCAACACCCGCGCGCCGGGCAGTGTGATCATCAACCCGCGTACCGACCGTATTCGCAAGCTGGTGCTGGAATCGGGCGACGGCCGTCTGAACCAGTGGCTCGACTACCAGCGCGACATTGCGGCCGACTTTGAAGCCGCGTTTGGCGAACCGCCCGGCGCGCTGCTGGGCGTAGGCATCATGACCGACAGCGACAACACCCGCTCCAAGGCGCAGGCCTGGTATGGCCCGGTGACCTTGACCAAGCGCTGAGTGCGCAGGAAGCTCCTTATGCAGACCTCCCGACTCAAGGTGCACGGCCGCGCCTTTGCCCACATTGCGGCCTTCCACCCCGAGATCACTGCGCTGCGGCGCGAGCTGCATGCACACCCGGAGCTCGGCTTTGAGGAGCATTACACGGCGGCGCGGGTGAAGCAGGCGCTGCAACTGTGCGGCGTGGATGAGATCCACACCGGCATCGGCCAGACCGGCGTGGTGGGCGTGATTCGCGGTCGCAGCCAGGCCAGCGGCCGCATGATCGGCTTGCGCGCTGATATGGACGCGCTGCCCATGACCGAGCACAATGACTTTGCCTGGAAGTCAACTGCCTCCGGCCGTATGCACGGCTGTGGCCACGACGGCCACACCGCGATGCTGGTGGGGGCGGCGCGCTACCTGGCGGAAACCCGGCAGTTTGACGGCACCGCCGTGCTGATCTTCCAGCCCGGCGAAGAGGGCTATGCCGGCGCACGCGCCATGATTGAGGACGGGCTGTTTGAGCGCTTTCCGGTGCAGTCGGTCTACGGCATGCACAACTGGCCGGCGATGCGGCCCGGCACCGTGGGCATCAACCCCGGGCCGATGATGGCCGCCTCAGACCGCGTCACGATCGAGATCACGGGCAAAGGGGGCCACGGCGCCCACCCCTACACCGCGGTGGACCCGGTGCTGGTGGCGGCGCACATCATCACCGCGGTGCAAAGCATTGTGTCGCGCAACGTCAAGGCCATGGACAACGCGGTGATCAGCCTGTGCGCCATGCGCGCCGGCGACCCGGCCGCCATGAGTGTGATTCCCGGCAGTGCCACCCTGGTCGGTACGGTGCGCAGTTTCAGCCCGGTGGTGCAGGCCTTGCTGGAAAAGCGCCTGACCGAGCTGTGCCAGGCGGTGGCCATCGGCTTTGGTGCCACCGCGGTGGTGACTTACGAACGCAGCTACCCAGCCACCATCAACAGCCCGGCCGAGGCGCAATTTGCCGGCGATGTGGCGCAAAGCCTGGTCGGGCGCGAGCACGTGGTGCGCGACCTGGAGCCGAGCATGGGCGCCGAAGATTTTTCTTTCATGCTGCAGGTCAAGCCTGGCGCCTACATGCGGTTGGGGCAGGGCGAGGAGAATGGCGTGGGCAGCTGCTTTTTGCACAACAGCCGCTACGATTTCAATGACGAGGTGCTGCCGCTGGGCGCCGCGCTGCACGCGAGCCTGGTGGAGCAGGGCATGCCATTGACGGCTGGGACTTAAGCGTAGCGCTTGCTGCGCAGGTTGTTCTTCATCTCACGCAACAGCGGCTGCAGGGTCTCGCCGCCAATGCGCAGCGCCACGCAGGTGGCCAAAATGTCGATGATCATCAGGTGCAGCAGGCGCGATACCATGGGGCTGTAACGGTCAAAGCCTTCCGGGTGGTCGGCGGCGAGGTGGATGTGGCCGGCGCTGGCCAGGGGTGAGCCGCTGGCGGTGATGACGATGGTGGTGGCGCCGTTTTTGCGCGCGATGTCGCTGGCGTCCATCAGGTCGCGGGTGCGGCCCGAGTTGGAGATCACCACCACGCAGTCGCCCGGGCCCAGCACCGAGGCGCTCATCACCTGCATGTGGCCGTCGCTGTAGGCGATGGTGTGCACACCGAGCCGGAAGAACTTGTGCTGTGCGTCCTGCGCCACCACGCCCGAATTGCCCACGCCAAAGAATTCGATGCGCTTGCCCGCCCGGTAGGCTGCCACCAGGGCATTGACGGCGCGTTCTATTGCCGCGCTGCTGGCGTCGTTGCGGTATTTCAGAAACGCCGCCACGGTGTTGTCGATGACCTTGACCATGATGTCGTTGGTCTTGTCATCGGCGTCCACGCTGCGGTGGATGAAGGGCACGCCCTCGCTCACGCTGCCGGCCAGCTTGAGCTTGAAGTCCGACAGGCCGTCGTAACCGACGCTGCGGCAAAAACGCACCACCGTGGGCTTGCTGACATGGGCCCGGTCGGCCAGTTCGCTCACCGGCAGCATGGCAAAGGCCCTCGGGTCGCTCAGCACCAGCCGGCCTACCCGCTGTTCGGCTGGCGCCAGCGAAGGCAGCGAGGCTTTGATGCGGTCAAGCATGGTACTCAGGCCTCCTCGGCCCAGCAAAAGCCGTCGCGCGCGATCATGGCGCTGGCTGCACTCGGGCCCCAGGTACCGGCGGCGTAGGGGCGTGGGCCCTGGGGGTCGGCCGCCCAGTGGTCCAGGATCGGTTCGACCCAGCGCCAGGCTTCTTCCTGCTCGTCGCTGCGCACAAACAGGTTGAGCCGGCCGTCGATCACGTCCAGCAGCAGGCGCTCGTAGGCGCCGACGCGCTCCGAGCCAAAGCGCTTGTCAAAATCCAGGTCGAGCTGCACCGGCGCCAGCGACTGCGAGGCGCGCCGGTTGTCCTGGCCCTGTGCCAGCAGGTGCAGTTCCAGCCCATCGCGCGGCTGCAGGTTGATCACCAGCCGGTTCGCCATGCCGTTTTGCGAGTTGAAGATGGCGTGCGGTGTGGGCCTGAAATTGACCACGATGTGCGCGTCCCGGCCGGCCAGCCGCTTGCCGGTGCGGATGTAAAAGGGCACGCCGGCCCAGCGCCAGTTGGAAATTTCGGTGCGCAGCGCGACAAAGGTTTCGGTCTGGCTGCGCGGGTTTACCCCCAGCTCGTCGCGGTAAGCGGCCACCGGGGTACCGCCCACGGTGCCCGCGCTGTACTGGCCGCGGATCACGTCTTGCGCCAGGCTGTGCGCGGCCCAGGGCTTGAGCGAGCGCAACACCTTGAGTTTTTCGTCGCGGATGGCATCGGCGTGCGAGTTGATGGGTGGCTCCATGCCGATGGCGCACAGCAGTTGCAGGGCGTGGTTTTGCACCATGTCGCGCAGGGCACCGGTGGTCTCGTAAAACGCACCACGCTTTTCCACGCCCAGCTCTTCGGCCATGGTGATCTGGATGTTGGCGATGTGCTCACGCCGCCACAGCGGCTCGAACAGGGCGTTGCCAAAGCGCAGGGCAAACAGGTTTTGTACCGCCGGCTTGCCCAGGTAATGGTCGATGCGGAACACCTGGCGTTCGCTGAAGACGCGGCGCACCGCCTCGTTGATCGCGCGGTTGCTGGCCAGGTCGTGGCCCAGCGGTTTCTCCAGCACCACCCGGGTCTGCGGCGTGTTCAGGCCGACCGCCGCCAGCTGCTCGCACACCGTGGTGAACAGGTTGGGCGCGGTGGCGACATACATCACCACGGTGTCGGCCTGGCGCTCGGCCAGCATGGCCTGAAGCCGGGCGTAGTCGTCCGGGCGCGACAGGTCCATGCGGACAAATTCCAGCAAGGCGGCAAAGCGGGCAAATTCCTCGACGCTGGGCCGTTTGGCCAGCTCCACCTTGTCAAAACGGGCGCGGATCAGCTCACGGTAGGCGTCGTTGCTGAGGTCATCGCGGCCGACGCCGATGATGCGCCCGCCGGCCGGCAGCGTGCCATGCCGGAACGCCTGGAACAGCGCCGGCATCAATTTGCGCCAGGCCAGGTCGCCGGTGCCGCCAAACAGGACAAGATCAAAGGACATGATGATGAGTTACATAAATCGAGACGTTGTAATGTAACTTTGTTTCAAGGATAATTCAAGCTCAGGACACACTCACCATGAACCAACTCGACGCCCTCAAACAATTCACCACCGTGGTGGCCGACACCGGCGACTTTCGGCAAATGGCGGCCTACCAGCCCCAAGACGCCACCACCAACCCCTCGCTCATCCTCAAAGCGGTGCAGAAGCCCGAGTATCAGCCGCTGCTGGCCCAGACCGTGGCACGCTTTCGCGGCCGGCCGCTCGATGAGCTAACCGACCGGCTGCTGGTGCGCTTTGGCTGCGAGATTCTGGCCATCATTCCGGGCCGGGTCTCGACCGAGGTCGACGCCCGCCTGAGCTTTGACACCTCGGCCACTGTGACGCGGGCCGAGCGGCTGATCGAGCTGTACCAGGCTGAGGGCATCGACACCCAACGCGTCCTGATCAAGATCGCCGCCACCTGGGAGGGCATTGCCGCCGCGGCCCAACTGGAGCGGCGCGGTATCCACACCAACCTGACGCTGCTGTTTGCCTTTGCCCAGGCCGTGGCCTGCGGCCAGGCCCGGGTGCAGCTGATTTCGCCCTTTGTCGGGCGCATCTACGACTGGCACAAAAAAGCTGCCGGCCCGGCCTGGGTCGAGGCGGCGCGCGCCGGGGCCAACGATCCCGGCGTGCAGTCGGTCCGGCAGATCTACCAGTATTACAAGAAATTCGGCATTGCCACCGAGGTGATGGGAGCGAGTTTTCGCAACCTGGGCCAGATCACCGCACTGGCCGGCTGTGACCTGCTGACCATCAGCCCCGAACTGCTGGCGGCCCTGGCGGCCAGCGACGCGCCCCTGGTGCGGGCCCTGGATGCCAATGCCGCCCAGGCGCTGGACTTGGCGCCGGTGCAATACGACGAGGCTGGTTTCCGCTTCGCCTTGAACGAGGACGCCATGGCCACTGAGAAGCTGGCCGAGGGCATCCGGGCCTTTTGCGCGGATGCGGCCCGGCTCGACCAGCTGTTGCTGGCGTGAGCGCCCAGATGCCAAGCGCCATGAACCGCACCCGTTGTGACCGTGTGCCCGGCTGGGCTGCATTGCAAACCGCTGCCGACAAAGGCCGTGATTTTGATCTGCGCACTGCCTTCGCCGCTGATGCCGGCCGTTTTGAGCGCTTCAGCCTGAGCGCGCCGCATGTGTTTGCCGACCTGTCCAAAAACCTGATCGACGACTACGCCCAGGCGCTGCTGCTGGAGCTGGCGCAGCAGTGCGGTGTGGCGGCACACCGCGACGCCATGTTTGCGGGGGCGGCCATCAATGCCACCGAGCAACGCCAGGTGCTGCACACTTTGTTAAGAAATCCGGCACCAGCCCTTGCTGCGTCTGATGATATAGCTCCTGAAACTGTAGCAAACGAACTGGTCCAGGTGCACGCCACGCTGGATGCGATGCTGGCCTTTGCCGAGACCGTGCGGGCTGACCCGGGCATCACCGATGTGGTCAACATCGGCATCGGCGGTTCTGACCTGGGCCCACAGATGGCGGTGCTGGCGCTCGCTGCCTTTGCCGCGCCGGGTCGGCGGCTGCACTTTGTGTCGAATGTGGACGGCCACGAGCTGGACGCAGTGCTCAAGCAGGTGCAGCCCGCGCACACGCTGTTCCTGATTGCCAGCAAGACCTTCACCACCATCGAGACCATGACCAATGCCGCCTCGGCCAAGGCCTGGTTCGAGACGCAGGGCGGTACCGACATCGCACGCCATTTCGCCGCGCTGACCACCAACGTCGCCGCAGCGCGCGCTTTTGGCATCAGCACCACCTTTGGCTTTTGGGACTGGGTGGGCGGCCGGTATTCGCTGTGGTCGGCCATCGGGCTGCCGCTGGCCATCGCGATTGGCGCCCAAGGGTTTCGTGAGTTTCTGGCTGGCGCACACGCCATGGACCGACATTTTCGCGAGGCAGAACTGGCGCATAACCTGCCGGTGCGGCTGGCGCTGATCGATGTCTGGTACCGCAATTTTCTGGGTTTCAGCAGCCGCAGCATCGCCCCGTACCACAGCGCCCTGCGCCGGCTGCCAGCCTATTTGCAGCAGCTGGAGATGGAAAGCAACGGCAAGCGGGTCGATGCCGACGGCCAGGCGCTGCCCTTTGCCACCGCGCCGGTGTTGTGGGGCGAGCCGGGCACCAACGGCCAACACGCCTATTTTCAGATGCTGCACCAGGGCACCGACGTGGTGCCGGTGGAGTTTATCGCGGTCAAGCGGGCCCGGCATGCGCTGCCCGGCCACCAGCCACTGCTGCTGGCCAATGCGGTGGCGCAGGCACAGGCGCTGATGCTGGGCAAGGTCGATGCGGGCGGCCACAAACACTTCACTGGCAACCGGCCCAGTACTTTCTTGCTGCTGGACGACCTGACCCCGGCCAGCCTGGGCGCGCTGATTGCACTGCAAGAACACCGGGTGTTTGTCAGCGGCAGCCTGTGGGGCATCAACAGCTTTGACCAGTGGGGGGTGGAACTGGGCAAGGTGCTGGCGCGTGATATTGAGGCGCGTTTGGCATCGGGCGATGCTGTTGGCTTGGATGGCTCTACCGCCGGCCTGCTGCGCCGCTTGCATGCCCCGTGATTTGCCCGTTGTGACTGACCATGCACACGACGCTATCGTGAGCACCATCTAGCAGGGGCAGCCTGACTAGGCGGAGGAGGGCATCAAGGCCATGAAGTAAGACGTTGCATGTCACGATTTTTACTGCTAAAGTGACATGTCACAACTTCAAGGGCGCTGTCATGGTGGCCACGATCAACGAGCGCGCCGCCAAGCGGCGCAAGGCTTTGCGGGCGGCTGGCTTACGGCCAGTTCAAATTTGGGTGCCAGATACCCGCTTGCCGCATTTTTCGGCAGAGTGCCAACGTCAGGCCGGGCTGGCATTTGAAGCTGACCGCGCCGATGCAGACCTCATGCAGGACATGGACGCGGCCTTGGCCGACGTTGCGGGCTGGACTGCATGAACAGAGGTGACTTCGTGACCGTGGCGATGCCGGGGGAGTTTGGCAAGCCGAGGCCCGCCTTGGTGATTCAATCCGACCTGTTTCTAGCCCATGGCACGGTGACGGTGTTGCTGGTGTCGAGTCTTTTGATCGAGGCCCCCCTGATTCGGATCAGTGTTGCACCCGACGAGGGCAACGGCCTCAAAAAGCTATCGCAGGTGATGGTGGACAAGGCCATGACCGTCAAACGCGAACGACTCGGTCCTGTCTTTGGTGCGGCCAGTGCCGCCGCGATGCTGGAAGTCGAGCGCAGCCTGGCCGTGTTTCTGGGCATCGCCAAATAGCAGCCCAGCCTCCGCTGCGGAGCCCGCCCGGCCAGGCAGAACCATAAAAAAAGCCCCGCAGACTTGACGCCTGCGGAGCTTTTTTGGGGTGGGGCAGATTACATGCCCATGTCGCCCATGCCACCCATGCCGCCCATGCCGCCGCCCATGCCGCCAGGCATGCCGCCGCCGCCGGCTGCTTCTTCCTTTGGTGCCTCAGCCACCATGCACTCGGTGGTCAGCATCAGGGACGAGACCGAGGCTGCGTTTTGCAGTGCGGTGCGGGTCACTTTGGTGGGGTCCAGGATACCCATTTCGATCATGTCGCCGTAGGTGTCGTTGGCGGCGTTGAAGCCGTAGTTGCCCTTGCCCGCCAGCACCGCGTTGACCACCACCGAGGCTTCGCCGCCGGCGTTGTACACGATCTCGCGCAGGGGGGCCTCAATGGCGCGCATCACCAGCTTGATGCCGGCGTCCTGGTCGGCGTTGTCGCCCTTGACCACACCAGCAGCCTGCTTGGCGCGCAGCAGTGCCACGCCGCCGCCAGCCACGATGCCTTCTTCCACAGCAGCGCGGGTGGCGTGCAGGGCGTCTTCGACACGGGCTTTCTTTTCCTTCATTTCGACTTCGGTGGCAGCACCGACCTTGATCACGGCAACACCGCCGGCCAGCTTGGCCACGCGCTCTTGCAGTTTTTCACGGTCGTAGTCGCTGGTGGCTTCTTCGATCTGCACGCGCACTTGCTTGACGCGGGCTTCGATGTCGGCTGCGGCACCGGCGCCATCGATGATGATGGTGTTTTCCTTGCCCACTTCGACGCGCTTGGCGGAACCGAGGTCAGCCAGGGTCACTTTTTCAAGCGTCAGGCCCACTTCCTCGGCGATGACCTTGCCACCGGTCAGGATGGCGATGTCTTCCAGCATGGCTTTGCGACGATCGCCGAAGCCCGGGGCCTTGACAGCCACGACCTTCAGGATGCCGCGAATGGTGTTGACCACCAGCGTGGCCAGGGCCTCGCCTTCGACGTCTTCCGAGATGATCAGCAGCGGACGGCCGGACTTGGCCACCTGCTCCAGCGTGGGCAGCAGGTCACGGATGTTGCTGATTTTCTTGTCGTACAAGAGCACAAACGGGTTGTCGAGCAGGGCAGCCTGCTTTTCCGGGTTGTTGATGAAATAGGGCGACAGGTAGCCGCGGTCAAACTGCATGCCTTCAACGACGTCGAGTTCGCTCTCCAGCGATTTGCCGTCTTCGACGGTGATCACGCCTTCTTTGCCAACCTTGTCCATCGCATCAGCGATGATCTTGCCAATGGCTTCGTCGCTGTTGGCGGAAATCGAGCCGACCTGGGCGATTTCCTTGGAGGTGGTGGTGGGCTTGGAGGCCTTCTTCAGCTGCTCGACCAGGGCGTGCACGGCCTTGTCGATACCGCGCTTGAGGTCCATCGGGTTCATGCCGGCGGCCACGTACTTCATGCCTTCGCGCACGATGGCCTGCGCCAGCACGGTGGCGGTGGTGGTGCCGTCGCCAGCGTTGTCAGAGGTTTTGGAAGCGACTTCCTTGACCATCTGCGCGCCCATGTTCTGGAGCTTGTCCTTGAGCTCGATCTCCTTGGCCACCGACACACCGTCCTTGGTGACGGTGGGTGCGCCGAAGGAGCGCTCGAGCACCACGTTGCGGCCCTTGGGGCCGAGGGTGACCTTGACCGCGTTGGCCAGGATGTTCACGCCTTCCACCATGCGGTGGCGGGCGTCGGAACCGAAGACGACGTCTTTCGCTGCCATGTGTTGTATCTCCGTAGATCAGTAGGTAAGGGGTTGGAAGGAAAGGCTTACTTCTGCACGACGGCGAAGAGGTCTTCCTCGCGCATCACGAGGAGCTCGTCGCCGTCGACCTTGACGGTCTGGCCGCTGTACTTGCCGAACAGCACGCGGTCGCCCACGGCCACGCCTACGGCGATCAGCTCGCCCTTGTCGTTGCGCTTGCCCGGGCCGACGGCCAGCACCTCGCCCTGGTCGGGCTTCTCGGCGGCGTTGTCGGGGATCACGATGCCCGAGGCGGTCTTGGTTTCGTTCTCGAGACGCTTGACGATCACGCGATCGTGCAACGGACGCAGTTTCATGAACACTCCTGATAAGGATCGGTTTGTGGGTGTGGGCACGCGCCAGGAGCCTGGCGCTGGTACACGCAGCCCCGAAGCCGGTCGCATGGGTGCGTGAGCACGACACATGGCACTGGCTTCCGGGCCGTTAGCACTCATGGTTGCTGAGTGCTAGCAAGCTGAATTATAGGGACGGCCACGCCGACTACAAGGGCCGGTCTGCGCACCCCGTGAGCACACCGGGACATCCCGTGCGCACCTCGGGACCGGCCTGATC
>JBEGOC010000049.1:0-11630 GCA_041182225.1 Pseudomonadota bacterium | reverse complement strand
CGCACAAACAGCGAGCAGCCCAGGGCGTTTTCCAGGCTTTTGATTTGCTGGCTGACGGCCGACTGCGTCATATGCAGCTCCAGGGCGGCGTTGGTGAAGCTGAGCGCCCGGGCCGAGGCCTCGAAGGCGCGCAGCCAGTTCAGCGGGGGAAGGCGTGCCATGTTGAACCCATTAGTGATACATAAGTATGACTAATTTTCTGCCACTGTTTTCTTCGTTTGTCAGTGCGGCAGGCATGAACCACACTCGAACCCCGTCCCATCTTTCCCCACAAAGGCGCACAACCCCGTGTTTGACATCCGCATTTCCGACCATCCGCCCTTGATGCAACTGGTGCTGCGGCGCGAAGGCACCGAGACCGTACTGCCCCCGCTTTGGTTGCGCAGCCGCAGTCCCGAAGCCAGCCAGCGCGACCCGGCCACCGGGCAGCGGCTGGTCAACCCGCACCTGCTGCCCGACAACCTGACGCTGACCAGCGCCCGCTGGCAGGATGACCGGCTGCAACTGGGTTTCAGCGACGGCTTTGCCGGCACGTTTGACCCGGCCGAGCTGCTGGCCGGCACCGAATTGACCGAGGGCTGCCCGCCGACCCGACCCTGGCGCGCCGACCTGCCGATGCCACCGGTGTACCGCTGGGCTGAGCTGCAAGATGACCGCGGCATGTTGCGCGCCCTGAGCGATTTCCTCCGGCTGGGTTTTTTGCTGATTCACGAGACGCCGACGCGGGCCGACTCGGTACTGGCCATCGCAAAGCGCTTTGGCTATGTGCGCACCACCAACTTCGGCCAGTTCTTCGAGGTCTATTCGCGCCCGGATTCGAACGACCTGGCCTACCGGCCGGTGGCACTGGGGCCACACACCGACAACCCCTACCGCACCCCGGTGCCGGGCATCCAGCTGCTGCACTGCCTGCAAAACGAGACCGCGGGCGGTCTGTCGACGCTGGTGGACAGCCTGGCCGTGATTGCCCAGCTGAGGCGGGAAGACCCGCAGGGGTTTGAGCTGCTGTGCCAGGTGCCGGTGCGCTTTGAGTACCGGGATGCCAACACCCACCACGTGGCCGTCAAACCGATGATCGAACTCGACGGCACCGGCGCGGTGTCGGGCGTGCATTACAGCCCGCGGCTGGACGATATGCCGCTGATGTCGAATGAAGACACCCAGCGCTACCACCGGGCCCGCAAACGCCTGGGTCTGCTGTTTGAAAGCCCGGCGTTCGAGCTGCGCTTCAAGCTCGACACCGGACAGCTCATGATGTTTGACAACAACCGCGTGCTGCATGGCCGCACGGCCTTCAACCCGGCTGAGGGCCACCGCCAGCTGCAAGGCTGCTACATTGACCGGGACGGCCCGCGCAGCCTGTACCGGGTGCTGCAGCGCCAGCTTGGTGACCACGCCGCCCCGGCGGCGCCTTATGAGGAGCCCGCATTTGAAGACCGTTGAATTCACGCAAATGAAGCATGGCAACCGCGCGGAGTACGCGCTGCTGCACACCCTGGAGAGCGATTACATCCGCGCCCTGCCCGACCGCCTGCTGCAGGCCCTGAACCGGCTCGGCGACTCGCTGCAGGGCTACCAGGTGAGCCGGCTGGAGCACTCACTGCAAACCGCCAGCCGCGCCGAGGACGATGGCGCCGACCTGGACACCATCGTCGCCGCCCTGCTGCACGACCTGGGCGATGAGCTGGCGCCAGAGAACCACTCCCAGGTCGCAGCGGCCATCATCCGCCCCTTTGTGCGGGCCGAGGTGACCTGGATCGTGGAGATGCACGGCCTGTTCCAGATGCAGTACTACGCCCACCACTACGACAAGAACCCGAACGGCCACCTGGCTTACCGGGACCACCCCTGGTTCGAGTCCTGCCAGCGTTTTTGCGAACGCTACGACCAGGCCGCCTTCGACCCGGCCTACCCGAGCCGGCCGCTCAGCCATTTCGAACCCATGCTGCGGGCCGTGCTCAGCCGCCCGCCGTTTGACCCGACCGTGCTGCAGGAGCCCGCCAGAGCGCCGGCATGAGTAGTGCCCCCCAGGATCACGAACTGATCGCTGCCGGCCTGGACCCGGCCACAGCGGTGGACATCGAACTCGCACCAATGGGCGTTTCGCGCCGGCCAGTCGGTGCCGCTCGGCGCAGAGCCCCAGGTCTGCAAGTAGGCGCAGCTGCGCGAGAAACCCGGCCCGTATTACAGCGAAGACAGGTGGTTTGAGTCGGACGACGGCCGTTAGCTGATCGGTCAGACCTGGTCAAGACAGGGCCATCACACGGGTCTTGAAATAGAGCTCTAGCCCATATCTATCAATGGTTTATAGCTATAGAATATGTAGCATGAAGTATTCAGAAAACAGCCTGGGCATCGCCGCCATGCTGGCTGCCGTCGGCTCGTTTTCCTTGATGGACGCGGTCATGAAATCCTTGACCGACAGCTATCCACCGATGCAGGTTGCGGCGCTGCGCGGCCTGTCAGCCATGCCGCTGGTGTGCGCCTACGTGTGGTGGCAAGGCGAAGTCCCGCAGCTGCTGCGGGTGCGCTGGCCGCTGCACCTGATGCGGGGGGTGATCGGCATCGTCATGCTGTCGCTGTTTGCCTATGGGGTGCAAAGACTGTCCTTGACCGACGCCTACGCCATCTCGTTCATCGCGCCCCTGATCATCACCGTGCTGGCGGTTCCGTTCCTGAAAGAAACCGTCCAGGCTCGCCACTGGCTCTGCCTGCTCGGCGGGCTGATCGGGGTGCTGGTGGCCATGAAGCCCAGCGCTGACGCCATGCTGTCCATGGGCGCTCTGGCGGTCCTGGGTGCGGCGGTGTGTTACGCGGTCTCGGCCGTGGCCGGGCGCATCCTCAGCCGCACCGACACCAGCAGCAGTCTGGTGTTCTGGATGACCCTGCAACTCGGGGTCGGCGCCGGCCTGCTGGCAGCGCCGAATTGGGTCGCGATCCAACCCGCACATTGGCCGTTGATCGCCGCGCTGGCGGTGACCGGCTTTTTGGGCCAGCTGACCATCACCCAGGCTTTCCGGCATGGCCAGGCCGCCGTGGTGGCCCCGCTGGAGTACACCGCCCTGATCTGGGGCGCCGGTCTGGATTGGCTGATCTGGCGCACCCTGCCGGGTGCCCACACGCTGCTGGGCGCACTGATCATCATCGGCTGCGGCCTGTACCTGATCCGGCACTCGCGCAACCCAGCGGTGCTGGTGGCGCCGCCACCTTGAGTGGCCCCGCTCAGCGCAGCCCTGATTTCGGCCGCATCGCGTCCAGCGGCAAACGCACCGGGAACTGCTGCCGGATCGCCTCGTCGATGGCTGCCGGAATGTGCGTCGGGTAGTGCGTGGCCAGAATGCCATTGAGTTTCTTGGTCGCACGGTCCAGCAGCGAGGGCCGACCCTGCTCCACCCACTGGTTCGGGCTGGAGCGGTCGCCGATCTGCGGGTACAGGTAGTCTCGCTGCATCAGCTTCAGGGTTTGGTCCGAACCCAGGTAATGGCCCGGGCCTTCCAGGCAGACCTGGCGCATGGTGTCGAGCGAGATCGACTCGTCATCCACCTCGATGCCGCGAATGGTGCGCTGTACTGCGCCAATGATGTCGTTGTCAATCAACAGGCTTTCCAGCGAAAAACCCAGCAGACTGGCCAGCATGCCGGCCGACTCGTAAATCAGGTTGGCGCCGCTGTTGCCCACCAGCGCATGGTTGTAGGCTTTTTCGTAACCGGCTTGGGCATCCGGCAGCTTGGCGTCGCACATGCCTGAAGCGGTGCCGCCGGTCAGGTCGTAAAAGCGCGACAGCTGGGCGCTGGCCGCTGACAGCAAGGCCTGCTCCGGGCTGCCGCCCGACATGGCGCCGGTGCGCAGGTCCGACACAAAACACCAGGTGCCAAAAATGGCCGGGGCCTTGGGCTTGAGTGCGTTCACATACACCAGGCCCGCCAGGCACTCGGCCACTTCTTGCACCAGGGCCGCCGCCAGGGAGGCGGGCGCCGTGGCGCCGGCTTGGCCGGCGGAGAGCAGCAGCACCGGCATGCCGCCATGCACCGCCACCTCCAGGCACTTGCAGGCGTCGTAGGCAAATTTCATGGGTGGCACCACAAAGCAGTTCGACTGGCTGACAAAGGGCCGGGCCCGCCATTTGTCTTCGCCGCCGGCGATCATGTGCAGCATCTTCAGGCTTTGCTCGACATGCTCAGGGGCCACCCAGCTCGCACCCACATGCTTGGTGGTACCCGAGACGCAGGCATAGGTGGTGTTGAAGTCCATCTCTTCGGGCAGCGCCAGGTCGCGACAGACCACCGAGCGCTGGAAGAAATGGATGTGCTCCAGCGTGTCCACCACCCGGGCAATGTTGTACAGGTCCTGGGTGGTCGAATCTCGGTACTCGCCGGTGTGAGCGTCCACCATGCTGACTGCTGCCCCGGCGGTGCCGAAATAGACCTTGGAACCCCAGGGCTCCATGTCGTGCTTCGGGTCCTGCCCGTGCAACACAAAATGGCGCCCGGCATTGGCAATCGTGTCTTCCACCAGGGCGCGCGGGAACAGCAGGCGGCCGGAACCGGTCAGCTTGGCGCCGACTTTGGTCATGGCGTCAATGCCACTTTGCGGTGCATCGGCAAAGCCGATGGTTTCCAACGCATCCAGCGCGGCGTTGTGAATCTTCAGCACGTCCGCGTCCTTGAGCGGCTTGTAGCTGCCACCCATCATGCCCGGCCGTACCGGCTTCAGGCTGTCCGGCAAGGGCGCTGCACGCGCTGCTCGCCGGGCTTCCCTGGCCCCGCCACGACGAACCACGGTCTCTTCGGTTGCGCTCATCTGATTCCCCTCGTTAGAAGATTTATAAAACTCACTCAAAAGCCGGGCCTAGGCACGCAGGCGGGCGTTCGTCGGATCGTACAAAGGCTCGGCCTGAACAGTGGCAGCACGGAGCTGCCCCAACACATTCACCTCCAGCCGGGTCCCTGGCTGCGCCAGATCAGCGCGCACATAGGCCAGGGCCACGCTTTGCTTGAGCGTGTGGCTCCAGACGCCCGAGGTGGTCAGGCCCACGTTATCGGCACCGTGAAACACCTGGGCACAGTAGGGGGCCTCGGCGTCGCCGGGCTCGTCAAACACCAGCGGCACAAAGCGCTGGGCGGCGCCCCGGCTGTGTTCGGCCAATAAAGCCTCGCGCCCGACAAAGGCGGGTTTTTTCAGGTCAATGAAACGGTCCAGGGACGCGTCCAGTGGCGAGTAACCGCTCTCCAGGTCGCTCTTCCAGCCGCGGTAGCATTTGTCAACACGCAGGCTGTCCATGGCGTACATGCCGAAGTCACGGATGTCAAAAGCCTGCCCGGCCGCCCAGACTGCGGCGTACAAGGCCGGCATCTGCGCCACTGGCGCATGCAGCTCCCAGCCCAGCTCGCCCACATAGTTGACCCGCATCGCCAGCATCGGCCCGGTCACGGTGTCGATGTGCCGCGCCGTCAGCCACGGAAAGCCGGCGTTGGACAGGTCGGCCCCGGTCACCTGCGCCAGCACCTCGCGGGCGCGCGGGCCGGCGATGATGAGTGAACCCAGCTCCGCCGAGAGGTCGCGCACGGTAATCGGGCTGCCCGGCGGCAGGTCTTGGGTGAGCAAGTCCATGTCGTGCGTGGCCGCAATCGCCGCGCTGATGATGTAGAAGTGGTCCGGCCCCAGCCGGGTGATGGTGAACTCGCTGAGCAGCTTGCCGGTGGGCGTCAGTGCATAGGCCAGCGACACCCGGCCCAGCCCTGGCAGCTTGGAGCAGGACAAGTGATCCAGGTGTTGGGCTGCGCCTTCGCCTTTGAGTTCGAACTTGGTAAAGCCCGGTAAATCCAGCACCCCCACCCGCTCACGCACCGCCGC
The DNA here is from genome assembly GCA_041182225.1 of Pseudomonadota bacterium. Classification (GTDB taxonomy): domain Bacteria; phylum Pseudomonadota; class Gammaproteobacteria; order Burkholderiales; family Burkholderiaceae_C; genus Rhodoferax. The sequence goes on along the minus strand of JBEGOC010000049.1, from coordinate 5,777 downwards.
CACCTCTTGGGCTACCGCCGCATGCCAGACGCTCTCGCGCCGGAACGACAGGTTTTCGGCCGGTACCGACCCGTCCAGGTCAAAGTACACCGCGCGCTCCCAGCCGCCACGGGCGCCAAAGCGGGCGCCCTTGGCTTTGAGGGTGTCATACACGGGCGAGGTGCGCAGCGGCCGGCCGGCCGGCCGCTCTTCATACGGGAAGGAGGACGCGTACTCGTTTTGGTAGACCTCGATGGCCTTGGCCACCGTGTAGCCGGTGGTGGCGTAGTCGGTATAGCGGCGCCGGTCCAGCGACCACAGGTCCCACTCGGTCTGGCCATGGATGACCCATTCGGCCAGCGCCTTGCCGGCGCCGCCGCCCTGGGTGATGCCGAAGCTGAAGGTGTTGCAATGGAAGAAGTTGCGCAGCCCGGGCTCGGGGCCGATGTACGGGTTGCCATCGGGCGAATAAGGAATGGGGCCATTGACGCCGCGCTTGATGCCGGCACGCGCCAGGGCCGGCACCCGCGCCATCGCGTCTTCGATGTAGCTCTCCAGCCGGCCAAAATCGTCGTTCCACAGCTGGTTGGCGAAGTCATCGGGCATGCCATCGAGCCACATCGGCGTGGCTTTCCACTCGTACGGCCCGAGGATGAAGCCATCACGTTCCTGGCGCAGGTAGTAGGAGGTGTCGGGGTCACGCAGCAGCGGCAGGTGCTGGCTGCGCTCTTTGAGTTCCGGAACGTCCTCGGTCACCAGGTACTGGTGGGACATCACGGCAATCGGCAGGTGTCGCCCCACCATCGCCATGATCTCGCCGGCACGATAACCGGCGGCATTGACCACCACTTCCGCCACCACCTCACCCTTGTCGGTGGTGACCAGCCACTCGCCATTGGGTTTTTGCGTCAGGGCCGTGACCCGGGTGTGCCGGCGCACGCGGGCGCCGAGTTCCCGCGCCGCGCGGGCCAGCGCCTGGGTCAACTGTGAGGGGTCGATGTCGCCGTCGAGCGGGTCCCACAGCGCGCCCAGCAGATCGTGGGTCTCGATGAAGGGGTAGCGCTGCTTCAGGTCGCCCAGCGACAGGATGTCGTAATCCAGGCCGTTCGCCTTGGCCATGCTCTGCACATGGTGGAACTCATCCATCCGGTTGCGGGTATGCGCCAGCCGCACCGAGCCCGTCAGGTGGTAGTTGATCGGGTTGTCCGCCGAAGCGGCCAACCGGCGGTACAGCGATGCCGAATACTTCTGCAGCTTCAGGATGCTCCAGCTGGTGGAGAAGGTGGGCAGGTTGCCGGCCGCGTGCCAGGTCGAGCCGGACGTGAGCTCGTCGCGCTCCAGCAACAGGGCGTCAGACACGCCCATTTGCGCCAAATGGTACAAACAACTGCAGCCAACCACACCGCCGCCGATGACGACGACTTTTGCATACTCTGTCATATCCGTCTCCGTGGAACCGATGGCCGGCAAAACTTTTCGCCGGCGCCGCGCCCAGTGGGCGGGTTTTTCGCTAAATTATAGAGAGCTTCGTGAAATTTTGGCTTGATATTTCACGGCAGTATAATTTGTCGGAGTTTTTTCACTAAGAGGTGATTCCATGGACCTGCCAAATCGGGCACAAGTGGTCATTGTCGGTGGCGGCATCGTGGGCTGCAGCATCGCCTACCACCTGACCCTGCGGGGCTGCACCGACGTGGTGCTGCTGGAGCGCAAGCAGCTCACCTGCGGCACCACCTGGCATGCGGCGGGCCTGGTCGGGCAATTGCGTGCCACCTACAACCTGACGCGACTGGCGCAGTACACCACCTCGCTCTACGCCTCGCTGGAACAGGAAACCGGGCAGGCCACCGGCTTTCGCCAGACCGGCTCGGTGGCCGTGGCCACCCATGCGGCCCGGCTGGAAGAGTTGCTGCGCGGCGCGTCGATGGCCAAGTGCTTCGGCCTGGAAGTGCAAACCCTCACAGCGGGGGAAATCGGTGAGCTCTGGCCCGGCGTGCACACCGGCGACCTGGTCGGCGGCGTGTTCCTGCCCAAGGACGGCCGCACCAACCCGATTGACACCACCCAGGCCCTGGCCAAGGGTGCCAAAAGCCGCGGCGCCCGCATTTTCGAAAACACCAAGGTCGAGGAGATCCTAGTGGAAAACGGCCGCGCCGTCGGCGTGCGCACCGCGCAAGGCGTGTTGCGCGCTGACACGGTGATCAACTGCGCCGGCATGTGGGCCCATGAGCTCGGCGCCAAAGCCGGCAGCACGGTGCCACTGCACGCAGCTGAGCATTTCTACATCGTGACCGAGCCCATGGAGGGGCTGTCGTCCAGCCTGCCGGTGCTGCGCGACCCGGATGGCTGCGCCTATTTCAAGGAAGACGCGGGCAAGCTGCTGGTGGGCTGGTTTGAACCTGTAGCCAAGCCCTGGGGCATGAAAGGCATCCCTGAGAGCTTCAGTTTTGACCAGCTGCCCGACGACCTGGAACACATCGAACCCTTGCTGAGCGCCGCCATGCACCGGACCCCGGCCCTGGCCAAAACCGGCATCAACCTGTTTTTCAATGGGCCCGAGAGCTTCACGCCCGACGACCGCTACCTGCTGGGTGAGACGCCCGAAGTGCGCAACCTGTTTGTGGCCGCTGGCTTCAACTCCATCGGCATCCAGTCGGCGGGTGGCGCTGGCAAGGTGCTGGCCGACTGGGTCATCGACGGCCACCCGCCGATGGACCTTTGGGATGTGGACATCCGCCGCTGCATGCCCTTTCAACGCAACCGGCGCTACCTGAAAGACCGCACGGTGGAGACGCTGGGCCTGCTCTACGCGATGCACTGGCCCTTCCGGCAACCGGAGACCGCGCGCGGCGTGCGGCGTTCCATCCTGCACGACCGGCTGCTGGCGCACGGTGCCTGCTTTGGCGAGGTGGCGGGCTGGGAGCGGCCAAACTGGTTTGCACCCAAAGGGGTCAAGGCCGAGTACGCCTACAGCTACGGGCGCCAGAATTGGTTTGACTATTCGGCCCAGGAGCACATGGCAGTGCGCCAGACGGTTGGCCTGTTCGATCAATCCTCATTCGCCAAGTTTGTGGTGCAGGGGCCCGACGCCGAGCGTGTGCTCAACCAGATCTGCGCCAATGACGTGGCGGTGCCGGTGGGCAAGATCGTCTACACCCAGTGGCTCAATACCCGCGGCGGCATCGAGGCCGACCTGACCGTGACGCGGGAGGCGCCAGACCGCTTTTTGGTGGTGACAGCAGCCGCCACCCAGGTGCGTGACTTCACCTGGCTGCAGCGCCAGATCCCCTCCGACGCACGGGCCGTCGCCACCGATGTCAGCGCCGGCATGGCCGTGCTGGGGCTGATGGGGCCGCGCTCGCGCGAACTGCTCGCCACCCTGACCGATGCCGACCTGTCGAACGGCGCTTTCCCATTTGGCACGTCGCAGACCATCGACCTGGCCTATGCCCGGGTTCGCGCCAGCCGCATCACCTATGTCGGCGAACTGGGCTGGGAACTCTACATCCCGACCGATTGTGCGCCAGCCGTGTTCGACGCGTTGATGGCCGCCGGTGAACCCTTTGGCTTGCGGCTGGCCGGCTACCATGCGCTGAACTCGCTGCGCATGGAAAAAGGCTACCGGCACTGGGGCCACGACATCAGCGACGAAGACACGCCGGTCCAATCGGGCCTGGGCTTCGCCGTGGCCTGGGACAAACCGGGCGGCTTCATCGGCCGCGATGCGCTGCTCCGGCAACGCCAGCAGGGTGTGAACCGGCGGCTGGTGCAGTTTGCACTGAGCGACCCGGCGCCCCTGCTATACCATAATGAACCGATCTGGCGCAATGGCGTGATCGTCGGCCGCATCTCCTCGGGCATGTTCGGCCACGCTTTGGGGCAATCGCTGGGCATGGGCTATGTGGAGAACACGGCGGGTCTGGCCGACAAGGACTTTGTCATGGCCGGCAGCTACGAGATTGAAGTGGCGGGCGTCAAGGTGGCTGCCACGGCGTCGCTGGCACCGTTTTACGACCCGGGCAGCGCGCGCATCAAGGGCACTGTCACCGCAACCGAGCCGACCCTGGCGCGCTGACATGGCCATCCAAGCGCTGAGCCTGCCGCTGCCCGATGAGTCGGCGGTTGAGCCCAGCCCGGACAAGCTCGATCCAGAGGCCGCCATTGGCGAGCAGCTGCGTGAGCTGCGGCAGATCAAAAACCTGACGCTGAAGGACGTGGCGCAGCGTGCCGGCATCTCGGTGGGTTATCTGAGCCAGCTGGAGCGAAACCAGTCGCGCTTGCCGATCGGCGTGCTGAAAAAAATCAGCGATGCGCTGGGTGTGCACATGAACTGGTTTTTCCAGGATGGACCGCAAGGTGCAGCCCATGAGCGCGACATTGTGGTCCGGGCCCAGCACCGGCGGCGCCTGTCGTTCACCGGCCTGGGCATCACCGAAGAACTGCTGTCCCCCAACCTGAGCGGCCCGCTGGAGCTGCTGATCAGCACGATCGAGCCCGGCGCCGACAGCGAAAACTACAGCCACGACGGCGCCGAGGCCGGTGTGGTCCTGGCCGGCACGCTGGACCTGTGGGTGTCGGACCGGCACTTCCGGCTGGAGGAAGGTGACAGTTTTTCGTTCAAGAGCGCAGAGGTGCACCGCTGTGCCAACCCGGCCGATATCCCGACCCGGGTGCTGTGGGTGATCACACCGCCGCACTACTGAACGCGAGCTGCGCCGCCCTGCCCCCGCCCGCAGCCCCCGCTGTGACGACACCCAAATACCACGCCATCGCCTCCGAGCTGTCGCAGACCATTCTGACCGGTCAGCTGGCCGCTGGCGACAAATTGCCGCCACACCGGGTGCTGGCCAAACGGCTGGGCGTGACCACCGGCACCGTGAGCCGGGCCTACGCCAGTCTGGAGCGGCGGGGCCTGGCCACCGCGCGCGTTGGTGACGGCACCTATGTGCGCCATCTCGATGCCGAGGTCCTCGCAGCCGGCCCCGATGCTGAGCAAGCCCCGATTGACCTGGCCTACAACGTTGCGATCCCGACCGACGAGCCGCAGGCGCTGCTGGGGGTGTTTGAACAGTTGCGGCTGGACCCGCAGCGCCTGGCCGAGCTGCTGCGCTACCAGCCTGAAGCCGGCATGGCACGGCACCGCCGGATCGGCGCCGACTGGCTGCGCCGCTTTGGCACCGGTGGAGACTGGCACCGTGTGATGGTGACGCACGGCGCCCAACATGCCTTGGCCGGCGTGCTGCGAACCATTGCCCGGCCCGGCGACACGCTGCTGACCGAATCGCTCACCTACCCGGGCTTGCTGACCCTGGCGCGCTCGCTGCGGCTGCAGGTGATTGGCGTGGCCATGGACGATGAAGGCTTGCTGCCGGATGCCCTGGACCGTGCCGCCCAGACCTTTCAGGGCAAGCTGCTGTTTTGCTCGCCAACGCTGCACAACCCGACCACCAGCACCATGGGCCGCGTTCGCCGCGAAGCCATCGCTGCGGTGGTCCGGCGCCGCGGCCTGTTCTTGCTGGAAGACGTGGTGCATGCCGCCGTCCTGCGCGACCCGCCACCGGCGGTCTCCACCTTGGTGCCGGAGCAAAGCTTCTTGATGGCCAGCCTGAGCAAGGTGCTGGCGCCGGGCTTGCGTGTCGGCTTTCTGGAGGCCTCGCCGGCCTGGCTGGACAAGGTGGCCGCCAGCATCCGGGCCGATTGCTGGATGGTGGCACCGCTGATGCCGGAGATCGCCACCCAGTGGCTCGGCAACGGCGAGGCCCAACGCTTGATTGCCCTGCAACGGCAGCAGCTGGCCG
>JBEGOC010000048.1:0-6153 GCA_041182225.1 Pseudomonadota bacterium | reverse complement strand
CCTTTGACCAGGGCCTGGACAATGACCTGGGTGTGCCGGCCGATGACTTCATCCTCAAGCCCTGGCGCCACAGCGAGCTGCTGGACTGGCTCGAACGCAGGCTGGGGCTCGACTGGCTGGCGGCGGCGCCAACCTCCGAGCCTGTGGCGCCCGCGGCGCCCCCGGCCGAGCCCCTGCCGGCGGCGCCGGTGCTGCAAGCCCTGTTGGAGGCCGCCGACCTGGGTTATTACCGCGGCATCCTGAACACGCTGGCCCAGATCGAGCAACAGCAACCCGATTGCCAGGCCTTTGTGGCGCGCATGCGCGAGTTGGCGCGCCAATTCCAGTTTGAGACCATGGTGCAGCAGCTCGGGCCTTTGCTGCAGCAACCTGACCCGGCCCCTGGCACGGAGACGCACTGTCATGAGCCCCGCCAAGCTTGACGACCCACTGGACCGTGCCCAAAGCGATGTGGTGCTGATCGTGGACGACGTGCCCGACAACCTGGCGGTACTGCACGACGCGCTGGACGAGTCGGGCTATACCGTGCTGGTGGCCACCGGTGGCGAATCGGCGTTGCAGCGGACCGAGCAAGTGCTGCCCGACATCGTGCTGCTGGACGCCATGATGCCGGGCATCGATGGCTTTGAGGTGGCGCGCCGGCTCAAGGCTGCGCCGCGCACCGCGCACATTCCGATCATCTTCATGACCGGTCTGACCGAGACCGAGCACCTGGTGGCCGCGCTGGAGGCTGGCGGCGTGGACTATGTCACCAAGCCGATCCGGCCCAAGGAGGTGCTGGCCCGCATGGCGGTGCATTTGCAGGGCGCGCGCGAAAAGCGCCAAGCCCGCAACGCACTGGACGCCTTTGGCTACGCCAGCATCACCGTACGCCTGAGTGATGGCCGCCTGATGTGGCAAACCTCTTTGGCGCGCGAACTGCTGCTGCGCTATTGCGGCACCGAGGCGCCGCGCACCCCCGAATCCGTGCTGGACTGGCTGCAGCAGCACGCCACTGACGCGCTGGCCCAGGTGGAGCCGCCGCGCCTGAGCATCGAGCAGGGCCCGAAGCGCCTGAGTTTTCGGTTGCACCAGCAAATCGGCGACGCGGAGGGTGGCGGCGACTGGCTGATCATCATGCGCGAGGTGTCGGACGAGAGCGTGATCGAGGCCATGTCGCTCAGCTTCAAGCTCACCCCGCGCGAGGCCGAGGTGCTGTACTGGGTGGTCAAGGGCAAGACCAACCGCGACATCGGCGAGATTCTGGGTGCCAGCCCGATGACGGTCAAAAAACACCTGGAGCGGGTCTATGTCAAGCTGGGGGTGGAAACCCGCACCGCCGCCGCTGGCATGGCCATGGGCCGCATCCGCCAGTTGCACCCGCAGTTCGAGGGCTGAGGCGCTCTGCCAGAATGGCGGCATGGCCGACCCCGACGACACCGCAGCACGACCCGCACCTCGACCTGCAGCGCACCAGCCCAGAAACCCGCTGCACGGTCTGACGCTGGAGGTGATCGTCACCGCGCTGGCGGCGCACTACGGCTGGAGCGGTCTGGCCGAGCGCATCCCGGTGCGCTGCTTTAGCCACGAGCCCAGTGTGGGCTCCAGCCTCAAATTTCTGCGCAAAACGCCCTGGGCGCGTGACAAGGTCGAAGGGCTGTATCTGTTCATGCTGCGCGAGCGTCGGCGTCAGGTCCCATAGCGCCATGCCACCCCACCCCGACCATGAGCAGCGCCTGACCAACCTGGAGGTCAAGGCCGCCTTCGCCGAAGACCAGCTCGACCAGCTGGATCAGGTGATCGTGCGCCAGCAGCAGCAGATCGACGCGCTGATCCGCGAGTTGCGCGCACTGCGGGAGCGCCAGCCCGAGGCGGGCCAGGCCACCGTGCGGCAGCCGCGTGATGACCTGCCGCCGCATTACTGAGGCCAGAGCCCACCATGCCCAGCACCGTGTTGCGCGCGCAAGATCTGGCCTTTGCCTACCCGCAGCGCCGGCTGTTCCACGGCTTGTCGTTTGAGCTGCCGCCGGGCCTGAGCCTGCTGCGCGGTGGCGATGGCAGCGGCAAGACCACGTTGTTGCGGCTGCTGGCCGCTGACTTGCCCAGTGATGGCGGGGCACTGTGGCTCAAGGGTTGCAGCCTGGACCAGCAACCGGCGGCTTACCGCGCCCAGGTGTTCCGGGTGGACCATCAGGCCAGCGATCTGGAGCAGGTGACGGCCGCAGCCCAGGTGGACGCGCTGTCTGCACGCTACCCTGGCTTTGACCCTGCGCGGCTGCCCGCGCTGGTTGAAGGGCTGGGGCTGGCGCCCCATTGGCAAAAACCCCTGTACATGCTGTCCACGGGCTCCCGCCGCAAAGTGGGGCTGGCTGCCGCCTTTGCCGCCGGCGCCGCCCTGACGCTGCTGGATGAGCCGTTTGCCGCGCTGGACCGGCCGTCGATCAACTTCGTGTTGGCCTTGCTGCAGCAGGCGGCCACCGACCCGGCGCGGGCCTGGGTGGTGGCGGATTACCAGGCACCGCCCGGCCTGTCGCTGGCGACCGCGCTCGACTTGCCGGACTGACCGGCCGCCGAGACACTGGTCTTGTTTGCGCCCGTACGCCACCCGGCGTATAGCCTGATCGGCTGCGCCTCTCTAAAGTTGAACCATCGTCGCATCAAACGGCTGGCACGGTGCCAGTCCGGACCCGACGACCTGGTTTTCAACTCCTGGAGAAGCACACTATGCAACGTCGTTTTACCCTCAAGGCTCTTTCTGCTGCCGTAGCGCTGTCGGGCCTGTCGGCCCTGCCGGCAATCGCTGCCGACACCATCAAGGTCGGGATCCTGCACAGCCTGTCGGGCACCATGGCCATCTCGGAAACCGTGTTGAAAGACACTGTGCTGATGGCCATTGACGAGATCAACGCCAAAGGCGGATTGCTCGGCAAAAAGCTGGAGGCCGTGGTGGTGGACCCGGCCTCCAACTGGCCGCTGTTTGCCGAAAAGACCAAGCAACTGCTGACCCAGGACAAGGTTGATGTGATCTTCGGCTGCTGGACCTCGGTGTCGCGCAAGTCGGTGCTACCGGTGGTGGAGGAACTCAACGGCCTGCTGTTTTATCCGGTGCAGTACGAGGGTGAAGAACTGTCCAAGAACGTGTTCTACACCGGCGCATCGCCCAACCAGCAGGCGATTCCTGCGGTGGACTACCTGATGAGCAAGGACGGCGGCGGCGCCAAGCGCTGGGTGCTGCTCGGGACCGACTATGTGTACCCGCGCACCACCAACAAGATCCTGCGCGCCTACCTCAAGTCCAAGGGCGTGAAAGACACCGACATCGACGAGAAATACACCCCTTTTGGCCACTCGGACTACCAGACCATCGTGGCTGACGTCAAGAAGTTTGCCGCCGGTGGCAAGACCGCTGTGGTCTCCACCATCAATGGCGACTCCAATGTGCCGTTCTACAAGGAACTCGGCAACGCCGGCCTCAAGGCCAAGGACGTGCCCGTCGTCGCTTTCTCGGTCGGAGAAGAAGAGCTGCGCGGCGTGGACACCAAGCCACTGGTGGGCCACCTGGCGGCCTGGAATTACTTCCAGTCGATCAAGAACCCGGCCAATGACGAGTTCATCAAAAAATGGGGTGCCTATGCCAAGGCCAAGGGCATTGCCGGTCACAAGGACAAGCCTCTGACCAATGACCCGATGGAAGCCACCTACATCGGCATCAACATGTGGAAGCAAGCGGTGGAAAAAGCCAAGACCACCAATGTTGACAAGGTAATTGCTGCCATGGCCGGCCAGACCTTCAAGGCGCCCAGCGGCATCGTGAGCAAGATGGACGAGAAGAACCACCACCTGCACAAGTCGGTGTTCATCGGTGAAGTCAAGGCCGACGGCCAGTTCAACGTGGTTTGGAAGACACCCGGCCCGGTCAAGGCCAAACCGTGGAGCCCGTACATCGAGGGCAACGACAAAAAGCCTGACGAACCCGCGAAAAAGTAAGCAGCGCTTCCCCATCCCGGTGTGAACGACCGGGAGGCGCCCCAAGTCGCGTGACTTGGGGCCTACCCACCGGGTCCCCCGGCCCGATCCGCAGACGGCTCATGTTGCTCCGACTCCTCCTCTCTGTTGCTCTGTTAGTTGTCGCTGCCCAGGCCCGTGCCATCACGGCCGCGGAGGTGAAAGGCATTGCTTTTGGCGAGTCGGACGCGCGCGTCGAGGCGCTGAACCGGGCCGTGGCGGGCGCTGACGACAAGACCGCAGCCTTTTTGCAGGCCATCGCCGATGAAGCCGTCCGGGTAACGGGTGAACAGGTGTTCGTCGTGCGTGACGGCAAGGGGTTCGACCCGATCACCGGGGCGGCCGTCGCGCTGCCGGACGGCCTGGATGAGCTGATGCTGAACAACCGCCTGCGGGGCGAGCTTGATTCAGCCTTGGCTGCACTCAAATTATTTTCTCCCGACCCGAAAGTGCGCCGCGCCGCCATCAAGCAGATGCAAAGCGACGCCGACGGCAGCAAGCTGCCGTTGATCGAAAAGGCCTATGCCGCCGAGCCAGACGCCCAGATCAAGGCCCAACTCGGCCTGGTGCGCGCCGCCGTGTGGTTGAACAGTCCGGACAAGACCCGCCGGCTCGAAGCCGCTGGCTTGCTGGCGGCGAGCCGGCAGGCCAACACCAAGACGGTGTTGATCGAGCGCCTGCAGACAGAAACGGAACCCGATGTGAAAGCCGCCCTGCGCAGCAGCCTGCGCGAGGTGGAGGCCGCGCTGGCCTGGGGTGACCGGCTGGGCGCCCTGTTCAGTGGCATCAGCCTGGGCTCCATCCTGTTGCTGGTGGCGCTGGGCCTGGCCATCACCTATGGCCTGATGGGCGTCATCAACATGGCGCACGGCGAGCTGATGATGATCGGCGCTTACGCCACCTATGTGGTGCAGGGCCTGTTCCAGAAATATGTGCCCGGCGCGTTCGACTGGTACCTGCTGGCGGCAGTGCCGGTGGCTTTCTTGGCGTCGGCGCTGATGGGGGCGGCGTTGGAGCGCGGTGTCATCCGTTTCCTTTACGGTCGGCCGCTGGAGACCCTGCTGGCCACCTGGGGCATCAGCCTGATGCTGATGCAACTGGTGCGCACGGTCTTTGGCGCTCAAAACGTCGGGGTGGAAAACCCGTCCTGGATGAGTGGCGGCGTGCAGGTGCTGGGCAACCTGTCGCTGCCCTACAACCGGCTGGTGATCGTGGCTTTTGCCGCTTTCGTGTTGCTGGGCGTGGCCGCATTGATCGGGCGCACGCGCTTGGGCTTGTTTGTGCGCGGTGTCACGCAGAACCGGCCGATTGCCGCCTGCATGGGGGTCAACACCGCCCGCATCGACACCTATGCTTTTGCACTGGGTTCGGGCATCGCCGGCTTGGCGGGCTGCGCGCTGAGCCAGGTCGGCAATGTCGGACCGGATCTGGGCCAGGGCTACATCGTCGACTCCTTCATGGTGGTGGTGCTGGGGGGCGTCGGTCAGCTGGCCGGTACCGTCTATGCGGCACTGGGCCTGGGCGTGCTGAACAAGCTCCTTGAAGGCTGGGCCGGCGCGGTGCTGGCCAAGATCGCGGTGCTGGTGTTCGTCATCATCTTCATCCAGAAGCGGCCGCAGGGGATTTTCGCCATCAAGGGCCGGAGCGCTGAAGCATGACACCGGTTGCCCCTGCCGCCCTGCCGATCGCCTTGCCGCGCCCGGCGCCGCTGCTGGGCCGGACCGGCTGGCAAGCCTTTATCGTGGCTCTGCTGCTGGTGTGTGCCGTGGCACCGGTGTTGAACCTGCTGGTGCCCAAAGGCAGCCTGTTCCATCTGAGTGACTACGCGGTGGCCCTGGTGGGCAAGATCATGTGCTACGCCATTTGCGCGCTGGCGATGGACCTGATCTGGGGCTATACCGGCATCCTGAGTCTGGGTCACGGCCTGTTCTTTGCGCTGGGTGGCTATGTGATGGGCATGTACCTGATGCGCCAGATCGGCCGCGATGGCAACTACAAGAGCGAGTTGCCGGACTTCATGGTGTTTCTGGACTGGAAGGCGCTGCCCTGGCACTGGGCCCTGAGCGACAGCTTGGTGGCCACCCTGTTGCTGGTGGTGCTGGTGCCGGGACTGGTGGCGTTGGTGTTTGGCTATTTTGCGTTCCGCTCGCGCATCAAGGGCGTGTATTT
>JBEGOC010000047.1:0-3828 GCA_041182225.1 Pseudomonadota bacterium | reverse complement strand
TGAGTTCGACAGCGATAAACGGCAGAAAACCCTGGCCGAGCGCGGCCTCGACTTTTCCCGAGCCGGCCAGGTGTTTTCGGGTGAGCAATTCACCGCCCAAGATCTGCGCACCGGCTATGGCGAGCCACGTTTCTTCACGATCGGTCGCCTTGATGAGCGGATGGTGGTCGTTTTGTGGACGCCGCGCGGCGAGGTGCGCCGCATCATCAGCATGAGGAAAGCCAATGAGCGTGAGCAAACGCGTTACACCCATCACTTGGGCTGATCCGGACGACGCACCGGAGTTGACGAACGAGTTTTTTGAACGTGCCGACCTGTACCGCGACGACAAGCTCGTCCGCCGTGGCCGTCCCAAAGCCACCCAGCATAAAGAGCCGGTCACCTTGCGCGTGGACCCCGAGGTGCTGGCTGCCTGGCGCGCCAGCGGCAAGGGCTGGCAGACGCGCGCTGCCGCAGCTCTGGCCGCCCAGGCACCCAAGAGCCAGGCATCGGCCTAGATGCACTTTGTCCGCACCTGCTGGTGGACTCATTGCAGAAGCGACGGCTTCGCCGACCAAGGAAAAAAAATTAACCAAGCCACTTCATTCATCTCATCCCCCTGGCGCCTGTCCGTCGCCCCCATGATGGACTGGACCGACCGGCATTGCCGCTACTTTCACCGCCTGCTGACCCGGCGGGCCCTGCTGTACACCGAGATGGTGACCACCGGCGCGCTGCTGCATGGCGATGTGCCGCGCCACCTGCGTTACAGCCCCGAGGAACACCCGCTGGCCTTGCAGCTGGGCGGCAGCGAGCCGGCCGATTTGGCGCAGTGCGCGCGGCTGGGTGAGCAGTGGGGTTATGACGAGATCAACCTCAACTGCGGCTGCCCCAGCGAGCGTGTGCAGCGCGGTGCGTTTGGCGCCTGCCTGATGGCCGAACCGGCCTTGGTGGCGGATTGCGTCAAGGCCATGCTGGACGTGGTGGGCATCCCGGTGACAGTCAAGCACCGCATCGGCATCGACCGCACTGAGCGCTACGACTTTGTGCGTGATTTTGTGGGCGCGTTGCAACACGCCGGTTGCCGAACGTTCATCGTGCATGCGCGCAATGCCTGGCTGCAGGGCTTGAGCCCGAAAGAAAACCGCGAAGTGCCGCCACTGCGCTACAGCCTGGTGCACCAGCTCAAACTTGATTTCCCCGACTGCACCATCGTGATCAACGGTGGCCTGACCCGTAGCGAGCAGGTGCTGGCGCAGTTGCAGCAGTTGGATGGCGTGATGGTCGGACGCGAGGCCTACCACAACCCCTGGTGGCTGAGCCAATGGGATGCCCAGTTTTATGGCGAGCCGTCCGTGGAGCGCACGCGCGAGCAGGTGGAGGCCGACATGGTGGCCTACATGCTGCGCCAAGCCGCCGAGCATGGCACGCCCTGGTACCCGATTGCCCGCCACATGTTGGGCCTGCGCCATGGCCTGCCCGGCGCACGGCGCTGGCGCCAGGTCTGGAGCGACCACCGGCTCAAGGCGCAGGACCCGCGCGACGTGATGGCACTGGCCCGGGACGAGCGCTTTGTCGACGCCTGAGCTGCGCCAACGCCAGGCCCTGGCCCTGCTCTGGGTCATGCCGGGCCTGTGGGCGGTGAACTACATCGTGGCCCGGCTGGCGCCCGGGGTGGTGGCGCCGCACCAGCTGGCGCTGGTACGCTGGGGGCTAGCCGGCTTGGTGCTGGCCCTGCTGGCGCGCGACGAGTTGTGGCAGCAGCGGCGGCATCTGCAGGCCGCGGCCGGGCAGTACCTGGTGCTGGGGGCCTTGGGCATGCTGATCTGTGGCGCCTGGGTCTACCTGGGCGCGCAAACCACGGCCGCCATGAACATCGCCCTGATCTACACCGCCTCGCCGGTGCTGATTGCCGTGGGCGCAGCAGCCTTTCTGGGCGACCGGCTGGTGCCGCGCCAGGTGGCGGGTGTGCTGCTGGCGCTGGCCGGCGTGATGCATGTGGTGGTGCGCGGCCATTGGCTGGCGCTCTCCGAGGTGAGCTGGGTAGCGGGCGATGGCTGGATTGTGCTGGCCGTGGTCTCCTGGGCGCTGTACGCGCTGCTGCAAAAAAAGTGGCCCAGCCCGCTGGGGGCCACCGCCCGGCTGGCGGCCATCTGCGCGGGGGGTGTGGCGTGCCTGCTGCCCTTGGCCTGGTGGGAGACGGGGCTGGCCAGCACGCCGGCCTGGACCTGGCGCGCCACCGGCCTGTCGGTGGCCGCTGCCTTGTTGCCCGGCCTGGGCGCCTACTGGATGTACGGCTGGTCGCAAAAGGTGCTGGGGGCCAGCCGCGTGGCGGTGGCGCTGTACCTGGTGCCGCTCTATGCCGGCCTGGCGGCGTGGGTGGTGTTGGGCGAGCCCCTGGGCTGGCACCACCTGGGCGGTGCGGCACTGATCCTGCCAGGGGTATTGCTGGTGACTCGGGTGCCAGTATCAGCGGCGGCGGGGCCCGGCGGCCGGTTATCATGACGGCGTGGCCGGCCCCGATCTTTCGACCGCTCTAGCAGCCCCAGTCCCTCGTGCGTCTTAACTCCATCAAATTAGCGGGCTTCAAGTCCTTTGTCGAACCGACCAACTTCCTGCTGCCCGGGCAGCTGGTGGGGGTGGTGGGGCCCAATGGCTGCGGCAAATCGAACATCATGGACGCGGTGCGTTGGGTGTTGGGCGAGTCGCGCGCCTCGGAGTTGCGTGGCGAGTCGATGCAGGACGTCATCTTCAATGGCACCACCACCCGCAAGCCGGCCAGCCGCGCCAGCGTGGAGCTGGTGTTTGACAACGCCGACCACCGCGCCGGCGGCCAGTGGAGCCAGTTTGGCGAAATTGCGGTGCGGCGCGTGCTCACGCGCGACGGCACCAGCAGCTACTACATCAACGGCCAGCCGGTGCGCCGGCGTGACGTGCAGGACGTGTTTTTGGGCACCGGCCTGGGTCCGCGCGCCTACGCCATCATCGGTCAGGGCACCATCAGCCGCATCATCGAGAGCCGGCCCGAAGAGCTGCGCCTGTTCCTCGAAGAAGCGGCCGGCGTCTCCAAGTACAAAGAGCGCCGGCGCGAGACCGAAAACCGCCTGGCCGACACGCGCGAGAACCTGACCCGGGTGGAAGACATCCTGCGCGAGCTCAATGCCAACCTGGACAAGCTCGAAAAACAGGCCGAGGTGGCGCAGCGCTACAACACCCTGTCGGCCCAGGCCACGCTCAAGCAGCAGCAGCTGTGGTTTTTGCGCCGGGCCGAGTCGGAAGCCGAGCAGAACCGGGTGCGCACCGAGGCTCAGGACGCGGCGCTGGCGCTGGACAGCCAATTGGCCAAACTGCGCGAGATCGAGAACGGCCTGGAGACGATTCGGCAAGCCCACTACGCCGCTGGCGACCAGGTCAACCAGGCGCAGGGCCGCCTGTATGAGGCCAGCACCGAAGTCGGCCGGCTGGAGGCCGAGATCCGCTTTGTGGTGGAAGGGCGCCGCCGCGTCGAGCAGCGCTTGCTGGCGCTGGCTGAACAGACACTGCAGTGGGCCACCCGGCGCGACACCGCGGCGGGCGAGCTGGACGCGCTCGCCGCGCAGACGGTGGACGGCGCCGAACAATCCGAGCTGCTGGCGGCCCGCCTGGAAGACCAGGCCGGCCAACTGCCCGAACTTGAAGATGCGCTGCGCCTGGCCCAGGACGCGGCCAACGCGCAGCGCGCCAGCGTGTCACAGGTGCAGCAGCAGATCCAGGTGCTGGCGGCCGAGCAGCGCAGCCTGGAGGCGCCGTCGCGCCAGCTGCAAAACCGCGCCGAGCGCCTGAACGCCGACCGCCAGGCGCTCGGCGCGC
>JBEGOC010000046.1:0-5337 GCA_041182225.1 Pseudomonadota bacterium | reverse complement strand
GCGGAAAAGAGCCGCACCTCGCCGCCACCGGCCTGCAGCTTCATGATGGACAGCGCCTTGGTCTGTTCGGCCCGCGTGAGCTTGTCGGCCTTGGTCAGCACCACCAGAAACTTCAGCCCCTCGGCCACGCGCGGCCGCACCACATCGAGCAGGATCTCATCGAGCTCGGTCAGACCGTGGCGCGGATCGCACATCAGCACGACGGCACTCAGGTTCTCACGCGTCACCAGGTAGTTGGCCATCACCTGCTGCCAGCGGATCTTGTCCTGCTTGGGCACCGCGGCATAGCCGTAGCCGGGCAAATCGGCGAGCACGGCGTCGGTGACGCCCTGCTTGCCCACCGAAAACAGGTTGATGTGCTGGGTGCGACCCGGTTTTTTGGAGGCAAAGGCCAGCTGCTTTTGCTGCGTCAGCGTGTTGATGCAGGTCGATTTGCCCGCGTTGGAGCGGCCGACAAAGGCGATCTCGGGCACGCTCAGCGCCGGCAAAAAATGCAGCTGTGGCGCCGTGGTCAGGAACTTGGCCGTGTGCAGCCAGCCCGATGCCACCAGGGCATCAACGGGTTTCGCGGGTGTGGGGCTGGAGGTGGACGGGACGGGCCCGGGGGGGTTGGTAGGAATGGTCATGCAATCTGAAGGGGAACCCCAAGGGTGCATTGTAGAATCAGATGGTTACGCTCACCCGACACCACATTCACCATGAAGCTGTTCGCCTCTCTCCTGATCGCTGCCTCCTTTGCAGTACCCGCTGTCTCTGTTCTCGCCCAGGAAGCCGCGCCCAAGGCTGGCGAAGCCAAGGCGGCGAAACCGGATCTGGCCAAAGGCGAGGCCAGCTTCACAGCAGCGTGCGCGGCCTGCCACGGCGCCGATGGCAACTCGGGCACACCGGCCAACCCCAAATTGGCCCAGCAGCACCCCGAGTACACGGTGAAGCAGTTGCAGGAATTCAAGAGCGGCAAGCGCGCCAACGCCGTCATGTCCGGTATGGCCGCCACCTTGAGCGATGCCGACATGAAAAACATCGCCTATTGGCTGCACAGCAAGCCGGCCAAACCCGGTTTCGCCAAAGACAAGGAACTGGTGGCCCTGGGTGAACGCATCTACCGTGGCGGCATTGCCGACCGCCAGATCGCCGCCTGCGCCGGCTGCCACAGCCCCAATGGCGCTGGCATTCCGAGCCAGTACCCGCGCCTGGGCGGCCAGCACGCCGACTACACCGCAGCCCAGCTGACCGGATTCCGTGATGGCATTCGCAAGAACGCCCTGCAGATGACCCAGGTGGCGGCCAAACTCAACGACCGCGAGATCAAGGCGGTATCGGACTACATCGCCGGCCTGCGCTGACAGGGGGGGGCTGCCCGCATCGCGGCAGATCCTGAGCCTGGCGCCACCCGGTCCCTTTTCATCATGCAGAGGATGGCACCATGTTGATCAAAACCCACGACAGCGGCTTTAACCACCCGGTTCCCAGTGAGATCACCAGTGCCAGCGCGTATGCTGGCCGGCGTGAATTGCTCAAACGCATGGCGGCTGGCGCCGGCGGCGCCGCAATGGCCAGCTGGGCCGGCCGGGCAGCCTGGGCCCAGGGTGCCGGCACAGGGCGGCCGGGCAAACTGGCGGCATTGCCCGGTGCCAAGTCAGCAGTGGCTGGCGCAATCACCATGGATAAGCTGACCGACTACAAGGACGCCAGCACCTACAACAACTTCTACGAGTTCGGCACCGACAAGGGCGACCCGGCCAAAAACGCCCACACCCTCAAGACCAGCCCGTGGACGGTGGAGGTGGAGGGCCTGGTGAAGAAGCCGGCCAAGTATGCGCTGGAAGACCTGCTCAAGCTCAGCGCACAAGAGGAACGCATCTATCGCCTGCGCTGTGTCGAGGGCTGGTCCATGGTGATTCCGTGGGTCGGTTACTCGATGAGCCAGCTGATCAAAAAAGTGGAGCCGCTGGGCAGTGCCAAATACGTCGAGTTTGTGACGCTGGCCGATCCCAAGACCATGCCCTTTGTCGGCTCCAGCGTGCTGGACTGGCCCTATGTGGAGGGGCTGCGCCTGGACGAGGCCATGCACCCGCTGACGCTTCTGGGTTTTGGCATGTATGGCGAGGTGCTGCCCAACCAGAGCGGTGCGCCGGTGCGCCTGGTGGTGCCCTGGAAGTACGGCTTCAAGAGCGGCAAGAGCCTGGTCAAGATCCGTTTCACCGACAAGCAGCCCGCCACCGCCTGGAACAAGGCCGCCGCCAATGAGTACGGTTTTTACTCCAACGTCAACCCGGATGTGGACCACCCGCGCTGGAGCCAGGCCACCGAGCGCCGCATCGGCGAGGACGGCTTGTTTGCCAAGAAGCGCAAAACGCTGATGTTCAACGGCTACGAAGCCCAGGTGGGCCAGCTTTACGCCGGGATGGACCTTAAAAAGAACTTCTGATGCGCGGCGCGCTGGGCCGCTGGCTGTTGCTCCCGGCGGCCAAGCCACTGGTGTGGCTGCTGTGCCTGCTGCCACTGGTCTGGCTGGTCTACGGCGCTGCCACCAACAGCCTGGGTGCCAACCCGGCCGAGGCCCTGATACGTGCGACCGGCGATTGGACCCTGCGTTTTCTGTGCCTGGTGCTGGCAGTGACGCCGCTGCGCGTGGTGGCCGGCCTGCCCGCGCTGGCGCGGTTTCGGCGCCTGCTGGGCCTGTTTGTGTACGCCTACCTGTGGCTGCATCTGCTGAGCTACGCTTGGTTCGACATGGGCTTTGACTTGGCCGACATCGCCCGCGACATCGCCAAGCGGCCCTTCATCCTGGTCGGTTTTTCCGCGTTCGTGCTGCTTACCCCCCTGGCGCTGACCTCTTTCAACCGCGCCATCAAGGCCTTGGGCGCGCGGCGCTGGCAGTGGTTGCACCGGGCCGTCTATGTGGTGGCGGGGTTGGCGGTGTTGCATTTTTTCTGGATGCGCGCCGGCAAGAACGATTTTGCCGAGGTGCTGGTTTACGCAGTTATTCTGGGTGCGCTGCTGGGCTGGCGGCTGTGGCGGCGGCTGAGCGCCAGCCACCCCAAAACCGCCTGACAGACCGCTCCAGACGCACCCCTCACCAAGGAAAAAAATGGCCTACTTTGTTGGTGCTTACGCCGCCTCACCCAACACCACCGGCTGGGACCCCGAGCTGGAGGCGCGCTACTACGCGCGGCTGCGCGCGCTGCCGGGCATCAAGGGGCTGGAACACCCCTTTCTGGGCAGCCTGCACCCGCATGACGACGCCTGGTTTGTGCGGCACATCGACCCAAACTGGCGCTTTGTGTTCACCTGCATCCCGGGCGTGATGGCAGCCATGGCCAACAACCCGCAGGTGGGCCTGGCCTCCGACGACGCGGCGGGGCGCGAAGCAGCCCTGGCCTTTGTGCGCCAGGCCCGTGACGCGATAGCGGCCCTGAATGCCGCCTGCGGCCGGCCGGTGGTGGACGCCCTTGAAATCCACAGCGCGCCCGACCAGAGCCGCGCCGCCTCGTCCGTGGCGGCGCTCACCGCCTCGCTGGCCACGCTGGTGCAATGGGAGTGGCATGGCGCGCGGCTGGTGATCGAGCATTGCGATGCGCATGTGCCGGGCCAGGTGGCTTCCAAGGGCTTTCTGAGCCTGGCCGATGAAATCGCCGCCATTGAGACCACCAATGCGCGCTATGGCAGCCAGCTAGGTATCGTGGTCAATTGGGGCCGCTCAGTGCTCGAAGCGCGCAGCGCCGTGGGCGCACTGCAACACATTCAGTTGGCCAAGCAGCATGGGCTGCTGGCGGGCCTGATGTTTTCCGGCGCCTCCGGGCAAGACACACCCTACGGCGCCTGGCGCGACAGCCACATGCCGCCCGCCCCCAGCGTGGCGGGCGGCATCGGCGCTGAGGGCTCCCTGCTGACCGAGGCGGCACTGCAGGCCTGCCTGCGCGCCAGCGACGGCCGACAACTACCCATCCGGGGGCTGTCAATCGGCATCCGGCCGCTGGAGGCCTCGCTGGACGAGCGCATGGCCTACCTCAGTCATGCGCTGAGCCGCCTGGACACAGCCCTGGTGGCCAGCAAGGGTCCGCCCTGAGCCCCACCCCCTACTGGCTCATGCGCGAGGTGTAGCGGCACAGCGCCGGGTCGAACCAGGTTTTTGAAAACTCGGCGATCTGGTTGCCGGCGGTCCAGGAGGTGCGCTCGATGTAGCCTGCCCAGTCGCCCGGGCGCAGGCCGAACGGCGCGCCGGCCCAATCGGGTGCCGGGCCGGCGGCAATCTGGTCTTCGACCCGGGCAATCCAGAGCTGAAAGCGCTGCTGGTAGAACAGGTACATCGAGTCGCCCAGCTCTTGCGCGTGCAGCATGGGGCTGGCACTGGCGTCAAACCAGATTTCTTCCAGCGCCACCGGCACCTGGCTCAACAGGCGCAGCCGGCGCACGCGCCAGCAGGGCGCCGTGGCATCGGGCCCCAGCAGCGGCACCTCGGGCGGGCGCGGCTGGCGGCTCAGGTCCAGCACCTGCGCGGTCGGCAAGCCTGGGCCGTGGGTGAGTTCCAGCCGGAACAGCTCATAGATCTGCTGCGTGCCCTGCACCTTGCGCACATAAGTGCCCGAACCCTGGATGCGTTCGAGCACGCCCTGCTGCTCCAGCAGCGCCAGCCCTTTCCTGAGGGTGCCGATGGCCACCGACAGGGTCTGCGCCAACTCAGCCTCGGCCGGCAAGCGCTCGGCGGCACGCCAGTAGCCGGCCTTGATCTGGCGCGCCAGAAGCTCGGCAATTTGCATGTAGACCGGCAGGGGTTTGGCTGGCTTGTGGACAGTCATGACAGCAAGTATGACAGGCCGACCTCAGGCAAACAGCCCATGCAGGTACCAGCGCGGTGCCTGGCTTCCTCCGGACTGCGGCTGGTCCAGTCGCTCGCGGTACACCCAGAGCAGACCGCTGACTGCGCTGCTGGCCACGTAGTAGTCGCGCAGGGCCGGCGCAGCGCCACCCAGCGCGGCGGTGGCTGCAGGCTCGACCCACCATCCGGTCTCCAGCCGCTGCGGCCCAGCCAGCAGCGTCAGCGGGTCCGGGCACAGCGGCTGACCCTGGCGCAGTGCCAGCCGCTGCGGCTGGGCCAGCAGCCAGGTTGGCAAAAACGCCAGGTCTTGGGACTGATTTATGCCGCTAGCCCTTGTCACGGCTGGGTAGCTAGCTATCAATTGCGTAGCATCGGGCCGGGCCAGCCAGCGCTGCATGCGTTCGGGCCGGTGGTCTTCCTGCGGCTGCCACTGCCAGAGCTGCGCCGGCCCGAAGCGGGCGCCCAGCCGCTCCAGCAGCTGGGGCAGGCTGTCGCCCGGCACCACAGCATCGGCCAAC
>JBEGOC010000045.1:0-3563 GCA_041182225.1 Pseudomonadota bacterium | reverse complement strand
CTCGGCCAGCAGGGCCTGCGCCCCCACCGGATCGGCCGCCAGTTGGGCGCCCGTGGGCGCTACGGTGCGAATCCCCGCCAATCGGTCGCCATAACCCAGCATCTGGGCCAGCCGGCCCAGGATCGGCTGCCAACGGACGCCGCCGGTGACCACCGCAAAGCGGCCATAGGCGGCGCCCTCCAGAAACGCGGCCTCTGCCAGACCGGTCACCGCCACCGCGCTGCTGTCGCGCAGCGCCAGCAGGCCGGGGTCGCCAAAACAACCGATCAACACCGCATCGGGCGCTGGCTGAGCCGGCCCGGCCAGCGCCAGAGCCCAGGCATCGAGCGCTGCGTGGCCGGCCACCGCGTAGCTGGCTTCGCAAGCGATGTAGGGTGCACCAAAACGGGCCGTTACGGTCCGCACCATGACCCCAGACCCCACCGCCGCCTGCGCATGGGCCTGCAGCAGCGCACTGACGCTGGCCGAGGTGTTGGGATTGATGATGAGCAAATGGCGCATGACCGAGGCCTTTGCGCCGTGCCCGGAGCCTGCTGGTTCCAAAACCTTAGCGCTGCGGCGGTGCCGGTTCCGGCGCCACGGTGTAGCCCTCAGCCGTGATCGCGCTGGCCAGCCGGCTGCGGTCCTGCGCAGAGTCAACCATTACCCGGCCGATACTGCGGTCAATGGCGATTTCCGCGTCGGGGTCGAGCTGCCGCAGCGCGCGACTGACCGCTTTTTCACAATGCCCGCAGGTCATGCCGCTGACGTCAAAGCTGTGTTTCACATTGCACTCCAGTAAGGGGGTCGCACGCGCTGCCGGAACAAAGGCCGGAGTTTATGTGCTGCATCGGTAGTTTGTCACAGACTCCCCACATTCAAGGGCTGGAACCGAGTAGGCTATCCGCCATGACACCATCGCCCACCCGCGCGGCACAACTGGCCGCGCCAGAACGTCCTGAGTCCATGATCCTGGACATCGGTATCGACGGCATGACCTGCGCCTCCTGTGTGCTGCGGGTGGAGCGTGCGCTCAAGGCGGTGCCCGGGGTGGAAGCGGCCAGCGTCAACCTGGCCACCGAGTCCGCACGGGTCTGCGTCACCGGAAACGGCGAGACCGATGTGCGCTTGCGCCGCGCCATCCGGGATGCCGGCTACGAACCGCGGCCGATTAACCATGAAGCGCCGCTAGCCAACCCATCTCCTTGGGCCGGTTTTGGCCCGGTTGCCTGGGGCCTGGCGCTGTCATTGCCACTGGTGGCGCCGATGTTGCTGGATCTGGCGCCCGCCCGCCTCGCCGCCGCCTGGGGTGGCCCGCTCATGCTGCCAGCCTGGCTGCAATGCCTGCTGGCCAGCCCGGTGCAGTTTTGGTTGGGCGCGCGTTTCTACAAGGCCGGCTGGCACGCCCTGCGCGCCGGCACTGGCAACATGGACTTGCTGGTGGCCATTGGCACCACCGCCGCCTGGGGCTTGTCGGTCTGGCTCTGGCTCAGTGCCACACCGGACAGCATGGTGCACCTGTATTTTGAGAGTTCCGCGGTGGTGGTGACCTTGGTGCTGTTGGGCAAGTGGCTGGAGACGCGTGCCAAGCGCCAGACCACCGAGGCGATTCGCGCGCTACACGCCTTGCGCCCCGAGTTGGCGCACTTGATCGGGCCTGAGGGTGAAACCGATTTGCCGGCGGGCGAAGTCCTGGTCGGCGACCGGCTGGCCGTGCGCCCGGGTGAACGCTTTCCAGCCGACGGCTGCGTGACCGACGGCCGGACCCAGGTCGACGAGTCGATGCTGACCGGGGAATCTTTGCCTGTGCTCAAAGAGGTCGGCCACCGGGTCATCGGTGGTTCCATCAACGGGGACAGCCGCGTCATCATGCGGGTGGAGGCGGTTGGCCGAGAAACGGTATTGGCCCACATCATCCGATTGGTGGAAGATGCGCAGGCGGCCAAGGCGCCGATCCAACGGCTGGTCGACCAGGTCAGCGCGGTGTTTGTGCCGGTGGTGCTGGCTTTGTCGCTGATGACCCTGCTGGGATGGTGGTTCAGCGGACACGCGCCGGAAACGGGCCTGATCCATGCGGTGGCGGTGCTGGTGATTGCCTGCCCCTGCGCCTTGGGTCTGGCCACACCCACTGCCATCATGGCCGGCACCGGCGTGGCGGCACGGCATGGCATTCTGATCAAGGATGCCTTGGCGCTGGAGTTGGCCCACCGGGTGGACACGGTCGCCTTCGACAAAACCGGGACCCTGACGGTCGGCCAGCCGCGCCTCACTGGCCTGCACTTGGCCGCTGATCAGCGCACCGGCAGCTGGTCAGAGCCCGAGGTGTTGCGCTGGGTGGCGGCGCTTCAACTAGGCAGTGAGCACCCACTGGCCAAAGCCGTGCTGGTGGCAGCGCAAGCGCGCGGCATGGTGGTGCAGGCGGCTGACAAGATTCAGTCCATGCCCGGGCGTGGCACCCAAGGTGAGATGGCGGGCGTGCTCTGCTGTGTCGGCAGCCTGCGATGGATGCAGGAGCTCAGGCTGACGGTCACCCCCTGGTTGGCGCGGGCCGCGCCCCTGCAGAGCGCCGGCGCCACCGTGTCGGCATTTGCCAGCGATGGACCTGAGGGCATGCAAGTGCACGCCCTGTTGGCCTTTGGTGATGAACCCAAACCAGGAGCACGGCAGGCGCTGGCCGATTTGCGCGCGCGTGGCATCCGGCTGGTGATGATTTCGGGTGACAACCGGGGCGCGGCCGAGGCCATGGCAATCCGCCTGAGTCTGCACACTGCCAACGGCGAGGTCATGGCCGAGGTTTTGCCAGGCGACAAGGTGGCCCTGATTCGCAGCCTCAAACAGGGTGGCCATACCGTGGCCATGGTGGGTGACGGCATCAATGATGCGCCGGCACTGGCGGCGTCCGATGTCGGCATGGCCATGGGCACTGGCACCGACGTCGCCATGCACGCCGCCGCAATCACCTTGATGCGAGGTGACCCGGCACTGGTGGCCGCGGCGCTCGATATTTCAGCCCGAACCGTGGCCAAGATCCGGCAGAACCTGTTTTGGGCCTTTGCCTACAACGTGGCTGGCATCCCGCTGGCAGCGCTGGGTTACCTGAATCCGGTGGTGGCCGGCGCGGCCATGGCGATGAGTTCCGTCAGCGTGATGGCCAATGCCCTGCTGCTGAAGCGTTGGAAGCCCTGAGGCCTTACGGCCTTGGCGGCAGGGTAAGGCTTCAGCGCGACTCGGGCAGTTCGATCTTGACTTCGAGCACTTCCAGGTTCTCCTGCCGTTCCAGGTTGACCTTGATGTCGGCCGGGTTGATTTTGATGTACTTGCTGATCACCGCCACCAGATCGCGCTGCAAATCCTGCAGGTAATCGGGTTCGGCGGCATTGCGCCCACTGCGTTCATGGGCCAGGATGATTTGCAGCCGTTCCTTGGCCACACTGGCGGTCTTCTTTTTTTCACCGAGCAGGAAGGAGAGGAATGACATGGTTTCAGCGCCCCCCGAAAAGTCGCTTCAGCAGCCCCTGTCGCGGGACATCAATGAAGCGCAGGGGTTTGTCTGCACCCAGAAAACGGTCGATCACGTCCTTGTA
>JBEGOC010000044.1:0-8081 GCA_041182225.1 Pseudomonadota bacterium | reverse complement strand
AAAACTTTTGATCGCCTTGGGGTAGGCCACGTCGCCCGGGGCACGGCCAGTGCGCCGGGGCGCGGTGGGGAGGGTGGTGGCGTTCACAGGGCGCGATTGTAGAGACGCGGCCCCGATGGCTGGTCAGCAGGCAGCGGCCAGCGCGCCAGCCATTGCGCCACCCAACTGGTCAAGGCATCGCCAAGATTGTCGGCGACCGGCAGCAGGCCCAGCACCGCAGCCGCGGCGTTCAGGGTGGTCAGCGGGGCGCGGGTGTCCAGCGCCGGGGCGCCGGTTTGCTTGGAGAGCTTCTCGCCCTGGGGGTTGCGCACCAGCGGGGTATGCAGGTAGCGCGGCGTGGCCAGGCCCAGCTGGCGCTGCAGGAAAATTTGGCGTGCCGTGTTGTCGGCCAGGTCTTCGCCGCGCACCACATCGGTGATGCCCTGCGCCGCGTCATCCACCACCACGGCCAGCTGGTAGGCAAAGCCACCATCGGCGCGCTTGAGCACAAAGTCGCCCACCTCGGCGGCCACGTCCTGCCGCTGGGCGCCGAGCCGGCGGTCGCGCCAATGCAGCATCGGCTTAGCTCCTGAATCGATAGCTGTAACCCCAATAACCACGGGAGCTAGAGGCCGATTTGGCATCTCAATATCAGTGCGCAGCCGCCAGGCGCGGGCCGGTTTGCCGTGCAGGCCGCTGCGGCAGGTGCCGGGGTAGACCAGTTCACTGTGGCGCGGCCGCTCTTGCCCCTGGCTGGCCAGCACCCGCTCGATGTCCTTGCGGGAGCAGCCGCAGGGGTAAGCCAGGCCGCGCTGCACCAGCGCGTCCAGCGGCAGCTGGTACAGCATGCTGCGCTCGGACTGCCAGACTGGCGCCTCGTCGGGCAAGAGGCCGCAGTCGGTCAGCTGCTGCAGGATCAGCCGATCGGCGCCGGCCACGCAGCGTTCGCGGTCGGTGTCTTCCAGCCGCACCAGCCACTGGCCCTGGTGCGCCCGCGCGTCCAGCCAGCTGGCCAGCGCTGCCACCAGAGAGCCGGCGTGCAGCGGGCCGGTGGGGGAGGGGGCAAAGCGGCCCCGGTACGGGCTGTTCACGCCACCGCGCGGGCCAGCTCCAGACCGGAGACAAAGGCGTTCTCCACCCGGTGGCCCAGGCACCAGTCGCCGCAGGCGCCGAGGCCGGCTTTGGCGTCCCACAGGTGGCTCCGGCCCAGCGGGACGGTGGTTTGGGCATAGCGCCAGCGCTGTGTGTCCACATGGGATGGCTCGGCCCGGATGCCGGTGACCTCGGTGAAGGCCTTGAGCAGTTTGCCCTGCACGCGCTGGGCGTCGTCTTCCAGGTGCTCTTGCGACCAGGCGGCACTGGCCTGCACCGTCCAGCGCTCGATCTGCTCCCGGCCCGGCTTGCTCGATTCGCGTGCCAGCCAGGCGATGCGGTGGTGCGTGCTGCGCGCGGCATTCCACTGCGGCCCCAGGGCGCTCATGCCGGCCTGCATGGCTTGGGGAAAGGCCAGCATCAGCGTCCAGCAGGGCGCCACCTGCACCCGGTCCAGGCGCTTGACCCAGGCCTTGGCCAGACCCGAGCCCTGCAGCAGATCGCGGGTTTGCGTGGCAGGGATGGCCAGCAGCACGCCGTCAAAGCCGGAATACACGTGTTGTCCGCCCTCCGCGTCCTCGGTGCGCAGCTGCCAGCGCTTGGCATTGAGGGCGTCGCGCTCCAAGCGGGTCACCCGCGTCTGCAGGGTCAGCTGCTGCTCTGCCAGCAGCGGCTGGGCCCATTGCCGCGCCAGGGCATTCATGCCGGGTGCCGGCACCCAGTGCGAATCGCGCGGGGGCAGGCCGGCCGCAGCGACCCGGCCCTGCGCGTCCAGCACCCGCACGGTGTTGGCGCTCCAGGGCTTGCACAGGCCGGGCACGGTGGCCAGGGCCTGGGTAAAGCGCGGGTCGCGCTGGGTGAAATACTGGGCGCCATGGTCAAAGCTGCCAAACGGGCTGCTGCGCGTTGCCATGCGGCCGCCCACGCCCCGGCTTTTTTCAAACAGCTGCACCGTGTGGCCGGCCTGCACCAGCGTGCGGGCGCAGGCAATGCCGGCCATGCCAGCGCCAATCACAGCCAGATGCTTGGGGGCGGATAGGGTCATGGCGCAGATCTCCTGATGTTGTGATGTTGCATGCACTTTACACGCCTTGGTGCCGCTCCAGCAAAGCGGCGCGGGTGGCGGGCTGCGCAAGTTGGCTCAGCCACCACTGCAGCGCGCGGCCCTGGCTCTCCTTGGCAGTGCGGCGCCAGGCGTAATGCACCGGCACCACACGCTGCGGCCTTGCCATCGGCTTGACCACCAGGCGGCCTGCCTCGATATCGCCTCGCGCCATGCCCTCGGGCACAAAGCCGCAACCCAGGCCGCGCAACTGGGCGTCGAGCTTGGCCTGCATGGTGGCCACGGTGAACACGTCCTGGCCACCCAACAGGCCGATCGACACACCGCCGCCGCGGGTGATGGTGTCGGCCACGGCCACCGCCCGGTGCTGGCGCACCATCTCGTCGGTCAGCGGCTGCTTCACCGCCGCCAGCGGGTGATGGGGCGCCACCGCGTAGACAAAGCTGACCTCACCCAGCGGCCCGCCGTCCAGACCGTCGTGCAAATTGACATCGACCACCCCGATCGCCAGATCGGCCTGGCCCGAGGTCAGGGCCTCCAGCGTGCCCGACAGGGTCTCATCGCGCAGCTTGATGCGGGTGGGTGGTTGCAGCGCCAGAAAGTGCTGGCACAGGTCCATCACGGTGGGCTTGGCAATGATGCTGTCCACCGCAATCGTCAACTGTGGCTCCCAGCCGGTCGCCACACGCTTGACCCGGTTGGCCACCGCCTCCAGATCGGCCAGCAGCCGGCCGCCCTCGCGCAGCAGTTCGGCGCCGGCTTCGGTCAAACGCGCCTGGCGCGCGCTGCGGTCGTACAGCAGCACATCCAGTGCATCCTCAATTTGGCGCACCCGGTAGCTCAGTGCGCTGGGCACCATGCCCAGGGCTCGCGCTGCGGCGGCAAAGCTGCCGGCACTGGCGATGGTCTGCAGCATACCGAGCGCATCGGGGGTCAAAACATCGCGGGCGTTTTGCATCTTTTTCTCAATTTAATTCAAATAGTTTGAATGATGCCATCAAAGTGCCTGCAACTCCCGGCGCGTTGGCCGCCTTACAGTCTGGGCTGTTACAGGAGATGCACCATGTTGACCGTTCGAGCATCGGGCGACCGTGGCTACGCCGACCATGGCTGGCTCAAGTCGTTCCACAGTTTTTCGTTTGCCGGCTACTTTGACCCCGAACACATGGGCTGGGGCAACCTGCGCGTCATCAACGAGGACCGCATTGCGCCCGGCACCGGCTTTGGCACGCACGGCCACCGCGACATGGAAATCATCAGCTATGTGCTGTCGGGCGAACTGGCCCACAAGGACAGCATGGGCAATGTGCTGGGCATCCCGCCGGGCGACGTGCAGCGCATGAGCGCCGGCCGCGGCGTGCAGCACAGCGAGTTCAACCACGCGCCCGACCACACCACGCATTTCCTGCAGATCTGGATCGAGCCCGATGTGACCGGCATTGAACCCAGCTACGAACAAAAAACCTTTGCCGTCAGTGAGAAGCAGGGTCGCCTGCGCCTGGTCGCCGCTCCCGGTGGTGTTGAGGGCTCGGTCACCCTGCACGCCGACGCGCGGCTGTATGCCGGCCTGTTTGACGGCGCGCAGAGCGCCGACCTGCCGCTGGACCCGGCGCGCAAAGCCTATGTGCAGGTGCTGCGCGGCGCGCTGCAGGTCAATGGCACCGCCCTGCAGGCTGGCGACGCTGCCCTGCTGGCCGACGAGTCCCACTTGCACTTGAGCCTCGGCCAGGACGCCGAGGTGCTGGTGTTTGACCTGTGCGCCTGACTTTCTTTTTTTCACTCCCACCAAGGACGTTCTCTTGCTGAACCAATACCAATCCCCCTTCGCCCTCGCCGCCCGTCTGCTGCTGGCGGCCCTGTTTTTGCCGGCTGGCCTGAGCAAGCTGTTCGGCTTTGCCGGCACGGTGGGCTACATCGCCTCGGTCGGGCTGCCGCTGCCCACGCTGGGCGCGGTGCTGGCGGTGGCACTGGAGGTGCTGGGCGGCCTGGCGCTGATCGCCGGCTATCAGACCCGTTGGGCCGCGCTGCTCATGGCGCTGTTCACCGTGGTGGCAGGCGTGTTTTTCCACAACTTCTGGGCCGCGCCGGCCGAAGCGGTGCAGATGCAACAGATCATGTTCATGAAGAACCTGGCGATTGCCGGTGGCCTGCTGGCGCTGACCGCCTTCGGCCCTGGTGCTTTCAGCCTGGACGCCAAACGCGGCGCCTGAGCCGCCGCCTACCGTCAGTTTTTCGGGGTTCGCGCGGTGCGGACCCTTTCTTTCCGCCACATCAAGGAGCATTACCATGGCAAAAGTCGCAGTTGTTTTTCATTCTGGCTACGGTCACACCCAGCGCCTGGCGCAATCGGTGGCGCAAGGCGCCGGCGCTGAGCTGCTCACCATCGACGCCGACGGCAACCTGCCCGACGCCGCCTGGGACACCCTGGCCGCCGCCGACGCCATCATTTTTGGCTCACCCACTTACATGGGCACGGTCAGCTGGCAGTTCAAAAAGTTTGCCGACGCCAGCTCCAAGCCCTGGTACACCCAGGCCTGGAAAGACAAGATTTTCGGCGGCTTCACCAACAGCGCCAACATGAACGGTGACAAACACTCCACGCTGCACTACTTCATGACCCTGGCCATGCAGCACGGCGGCGTCTGGGCCGGCACCGGCATCAACTACAACAACACCAAGGCCTCGCAGCGCAGCGATGTCAACTACCTGGCCTCTTCTGCCGGTCCGATGGCCCAGACTCCGGGGGACGCCGGCGCGGCCGAGATGAACGCCGGTGACCTGGAAACCGGCCGCCAGTTCGGCCAACGCATCGCCGAACTCGCGCAAAAGTTCAAGCGCTGAACCCACCTGGATGCCCGGTCAGGCCGGGCATGACGGTGTGGGCGGTCAGGCCTGCCCCGCGTCTGTCATTCCCGCGCAGGCGGGAATCCATGGATGCCCGGTCAGGCCGGGCATGACGGTGTGGGTGGTCAGGCCGGGAAAGACGGCTGGGGGGCCAGCCGGGCGTCGACGGTGCGGCGTTCGTCAAAGACGAAGCAGTTGCCGCGGTAGTGGGCGCCGCCGGTGTCCTCAAAGTACTTGAGGATGCCGCCGTCGAGCTGATAGGCGTTTGGCAAGTCGTGCTCGCGCATGAAAATCGCGGCCTTTTCGCAGCGGATACCGCCGGTGCAAAAGCTCACGACCGTCTTGTCTTGCAACTCGGCGCGGTGCGCCAGCAGGGCCTGCGGAAAATCGCTGAACTTGCCCAGCCGCCAGTCGATGGCACCTTCAAACGTGCCCTCATCGACCTCAAAGCCGTTGCGGGTGTCGAGCACGACGACGGGCCGGCCCTCATCGTCCACGCCGGCGTCGAGCCAGCGCTTCAGCGTGGCGGGTGACACGGCGGGCGCCCGGCCCTGCGCCGGCCGGATCGCTGGATGGTCCATGCGGATGATTTCGCGTTTGACCTTGACCAGCATCTTCTTGAAGGGCTGCGTCGCCGACCAGCTTTCCTTCGGTGTCAGATCGGCAAACCGGGTGTCCTGCCGCAGCTGCCCCACAAAGTCTTGCACCGCCGGCGCCGGCCCGGCCAAAAACAGGTTGATGCCCTCTTCGGCCAGCAAAATGGTGCCTTTGAGCTGCAGGGCCGTGGCGCGCGCCAGCAGGCTGTCGCGCAGCGCGTCGGCGTCGGGCAGTGGCACGAACTTGTAGGCGGAGATGTTCAGCATGGTGGTCACCGGTTAATTTTAGGAGCCTATCGCTTGCCCCATATCGCGGCAACGGCGATTCGGGGGCAGAATCGGGCCTGGGGGGATGATGCATGTCATGAAAGGTCTCAACATACGTGACCGTCTGCTGCTGGCGGCCTTGCTGCCAGTGGTTCTGGTGTCGGCCACTTTGGTCAGCATCACCCTGTACGACCGAGTCAGCGACATGGAGGCGGAGCACCAGCGCCAACTGCGTTTGGCAGCTCGGCTTTTAGCCTCAGCCGCGTCCCATGGCTTGTCGACCGATCGCCGTGACCTGTTGATGGCGGCCGCCGTCGATGCCATCGGGCATTCCGACCTGTCGGCTGTGGCGGTTTTGGACCTCCAAGGCGAATTGCTGGTCGTTGCCGGTCAGCTCAGTGTGCCGGTGCAGTCATTTGTGCCCGGGCGCGAGGGGCGGCTGGTTGACCTCCGGGGGCAGGCCGATGTTCTGGTACAGCCAGTGTGGTCGGACCGGCGCGGTCCAACGGGCGACATCGAGACGATACCGACCCGCGTCGGCATGTTCCCCGTGCTGCTGGGGCATGTGGTGCTGGATTTTCCCCGTGCCGCCGCGGTACAGCGGCGCACTGATGCCGTGCTCGCCGACGTGGCCGTGGGGCTGGCCGGCCTCCTGGTTGGTGGGTTGTTGGCGCTGTGGCTGGCGCGCGGCATCGTCGTGCCATTGCTGCGCATGTCGCGCATGGTAGCCCGTATCCAGCAGGGCGACCTGTCGGCGCGCAACCAAGCGCTGGCCACCGGACCCCTGGGGACTTTGCAACACGGCCTGAACCAGATGGCGCGCAGCCTGGAGTCGGGGCGCGACGAACTTCAGCAACGTGTCGCTGAGGCCACGCAACGCCTGCGCGAACAGATGGATCAAGCGGAGCAGGCCACCCTGGCCAAGTCGCGCTTTCTGGCGGCGGCCACGCACGACCTGCGGCAACCGACCCACGCGCTGGGGTTGTTCGTCGAGCGCTTGCGGCAGCTGCCGCACGAGGGCGAGTCGGACCAGTTGATTGGCAACCTGGATGCGTCGGTGCGGTCCATGCAAGACCTGCTGGACGCGCTGCTCGACATCTCCCGCCTCAACGCCAACGCCGTCCTGGCCGACATTCGGCCATTTGCCCTGAATGACCTGTTTGACCAACTGCGCGTTTCGGCGGGGCCGGGCGCACGCGCCAAGGGCTTGCGTCTGCGGATTCGCCCGACCGGGGTCTGGCTGAACAGCGATGCCGGCCAGTTGCACCGTATTTTGCAGAATTTGGTGGCGAATGCGATCGCCTACACGCCCCGTGGCACGGTGTTGCTGTCCTGCCGGCCGGTGCGCGGCGGAGGCATGGCCCGCATCCAGGTCTGGGACAGTGGCGTGGGCATTGCGCCCGAGCACCATGCGGCGGTGTTCAAGGACTATTTCCAGGTGGCCAACCCGGCGCGTGACAACAGCAAGGGGCTGGGTCTGGGCCTGCACATTGTCGACCTGATTGCCAGTCTGTTGGGGCTGTCGGTGCAATTGCGCTCCAACCTGGGTTGCGGCAGCCGCTTCACGATGGATGTGCCGCTGGCCCAGGCGCCGCTCGATCCGCCTGATCGGGTCGATTCCGTCGGGGTGGACACGCCGCTGCTGTTGCCTTCGCCCCTGTCCAAGCACAAAACAGCGCTGGTGCTGGAGGATGACCGGCTGTCCCGCGAGGCCGTTGGCAGTCTGCTGCTGTCCTGGGGTTTTTCGGTGCGGACCGCCGATACCCTGGCGGTAGCGCTGCAGCAGATCGAGGACGAGGGTCCGCCCGATCTCGTGGTGTCGGATTACCGGCTGGCCGAATGGGTGAACGGCATTGACGCCGTGCTGCAGCTGCGGGCCGCAGCCCACCGGCCCATCCCGGCCTGTCTAATGAGCGGTACCAGCACCCCGGCCCTGGTGCAGGCGGCACGTGAGGTGGGGCTGACCCTGTTGCAGAAACCGGTGCGCCCGGCCAAGCTGCGCAGCCTGCTGCGCCGCCTGCTGGCCGCGCCAGACCAGAATCAGGGCAGCGGCGGCGATGAGGATGCGGAGTAGCCCAGCCGGCTGGCCGCCAGCACCGCCTGGGTGCGCGACTGCACGCCAAAAAATTTCAGGATGGCGCCGACGTGGTCGCGCGTGGTTTCGTCTGAAATGAACAGCTCGCGGCTGATGGTTTTGTTGGTGCAGCCGGCCAGCAGCATCATCAGCACCTCCTCTTGCC
>JBEGOC010000043.1:0-20799 GCA_041182225.1 Pseudomonadota bacterium | reverse complement strand
CGCCTGATGTTGCGCATCTTGATGTTGTAGTCACCGTCATCGGTGCCGGGGCGAAACTTGATTTCCTTGATTTCAATGACCGTCTGCTTGGCCTTGGCCTCAGCCGCCTTCTTTTGCTCCTGGTATTTGAACTTGCCGTAGTCCATCAGGCGGCAGACCGGCGGAATCGCCGTCGCTGCAATTTCAACCAGGTCCACATCCAACTCGCCTGCCATGCGCAAGGCTTCCATCAGGCTCACGACCCCCAGGGGTTCGTTTTCTATGCCGGACAGGCGGACTTCCGGGGCCATGATTTCCCGGTTCAGGCGGTGTTTGCGTTCTTCGCGGTGACGACGGTCACGAAATTCAGTAGCTATGGCTCAATCCTTCATCAACTAGGCTACAACACTGTAGCGATACACGTTGGGGCACACGCGACTTGACTGCCATTGCACGCCCGTCAAGGCTTAAACAGCAGACTTGTTGGCAAGATCACCGGCGATTATTTGCACAAAGGCATCGAGTGACATGACACCGAGGTCTTGACCACCCCGGACGCGCACCGCAACGTTCCCGGCTGCCTTTTCCTTGTCCCCTACGACCAGGATATAGGGCAGCTTTTGCATCGAATGCTCTCGTATTTTATACGTGATCTTCTCGTTACGAAAATCAGTGATCACCCTAAGCTCTTGATTCGGCAGTGATTTTTTGAGTTTTTCGGCAATTTCACGACAATAATCAATCTGTGCATCGGTGATGTTCAGCACCGCAACCTGCACCGGCGCCAGCCAGGCGGGCAAGGCGCCGGCACTTTCTTCGATCAAAATCCCGATGAAGCGCTCCAGACTGCCCACAATCGCCCGGTGCAGCATGACCGGCCGATGCCGCGCGCCGTCTTCGCCCACATACTCGGCGTCCAGGCGCTCGGGCATGGAGAAATCAACCTGCATGGTGCCGCACTGCCATTGCCGGCCAATCGCGTCCTTCAGGGTGTATTCGATTTTCGGGCCATAAAACGCGCCATCGCCCGGGGAGATCTCAAACTCGCAACCCGAGGCGCGCAGACTTTCCATCAGGGCATGCTCAGCCTTGTCCCAGATCTCGTCCGAGCCGATGCGCTGGGCGGGCCGGGTCGCGATCTTGTAAATGATGCGTTTGAAGCCAAAGTCGGCATACACCTTCTGCAGCAGCGTGGTGTAGGCCACGCACTCGTCCAGAATCTGGTCTTCGGTGCAAAAAATGTGACCGTCATCCTGGGTGAAGCCGCGCACGCGCATGATGCCGTGCAGGCCGCCCGAGGGCTCGTTGCGGTGGCACTGGCCGAACTCGCCATACCGAAGCGGTAGGTCGCGGTAGCTCTTGATGCCCTGCTTGAAGATCAGGATGTGACCGGGGCAGTTCATCGGCTTGAGCGCGTATTCGCGCTTTTCCGACTCGGTGGTGAACATGTTTTCCCGGTACTTGTCCCAGTGGCCGGTTTTTTCCCACAGCGTCTTGTCGATGATCTGCGGGCCCTTGACCTCCAGGTAACCGTTGTCGCGGTAAACCCGGCGCATGTACTGCTCCACGCCTTGCCACAGGGTCCAGCCCTTGGGATGCCAGAACACCAGGCCAGGCGCGTGGTCGTCGATGTGAAACAAATCGAGTTCCCGACCCAGCTTGCGGTGATCGCGCTTCTCGGCCTCCTCCAGCATGGTCAGGTGTTGCTGCAACTCGTCCTTGGTGGCCCAGGCGGTGCCATAGACGCGTTGCAGCATCTCGTTGCGGTGGTCGCCACGCCAGTAGGCGCCGGCCAGCTTCATCAGCTTGAAATGTCGCAGCTTACCGGTGCTGGGCACGTGAGGGCCTCGGCACAGGTCTTCAAATTGGCCCTCGCGGTACAGCGAGACGTCTTCATTGGCCGGGATGCTGGCGATGATTTCGGCCTTGTAGTGCTCTCCCATCTCGCGGAAATAGGCCACCGCCTCATCGCGTGGCAGCACGCGGCGGGTGACGGGTTCGTCCTTGGCTGCAAGTTCCACCATCTTCTTCTCTATGGCCTGCAGGTCTTCCGGGGTGAACGGACGCTTGTAGGAAAAATCGTAAAAGAAACCGTGCTCGATCACCGGGCCGATGGTGACCTGGGCCTCAGGGAACAGGCTCTTAACGGCGTAAGCCAGCAGGTGAGCGGTCGAATGGCGAATCACTTCCAGCCCGTCGGCATCCTTGGCCGTGATGATGGCCAGCGCACTATCGGAGGCCATGGTGAAGCTGGTGTCAACCAGTTTGCCGTTCACCCGGCCCGCCAGCGCTGCCTTGGCCAAGCCGGCACCGATGGATGCCGCAACCTCAGCCACCGTGACCGGACCGTGAAACTCGCGCTGGGAGCCGTCGGGAAGCGTGATGTGGATCATGGTGGATGCGTCGATGAAAGTAGGAACAAAAAAAGCGCGGAATCGTCCGCGCTTTTTACTATTTATTTGATAGCTGCCGAGCCATAAGGCGCGCGGGCTACGACCTTATTGGGCTGTAAATCGGGGCGGTTTAGTTCGCGGTGTCATAACCTGGTTGCCTTTCTGGTTCTTGCAGCGTGGACATTCACTTGAGTTTAACCGCAGTCAATGCCTGGGGCTGGCACAAAAAAGCCGGGCCCCTCTCAGGGGCCCGGCCGGTCAAACGCAGGGCCAGATCAGTGGAACTGCTCTTCCTCGGTCGAGCCGGTCAGCGCAGTAACGCTGGACTTGCCACCCTGAATCACGGTGGTGACCTCATCAAAGTAGCCCGTGCCGACCTCCTGTTGGTGGGATACGAAGGTGTAGCCACGGTCGCGCGCGGCGAATTCGGGCTCTTGCACCTTTTCCACATAGGCCGACATGCCGCGCTTGACGTAATCCTGTGCCAAGTCGAACATGTTGTACCACATGGAATGGATGCCGGCCAGGGTGATGAACTGGTACTTGTAACCCATGGCACCGAGTTCACGCTGAAACTTGGCGATGGTGGCATCGTCCAGGTTTTTCTTCCAGTTGAACGACGGCGAGCAGTTGTAGGCCAGCATCTTGCCCGGGTGCTTGGCGTGCACGGCGTCGGCAAACTTCTTGGCAAACGCCAGGTCGGGCGTGCCGGTTTCGCACCAGACCAGGTCGGCGTACTCGGCATAGGCCACCGCACGCGAGATGGCCTGCTCGATCCCCTTGTGGGTCTTGTAAAACCCCTCTGCGGTGCGCTCACCGGTCAGGAAGGGTTTGTCGTTCTCGTCGTAATCGCTGGTCAGCAGGTCAGCCGCCTCGGCGTCGGTGCGGGCGATCACCAGTGTGGGCACGCCGCAGACGTCGGCGGCCATGCGTGCCGCGATCAGCTTCTGGCAAGCCTCGGCGGTGGGCACCAGCACCTTGCCGCCCATGTGGCCGCACTTCTTGACCGACGCCAGTTGGTCTTCCCAATGCACACCGGCCGCGCCGGCCTTGATCATGGCCTTCATCAACTCGAACGCATTGAGCACACCGCCAAAGCCGGCTTCAGCGTCAGCCACGATGGGTGCGAAGTTGTCGATATAGCCCTTGTCGCCGGCATCAATGCCTTTGGAGTGCTGGATTTCATCGGCGCGGCGGAAGGTGTTGTTGATGCGCTCCACCACGGTCGGCACCGAGTCCACCGGGTACAGCGACTGGTCGGGGTACATCGAGGCGTAGGAGTTGTTGTCGGCCGCCACCTGCCAGCCCGACAGGTAGATGGCCTTGACGCCGGCCTTCACCTGCTGCATCGCCTGCCCGCCGGTCAGCGCGCCCAGGCAGTTCACATAGGGCTCGCTCGCCAGCAGATCCCAGAGCTTTTCGGCACCACGACGGGCCAAGGTGTGCTCAATCGGGAAGGAGCCGCGCAGGCGCACCACATCGGCCGCGCTGTAGCCGCGCTTGATGCCCTTCCAGCGCGGGTTGGTGGCCCAGTCTTTCTCCAGCGCCGAGATTTGCTGTTGGCGACTCAGTTGTTCAATGAGGGTTTGCGGCATGAGATCACTCCTTGGTTGATAAAACATGGGCCCTGAACTGCTTGCAAGTTCGGTGCCGATGCCTTGATTTTATGTCTTATAGAAGACTCGGAGTGTCTCTTATGTCTTATACAAGACATATATTTTTCTATTAAAAATCAATAGCTTGGACTGAATATTTTTCAATATGAAATATTATTTTTCACCGTGAGAAAATATGCCGCAGCGCAGCAATCAATGATTTCACATAATAAAAACGAAATTCAGCGCCGACCAACAGCGACTCGGCCGATCCAGACAGGCTAAAACGCGTCGGCGTAGCGCCGCATTTCCCAGGCCGTGACGGTCTGGTGGTAGTCATCCCATTCGCGCTGCTTGAGCCGGATGAACTCAGCGCAAAACGCCGCGCCGACTGCCTCCGTCAGGGTCTGGTCGGCCGCCAGCGCCTGGATGGCCGCCTGCAGGTCACGCGGCAAACGCGCCGGCATGGGCTGGCCGGCGGCCTGCTGCTGGTACAGGTCCACGGTACAAGCCGGCGGACAAGCCAGGCCTTGGTCGACGCCATTCAGGCCAGCCGCCAGGGTGGCGGCAATTGCCGCATAAACGTTACACGACGGGTCAGGCAATCGCCATTCCAGCCGGCCATCGACAGTGCGCACCACGCAGGTGCGGTTGTTGTCGCCATAGCTTTTCCACACCGGCGACCAGGTGGTACCGGAAGCGCTGTTACTGCTGGCCAGCCGCTTGTAGCTGTTGACGGTCGGCGCGCACAGGGCGCTGAGCCCGTCCGCATGGTGTAACAAGCCTGCGACAAAACGGTAGCCATCGGGGCTCAGCGACAGGGGATCGTTGCGATCCGTGAACACGGCCCTGCCCTGCGCGTCGGTGATGCTGAGGTGAAAATGCAGGCCGCTGCCGGGCGCGTGCGCCAGGGGCTTGGGCATGCAACTGAAAACCATGCCGTGTCGCTGCGCCACCGCGTGCGCCGTCATTTTGAACAGGATGAAGCGATCAGCCGCCGCCAGCGCCTCGTCGAAACGGTAGTTGATTTCGTACTGGCCGCAGGCGTCCTCATGATCGATCTGCTGCAGATCGAAACCCAGCGCGGTCAGGTTCTGGCGCATGTCCTCCAGAAACTCGCGATTGCGGTAAATCGCCTTCAGGTCGTAGGAGGGTTTGTCCAGCTGATCCTGGGCGTCGGCCGGTCGCCAGTCGCCATCGCCAGACAGCTTGAGCAGAAAGAACTCGGGCTCGATGCCGACCCACAGGGTCCAGCCGCGCTGCCGCAGGCGCTGCAACTGGGCCTTGAGCAACTGGCGGGAACAGGTGTCGAGCGCCCGGCCGCCAGCGAAACCGTCGCACACGGCATGGGCCACACCGGGCATGAATGGCAGCGGTCGCAAGGACTCGACTTGCACCCGGCCGTAGTACTCGCTGCGCGGACCATAGCGCCCGAGGCCGGTGCCCCAGATGCTCGGCCCGGCAAAGCCGGCCCCGGTCTCGACCCACTCCGGCAGCTGGGCCAGGGGCACCAGTTTGCCCTTGGCAACGCCGTGCAGGTCGACAAATTGCGCCAGCACGCTGTGGACGCCTTGGGCAGACAAGGCGTCCAAAGCCGCCTGAATGCGCATGCCGGCGTCAGGCACCGATGACGTCATCCAAAATGGCCAGTGCCTCGTCAAATACCGTGTCTTCGATCGTCAGTGGAAACAGGAAGCGCAGCACATTGCCGTAGACGCCGCAGGTCAGCAGCAGCAGGCCTTTTTTGAGCGCCGCCTGCTGGACCCGCTTCGTCAGATCAGCGTCGGGGGCACCGGTCGCAGGATTGACAAACTCACAGGCGACCATGGCGCCCAGACCGCGCACATCGCCCATGGTCTTGTTGGTTCGCTGCAGCTTTTGCAGCCGGCCGAGCAGGCGTTCGCCCAGCACATGGGCACGCTCGGGCAGCCGCTCGTCGTGCATGATGTCCAGAACGGCATGCGAGGCCGCAATCGCCAGCGGGTTGCCGGCATAGGTGCCGCCCAGGCCGCCGGGCGCCGGCGCGTCCATGATCGCGGTGCGACCGACCACCGCTGACAGCGTGGTGCCGCCTGCCATGCTCTTGGCCATGGTCATCAGATCTGGCGACACGCCAAAGTGCTCCATGGCAAACATCTTGCCGGTGCGGGCAAAGCCAGTCTGCACCTCGTCGGCAATCAGCAAAATGCCATGCTCGTCGCACAGCGCGCGCAGCCACTCGACCGCCGCCTTCTGGATCACATTGAAGCCACCCTCGCCCTGCACCGGCTCAAACACAATGGCGGCCACCCGCGTGGGCTCGATGTCGCTCTTGAACAGGTGGGCCATGGCCTTTTTGGTCTCTTCGAGGGAGGCGCAATGGCAGGGAAACGGCAAGTGGTAGATCTCGGGCGGAAACGGACCGAAGCCAGCCTTGTACGGCTGCACCTTGCCGGTCAGCGATACGGCGAACAGACTGCGCCCGTGAAAGGCGCCGCCAAAGGCAATGACCCCGCCGCGGCCGGTGGCCGATCGGGCGATCTTGATGGCATTCTCAATCGCTTCAGCGCCGGTGGAGAAAAAAGCCGCCTTTTTGGGGCCGTTGATGGGTGTGATGTCCACAATCCGCTCGGCCAGTGCCACGTACTCGGCGTAGGGCACCACCTGGTAGCAGGTGTGGGTGAAGCGCTGCAACTGCGCCGCAATGGCAGCCTGAATCCTGGGGTGACAGTGGCCGGTGTTCAAAACCGCAATGCCCCCGCCGAAATCGATGAAGCGGCGGCCCTCAATGTCCCAGAACTCGGCGTTCTTGGCGTGGTCGATGAAGAAATCGGCCATCACGGCGACGCCTCTTGGCGTCACCGCCAGGCGGCGCTGGTGCCAATCGGCATTGGAGGGGCTGTGCTGTGGTTTCAGGATCGCGTTCATGTCGTTTTCTCCAGGAGCTGGGCAGTCAATCAAATCACACCGGGCTGTCGATGCGAATCCAGGTGGTCTTGGTCTCAGTGTATTTGTCG
This sequence comes from Pseudomonadota bacterium, assembly GCA_041182225.1. GTDB lineage: Bacteria > Pseudomonadota > Gammaproteobacteria > Burkholderiales > Burkholderiaceae_C > Rhodoferax. The sequence goes on along the minus strand of JBEGOC010000043.1, from coordinate 13,836 downwards.
AAAGCGTGCAGCGATTTGTCACGGCCGACCCCGCTTTGCCTGAACCCGCCAAAGGGCACCGTGATGTCGTCCTCATCATACTGATTGACGTGCACCGTGCCGGCCCGCAGGGCACGCGCCACGCCATGGGCCTTGTTGATGTCACGCGTCCAGACTGCTGCCTGAAGGCCGTACACGCTGGCGTTGGCCTGCTGCACCACATCGGCAGCATCGGTGAAGGACAGCACCGACAGCACCGGCCCGAAAATCTCTTCACGGGCGATCGTCATGTCCATGCGCACGCCATCGAACACCGTCGGCTCGATGTAGCAGCCGCCAGCCACCGGCTGGGCCTGGCCACCGCCGGCCAGCAGCGCCGCGCCCTCCTGCTGACCGCTCTGAATGAAGCGCAACACCGTGTCCATCTGCGCCTGGTCGACGATGGCGCCCATGACGGTGGCGGGCTCCAAGGGGTTGCCGGGCGCATAAGCGGGCACCAGCGCCAAGACCTTCTCCAGAAAACGGTCCTTGATGCTGGCTTCAACAAACAGGCGCGACGGCGCGTTACAGCTTTCGCCCTGGTTGAAAAAGATGCCACCCACGGCGGCGGCGACCGCCCGGTCCAGGTCCGGACAATCGGCGAAAACAATGTTGGGCGATTTACCGCCGAGCTCGGTCCAGGCACGCTTGAGGTTGCTTTGGCCTGCCATCACGTGGATTTGCTTGCCCACGCGAGTGGAGCCTGTGAAGGCGATGCAGTCCACATCCATGTGCAGCGCCAGTGGCGAGCCGGCTTCCGGGCCGAAACCAGGCACCACATTGAACACCCCGGCGGGAATACCGGCCTCTAATGCGATGTCGGCCATGCGCAAGGCGGTCAACGGCGACTTCTCACTGGGTTTGAGCACCACCGAATTGCCGGCCGCCAAGGCCGGCGCAATCTTCCAGGCGGCCATGATCATCGGGTAGTTCCAGGGCACGATCACACCCACCACACCCACTGGCTCCCGCGTGATCAGCGCCAAGGCGGTGCGCGCCGTCGGCGCGATCTCGTCGTACACCTTGTCCACCGCCTCGCCGTACCAACGCAGGCAGTTGGCGGCGCTGTTGACATCGACCGCACGTGAATGACGGATCGGTTTGCCCATGTCCAGCGTTTCGGTCAGGGCCAGTTCATCCCCGGCAGCCAACAGCAGGTCGGCAAAGCGGATCATGGTGCGCTTGCGCTCGGCCGGCGCCAAGCCGCACCAACGCTGGTCATCAAATGCGGCCCGGGCGGCACGCACGGCCGCGTCAATATCGGCCGCATGGCAACGCGCTACCTGGGTGAGCAGGCGACCGTCCACCGGCGAGATGCAGTCGAAACGCGCACCGGCGCCCGACCAGACCCGCTGACCATTGATCAGGGCCCGGCCGTCGAACTGGCGCGCGTGTACTGGAATGCTGGATGTCATCGCTGAGCCCCAGATTTGGTTTGACCTAGTATCGACCGACTTGCCCGCCTGAACCTCGAAAAACGCAAAGCGGGCGGCGGTCAGCCGCCTGCCTGGCTTAGAACGAGACCACCAGGGCCGTACCGATGGTGGTGTTGCCCTGTTTGTACTGGCCGTTGCTGTCGAGGAAGTTGTAGCCGGTGGAGCGGTCGAGGCGGAGCTCGGTCTTCCACTGGGTGTTGGCATTGACCGCATAGTTGAAACCGGCCGTCAGGGCGTAGCGGTTGGCACCGCGGGTTGGATCGACGGCGACGCCGGTCTCGTCCAATTCAGGACCAAACACGGTGGTCCCATTGGTGTCGGCCGGATTGAAATACATGCCACCGCCGTTCGCCCGGTTGTCGATGTAATCGGCACGAGCAATCGCCTGCAATCGCGGCGTCAGCTTGTAGCCGACCAGCGCCGACACGCCCCACCAGCGCGCATCGTCACCGGTGCCGCTGGTGCCGCCAATCAAACGTCCAAGGCTCAGTTGCCCCTGCAAGGTCAAATCGCCCCGCGTGTGGTAGGCGTCGACTTCCATCAAATCGACATTGCCCGGGCCATTGTTGGTGCGAACATGCACACCCGAAAACCCGATGCCGCTGTACTCGCTGGCCGAGTAATCGGCCCGGTAAGCAATGCCGGGAAGGCTGCGCGTGGCCACGCCGTCCACCTGCCCGACCATCCACTTGGCCGTCCAATCGCCAACCTCATAGGACATCCCCGCACCCATGTAATTGGTGGCTGCCGAGTGGGTGTAGAGCAGGTTGTTGCTGATCAGCGGGTTGGCGTTACCCCAGGACAACTCATAGCCGGAAAAATCGGGCGTCAAGCCGGCGATGAGCTTGCTGCTGCCCGATCCAATGGGCACCGACAGGCTGGCCTCGTGCACGATGCTGGCGCTCGACAGGGGGGTCAGGCGTAGCATCCAGCCGATGCCCTCATCGGGTTCCTTGCTGATTTCAAACATGGCAGCGCCAAAACCGCCATTGCCTCGCGCCTTGTCAAAGCCAGTCGCGGCGGAAATCTCGTCATTGACGTAGCCGACATCGAGCACGCCCTTGAACTTCATGCCTTTGAAGCCGGCCTGGATCGTGTCTTCCTCGGCCAGATCGATTTTTTGCACCAAGCGGTTGAACTCCTGCGGGTCCACCGCGGCTGGCTTGGCGGCCATGGCTTCGATCTTGTCGGACAGCATTCTCAACTGCGCCTTGAGCACCTCGATCTCCTTTTGCAGCTCAGCCGCCGACTGGGCATGGGCACTGAAGCAGGGCAGCGCGGCTGCCAGGGCCAGGACAAGTAATTTCTTGTTGAATTTCATCAGGTTCTCCGTTTCAGTTGAGTCTTGCAATACACATTCATTCCAATGCGGTGGCCGCCGCCTCAGGCGCTGCCAGCCTTGTAGGCGGCAGCCATGTCCTGCGCACGCCGACGCTCGCTGCGCGCAATCAGCAGGCTGGCGATCACCACGCCGATACCCACCACCAGCACCGTGAGTGTCGCCACCGTGTTGACGCTGGGGCTCAGGCCCAGCCGGGCCCGGCTGAAAATGGTAATGGGCATGGTGGTGGAGCCGGGCCCGGACAGGAAGGCCGACAAGACCACATCGTCGAGCGAGAGGGTAAAGGTCAGCAGCCAAGCCGACCCAATGGCCTGGGAGATCAGCGGCAAAGTCACCAAGAAGAACACCTGCCAGGGCCGGCAGCCCAGGTCTTGTGCCGCTTCTTCAAGGCTTTGGCTCATCTCCTGCAAGCGCGACTGCACCACCACCGTGGCATAGGCCATGCCGAGCAGGGTGTGGCCCAACCAAATGGTGAGCATGCCACGCTCGGGGAAGCCCAGCGCCCGCTGCACCGACACCAGCATCAGCAGCAGGGACAGGCCGATGATGACCTCAGGCATCACCAACGGCGAGTTGACCATGCCGGCAAACAGGGTGCGGCCGGGAAAGCGCTTGAAGCGCGTCAGCGCCAATGCCGCCAGCGTGCCCAGCACCACCGAGGCGCAGGCGGTGAGGAAAGCGATTTTGAGCGACAAGGCGAAGCCGCTGATGATCTCGGCATCATCGGCCAGCGCCTCGTACCAGCGCAGCGACCAGCCGCCCCAGCTGGTCACCATCGGGCTGGCATTGAAACTCAGGATCACCAGCGCCGCAATCGGCAGATACAAAAAGAAGAAGACCGCGCCCATCCAGCCCAGCGAAGTCAGACGGCCGGCGTTGAGCTTCATGCCCGGGCACCCCCCGAATTTTCGGCCTGGTATTTGTTGAAGAAGGCAATCGGCACGATGATCAGCAACACCATCACCACGGCCACGCTGGCGGCCATGGGCCAGTCGTTGTTGCTGAAGAATTCGTCCCACAGCACGCGCCCGATCATCAGCGTCTGCGGGCCGCCCAGCAGTTCAGGAATCACGAATTCACCGACGCAGGGGATGAAGACCAGCAGCGCCCCGGCGATGATGCCGCTCTTGGACAGGGGCACCGTGATGCGCCAAAAGGCCTGCCAGGGCGTGGCGCCCAGATCGAGCGCAGCCTCCAGCAACCGCAAGTCCATCTTGACCAGGTTGGCATACAGCGGCAGGATCATGAAGGGCAGGTAGGTGTACACCATGCCCAGCACCAGTGAAAACGGGGTGTTCATCATCTTGACCGGCTCGTCGATCAGTCCGGCGAACAGGGCCAGGTTGTTGAAGACGCCGTTATCAGCCAGCAGCATTTTCCAGGCATAGACGCGCAGCAAAAACGAGGTCCAGAACGGCAGCATCACCAGCATCAGCAGGGCTGGCCGCTTGTCGGCCGGGCTGCGCGCCATGAAATAGGCAAACGGGTAAGCGATGACCAGGCAGAGCACAGTGGTGATGGCGGCGAACTTCAAAGAACTGAGGTAGGCCGACACATACAACTCATCCTCGCCGATGAACAGGTAGTTGGCAAGCTTGATTTTGAGCTGCAAGACCCCGTCCGACCAGAGCAAGAGGTCTTTGAAGACCACGTTCTCCATCTCGGACACGCTGATCTTCATGACCACCAAGAAGGGCAGCAGGAAAAACACCAGCAAGAAGGCCAGGGGCACGCCAATCACGGCCCTGCGGCCCCAGGAACCGGTGAGCCGGTCGTACAGCCCGGGCAGTGTCAGTGGCAAACGCATGAACGCCTCATTGGGTCAGCACCACCACATCGCTGCCGCACCACCAGACATACACCCGGCTGCCCCAGGTCAGGGGCGCCTGGTCATGCCGGGCCGAATTGGTGTGGGTCACCTTGACCACCATACCGCCGTCAAGCCGCACATGGTACGTGGTCAGGCTGCCCAGGTAGGCCAGGTCTTCGATCACGCCCTGCACGGTGTTGAAGCCGATCTGCTCGGGCGATTCGCGCTCGTCGTCGCGCGGCGGCGTCAACTGCACCGTCATTTTTTCGGGGCGAACCGCCACGTGCACCGTCATGCCCAGCGTACCGGTGATGCCGTGGCTGATGAAGTGCCGGCACTCGGGCGAGGCCACTACCACGTGGTCGGGTTCATCCACCTCGATCGTGCCGCGGAATGAATTGACGCTGCCAATGAAATCAGCCACAAAACGGCAATTGGGCGTTTCGTATATTTCGGCGGGCTTGCCCACCTGCAGGATCTTGCCCTCGCTCATGACGCCAATGCGGGTGGCCATGGTCATGGCCTCCTCCTGATCGTGCGTCACCATGACGCAGGTCACGCCCACCTGTTCAATGATGCCAACCAGTTCCAACTGGGTGCGCTCGCGCAATTTTTTGTCAAGGGCGCCCAAGGGCTCGTCCAACAGCAGCAGGCGCGGCCGCTTGGCCAGGCTGCGCGCCAGCGCCACCCGCTGCTGCTGGCCACCCGACAGTTGGTGCGGCTTGCGCTTGGCATAGGCCTGGAGCTGCACCAGCTCCAGCATGCGCGCCACGCGCTCCTCGATCTCGGCCTTGGGCAGGTGGTCGCGCCGCAGGCCAAAGGCCACGTTGTCCCACACGCTCAGGTGCGGAAACAGCGCGTAGCTCTGGAACATCATGTTGATCGGCCGCTCGTAGGGCGCCAACCCGACGATGTCACGGCCTTCCAGCACGATCTGGCCCGAGGTGGGCACCTCGAAGCCGGCGAGCATGCGCAGCAGGGTCGACTTGCCACAGCCCGACGAGCCCAGCAGCGCAAAAATTTCGCCCTTCTGAATGTTGAGCGACACCTCGTCCACAGCAAACACATCGCCATACTGCTTGATGATGCGCTTGATCTGCAAAAACGGCGGCGCGCCCTCCCCGCCCTGCGCCAACGCCTGGGGTTTGACCGAGCTCACATCACGCCTTTGCCAAAACGTGCCCTGCCACCATCACAGGCCGGACTTGAAGCTGGTGAAGACCCGGGTAACCAGGCGACGGATGTCATTGGTCAGGGCCTTGGGCGGCTTCATGGTGGCCATTTGCGCTGAGGTCACGAACACCGTGGGGTTGTTGGCGACCTCGGGTTTGATGAACTTGCGCGACTCCTTGTTGGGGTTGGCGTAAAACACCTTGTTGGTCAAAGAAGCGTGCACTTCCGGCCGCAGGATGTAGTTGATGAAAGCGTGGGCGTTTTGCGCATTGGGCGCGTCAGCCGGGATGGCCATCATGTCAAAGAACAGGATGCCGCCGTTGTTGGGAACAAGCGCCTGCACGTCCTGCCCGGTCTTGCCGTCAATGGCACGCTGCCGGGCGATGTTGATGTCACCGCTCCAACCCAGCGACACGCAAATCGAGCCGCCAGCCAGGTCATTGATATAGCCCGAGCTGCTGAACAGGGTGATAAAAGGCCGTACGGCCTTGAGCATGGCGGCAGCCTCCTGGTAGTCGGCGGCGTTTTTGCTGAACGGGTCCTTGCCCAGGTAATGCAGCGCCGCAGGCAGGATTTCAGACGCGCTGTCGAGCACCGACACGCCGCAGCCCTTGAGCTTGCTCACGTACTTGGGGTTGAACACCAGCTCCCAGGCATTGGCCGGCAGCGGGTCGTTGCCTAGCGCCGCCTTGACCTTGGCCGTGTTGATGCCGACCGTGGTGTAGCCCCAAAGCCAATTAACCAGGTACTGGTTGCCGGGGTCGAGGCTGGCGATCTGGGCCTGAATATCGGGATCCAGGTTTTTCAGGTTGGGCAGCAGTGATTTGTCGAGCTTGCGCAACAGGCCCCCGTCCATCTGCAGCCGGGCCCAGTTCGACGATGGCACCACGATGTCGTAGCCGGTCTTGCCGGCCACCAGCTTGGCGTGCAGGATTTCGTTGTTGTCAAAGGTGTCGTAGCGCACCTTGATGCCGGTTTCTTTTTCGAAATTCTGGATGGTGTCGGCCGCGATGTAATCCGACCAGTTGTAGATGTTGAGCACTTTGGCGTCCTGCGCCAGCGCCGCAGGGCCGGTGCAGGCCAGCCAACCCGCCATGGCCAGACCGGCCCAGAATTTGCTGCCCAAACTGGGTTTTTTTACAGTAGCCAATTGATTCTCCTGAAAAACAATGCAACACGCCTAAAACGGCATCTTAAACCCGGTCGGGCCTCCCCGGCCTACATGCAATCCCTATGCCAGCCAGCCCCGTTGCCGAAGGTCGTGGTACGTCAAATCCAGACATTTCCGGATCAGGGCAACCATCTCGTCCATCTGCGCGCGCGTCATGATGAGTGGCGGCGCGATGATCATGCGGTCCCCCACCGCGCGCATGATCAATCCGTGCTGGAAGCAGTAGCCGCGACAGATCATGCCGACACCCTGAGCCTCGGCGAAACGCTGCACCGGCGCTTTGCTTTTCACCAGCACCAAGCCAGCCATCAAGCCGCAGCTCTCAGCCAAGCCGACCAGGGGGTGCTCTGACAGCTCAGCGTAACGCTGCGCCAAGTAGGGCCCGATGTCATCGCGCACCCGCTGCGGCAATTGTTCGCGTTCCATGAGGCCCAGGTTGGCCAGGCCCACGGCGCAAGCCACCGGGTGGCCGCTGTAGGTGTAGCCGTGGGTAAATTCACCACCCTTCTCGATCAGCACCTTGGCCACCCGGTCGCCCACCATCACGCCGCCCAGCGGCACGTAGCCGCTGGTCACCGCCTTGGCAAAGGTCACCAGATCGGGTTTGTAGCCAAATTTGTCATAGGCAAACCAGGTGCCGAGCCGGCCAAAGGCGCAGATCACCTCGTCGCTGATCAGCAAAATGCCGTACTTGTCCACGATCCGCTGAATTTCCGGCCAGTAGGTGGCGGGCGGGATGATGACACCGCCGGCGCCCTGGATCGGCTCGGCAATGAAGGCGGCCACCTTGTCGGGCCCGAGCGCCAGGATTTTTTGCTCCAACCAGCCGGCGGCGCGTAGGCCGAACTCGTCTGCCGTCTCGCCGGCCAATCCGTTCTCAAAAAAATACGGTTGCTCGATGTGGGTGATGTTGGGAATGGGCAGATCGCCCTGCGCATGCATGCCGCTCATGCCGCCCAGCGAGGCGCCGGCCATGGTGCTGCCGTGGTAGGCGTTGATGCGGCTGATGATCACCTTGCGCTGCGGCTGGCCCAACAGGTCCCAGTACCGGCGCACCATGCGCACGTTGGAGTCGTTGCTTTCGCTGCCGCTGGAGGAATAGAACACGTGCTGAAAGCTGCGCTCGCCGGCCTTGGGCGCCAGGCTGGCCAGCTTGGCAGCCAACTGCACCGCCGGCACGTTGGTGGTCTGAAAGAAGCTGTTGTAGTAGGGCAGCGTCATCATCTGATGGTGCGCAGCATCGGCGAGCTCACGCCGGCCGTAGCCTACGTTGACGCACCACAGGCCGCTCATGGCGTCCAACACCCGGGCGCCCTCCGAATCCCAGACGTAAATGCCCTCGCTGCGCACCATCACCCGGGCGCCGCGGCCTGACAGGTCTTTGAAATCGGTGAAAGGGTGCAAGAAATGGGCGCTGTCCAGGGATTGGATCAGGGCGGTGTCAACAACTTGATTCATAACAAGGGGCTCCTGAGGGTGAGGGGGCGGGTAGTCAGACATGCAGCAACAAGTGCTCCCGCTCCCAGGGCGAGATGACCTTCATGAACTCGTCGAACTCCAGCTCCTTGATCTCGGCATAAACGGTGATGAACTCCTTGCCCAGCACCTCATGCAAATCAGACTCACGGCGCAGCCAATCGAGCGCCTCGCCCAGGCTGCGCGGCAGCGAGTAGGCCGACAGATAGGCATCGCCCTTCATCTCGGCCTTGGGCTTGATCTTGTTCTGCAGGCCCAGGTAGCCGCAGGCCAGGGTCATGGCCAGCGCCACATAGGGGTTGGCATCAGCGCCGATGACGCGATTTTCCACCCGGCGCGCCTCGGGCGAGGAGATCGGTGAGCGGATGCCCACGGTGCGGTTGTCATAACCCCATTCGATGTTGATCGGGGCGGCGGTGTTGCGCGACAGGCGGCGGTAGCTGTTGACATAGGGCGCCACCAGCACCATGGCCGCCGGGATGTAGCGCTGCAGCCCGCCGATGTAATGCATGAAGGCCTCGGACGGGGAACCGTCCGGGTTGCTGAAAATGTTGAGCCCGGTGGCCTTGCTCAGGATGCTCTGGTGCACATGCATGGCGCTGCCGGGCTCGCCGGCGATGGGCTTGGCCATGAAGGTGGCGTACATGTCGTGGCGCAAAGCGGCCTCACGCACCGTGCGCTTGAAGAAAAACACCTCGTCCGCCAGTCCCAGCGGCTCGGCATGGAAAAAATTGATCTCCATTTGCCCGGCACCCACCTCGTGGATCAGGGTGTCCACATTGAGCTCCATCTTGTCGCAGTAGTCGTAGATTTCCTCAAACAAGGGGTCAAACTCGTTGACGGCATCGATGCTGTACGCCTGGCGAGAGGTCTCGGCCCGGCCGCTGCGGCCCACCGGCGCGCGCAGCAGCGTGTTCGGGTCGGTGTTGCGGGCCGTCAGGTAAAACTCCAGCTCGGGCGCCACAATGGGTTGCAGGCCCTCGGCGGCAAACAGGTCGCACACCCGGCGCAGCACCGAGCGCGGCGCAAACGGCACCAGATTGCCCTGGTGGTCAAAGCAGTCATGAATGACCTGGGCCGTGGGGTCGGTGGCCCAGGGCACGATGCGCACCGTGGACGGGTCGGGCCGCAATTGCATATCACGGTCGGTCGGATCAATCACGTCGTAATAAGGCCCGCTTTCCGGGAACTCGCCCGTGACCCCCATGGCGACAATCGCCTGCGGCAGGCGCATGCCTCGGTCCTCGGTGAACTTGGTGCGTGGCAGGATCTTGCCGCGCGCCACGCCAGTCAGGTCGGGCACCAGACACTCGACCTCAGTCACCCGGCGCTCGTTAAGCCATTGCTCGAGGTCGTTGAAATTCAAAACTTTTTTTTCATACATGTCTGTCTCCAATCGGTGGCGGTCGGCCCCTGATACCGGCCCGGGGATCACGCCTTGGGCACGTGTTCCTGCAGTTTGCCCTGAAATTGGTACAAAATCGGTGCCAGTTTGGTACAGGCATTGGTGCCACTTTGCCATCGTGCCGACCCCATCTTCCCCTGTTTCCCAGACCTGTCGCCCAATTTGCCATGCTTTCTGAACTGTTGTTGACGGAAATCTCACGCCTGGGCCAACTGGGCCGGCTGCCGCTGCATCGGCAGCTGTACGAAGCCCTGCGGCGCGCCATCCTGGACGGCCGGGTCGCAGCCTCCGACCGCCTGCCGTCGAGCCGGGAACTCAGTCAGGATCTGGACCTGTCCCGCAACACGGTGATGGCCGCCATCAGCCAGCTGACGGTGGAGGGCTATCTCGTGAGCCACGTGGGCAGCGGCACGTTTGTGGCCGATCAGGTGCCGCAACGCGCGCCGGCCTCGCAGCCAGCCAGCCCGATGTGGCGAGGCTCCAGCCTCTCGGCACGCGGCAAGCAACTCGCCGGGAGCGGCTGCGCCACCGAACTGGAAGTCCAGCCCTTCAGCTCTGGCATTGCCGACTTCAGCGCCTTCCCCGTAGCGCTGTGGCGAAGGCTGCAAAACAAGCACTGGCGCATGGCCTACCCCGACATGCTGGATTACTGCGATGCCGGCGGCTATGCGCCGCTGCGGCGGGCCCTGGCCGACTACCTGCGGGTGTTCCGCAGCGTGCCGCTGCAGCCGGAGCAGGTCATCATCACCAGCGGTACCCAGCAGTCACTGGCCCTGTGCGCCCAACTGCTGGCAGACCATGGCGACACCGTCTGGCTGGAGGACCCGGCCTACTGGGGCGCGGCCAAGGTGTTCACGGCCACCGGCCTGCTGGCCCACCCGGTGGCGGTGGACCAGGAAGGCATCGCACCCACCAGCGCTGACGAGCGCACGCCCCCGCGGCTGATCTACGTCACGCCCTCGCACCAATACCCCACCGGCGAGGTGATGAGCCTGGTACGGCGCCACCAGATGCTGGCGCTCGCCCGCAAGCATCAGGCCTGGGTGCTGGAGGACGACTACGACAGCGAGTTCCGTTTCAGCGGTCCGCCAATTTCATCGCTGACCGGCCTCGACCGTGACGATCGGGTGCTGTACATGGGCTCTTTCTCCAAGGTGTTGTACCCGGGACTCAAGCTGGGCTACCTGGTGGTGCCGCCCGGGCTGGTGGCTAACTTCCGGCAGGCCCACTACGACCTGAACCGGCCCGGCCAATTGCCCTTGCAGGCCGCCCTGGCAGAGTTCATTGAAATGGGGCACTTCGCCAGCGCCCTGCGTCGTGCCCGGCAGAGTTATGCCGAACGTCGGCGCTGCCTGCTGGCCGCCCTGCAGCCCTGCCTGGGGCCGCAGGCCCGCATCACCGGTGCCGAGCAGGGCCTGCACCTGTGCCTGCGGCTGGCTGCGGATGTGGATGACCGGGACCTGGCAGCGCAGCTGGCCCGGGTCGGGCTGACCGTGCGGCCGCTGTCGGCTTACTGCCTGCGACGTCAAGACGCCCGCGGGCTGGTGATCGGCTACGGCTACACGCCCCTGGCCGACATTGAACGCTGCGGCCCGCTGCTGGCCCGGACCCTGCTGAGCGCCCTGGCGCCGGCTCAAAGCGCGTCGCGCAGGCGGTAAAACAGCATCGCCAGCGCCAGGGTCGGCATGCGCAGCAGCCGCCCGCCCGGAAAAGTACGGTGCCGCAGCCGGGCGAATAGGTCAAAGCGCGCTGCCTGCCCGGCTACCGCTTCGGCCACCAGCCTGCCAGCCAGCCCGGTCAGCGCCACACCATGGCCGCTGAAACCCTGCAGGTAGTACAGGTTGCCGCCGAGCCGGCCGAAGTCTGGCGCCCGGTTCATGCTGATATCGACAAAGCCCCCCCACACATGCTCGATCGGCGTGTTGCTGAGCTGCGGGAACACCTGGCGCAGACGCGCCGTCATCAGCTGCTCCAGCCGGTCCGGCGTGCGGGTGGTGTAGCTGACCCGGCCGCCAAACAGGAGGCGGTGGTCGGCACTGAAACGAAAGTAATCCAGCACAAAATTGGTGTCGCACACTGCCGCGTTGGAGGGAATCAGCTGCCGGCACAGGGCTGGGTCCAGGGGCGCGGTGCTGACCATGTAGGTGCCCACTGGCATGATGCGGGGCGCAATGTCTGGTGCCACCTGCGGCCCGTACTCGCCCAGCGTGCAATTGCCGGCCAGCACGCCAAACGCGGCGCTGACCGAGCCCGCAGCCGTGCGAGCCTGCAGCTGCGCCCCACGCCGCAGGCCGAGCACGGGTGACTGCTCATAAATCATCACCCCCAGCGCCCGGGCGGCCGCAGCCAGCCCAAGCCCGTACTTGAGCGGGTGCAAATGGCCGGACACCCGGTCATAGGCAGCGGCCTGGTAGCGCGGGCTGTCGATCAGCCGCTGGGTCGCGGCGCCATGGGCAAAGTCAGTGGCAAAACCATAATCCCTGGCCAAGCCGGCCATCTCGGCTTCCAGCCGCCGCGCCTTGGCGGCCGTTTCGGCCGCGTACAGGTAGCCATGCACCCGGTCGCAGTCGATGCCGAATTCGGCAATGCGCTCATCGATCAGGCGCAGCGCCTCCAGCGACATGTCCCAGGCCAGGCGCGCGTCGCTGCGCCCGAGCTGTTGCTCCAACGGCGCTTGTCCGCTGGCAAAGCCGGCAATGGCCTGGCCGCCGTTGCGTCCCGAGGCACCGCTGCAAACCCGGTCTGCCTCCAGCACCACCACCCGCATGCCGCGCTGCGCCAGCTCGATGGCCGCCGACAGGCCGGCAAAGCCCGCGCCCACGACCAGCACGTCGGCCACCTGCTCGCCCTGCAAGGTCGGCAGCAGCGGCAGGCGGGTGACGCTGGCCTCGTAGTAGCTGCGCCGGTTGAGTTGGGTGTCGGAGTCAATCAGCATGGTCGGGCGGGATCCTGGGGAGCTTGGCGATTTGGCCGCACAGGTAGGTCCAGACACAGGTGGCGGCAGCCTGGCTGGTCAGTTCAGCGTGGTCATACGCTGGCGCCACCTCCACGCAGTCCATGCCCACCATGTTCAGAGGCGCCAGCCCTTCCAGCAGGGTCAGCAGTTGCGAACTGCTCAGGCCGCCCGGCTCGGGTGTGCCGGTGCCGGGCGCAAAGGCCGGGTCCAGGCAGTCGATGTCCAGCGTCAGGTAGCAGGGGCGCTGACCGATCCGCTCTAGCACGCTGGCCAGTACGGACTCTAGGCCGGCGCCATCGAGCCCGCGCAGCTGCCGGGCGGTGAAGATCAGGCCGCCCTGGTCCTGCACGTACTCGCGCGCCGCCCGCGCGCCACTGGAGCGCAGGCCAATCTGCACCGTGTGTGCCGGGCTGACCAAGCCCTCCGCCAAGGCCTCATAGGTCCAGGTGCCGTGGCCGGACGGCTCGCCAAAGTGGTCCTGCCAGGTGTCGCAATGGGCATCAAAGTGCACCAAGGCCAGTTCGCCGTACCGGGCCCGCGCCGCACGCAGCAGCGGCAGCGTGACCGAATGGTCGCCGCCCAAAAACACGCAGTGGTGGCGCGCCATCAAGGCTGCTGCCTGCGCCTGGATGTGCTCCCGCACCAAGCCCAGAGCGGAGGCATTGGGCAGCATCATGTCGAGCGCGTCACCCAAAAGCCCAAGCGGCGAGACCTCAAACCAGGGATGGATGCCGTCGCACAGCATCAGGCTGGCGCGGCGGATCTCCTGCGGGCCGAAGCGGGCGCCAGGGCGGTTCGTCACGGCGCCGTCAAACGGCACGCCCACCACCGCAAAGGGCTGCGTCGTCAAAGGCTCAGCCGCCAGAAAACGGTTGCTGTTATTGGCATATGCAAACTGGCCCAAGCCCATGAGTCGCCCCGTTGTGATGGTCAAACCCGGAACTTACACCATTTGGCCCGGGCAGCCTGGTACCAATTTCAAGCTGTGGCCGACAACCACTGGCGGGCCTTGGCGCCGGCCTCAGGCATGATGCGGGCCTTCGCCACAA
>JBEGOC010000042.1:0-3837 GCA_041182225.1 Pseudomonadota bacterium | reverse complement strand
GGCCCCGCCCGCCAATCGTTTGTTGCCCCATGCAGCCGTGAACACCCTGCCGGAGGCGGCCAACTCGACCTATCGGTTTGTCGGCCTGAAGGCCGGTGACCAGGTCACGCCGTTGGGTGTGCTGGCCTCGGCCAGCGACGAGCCCGACTACGGGCTCGACATCAACCTCTGGGAGGACAGCCCGTCCGACTGGGGCAAGGTGTACGGCTTCGGCACTCTGCCATTTGGTAACCCGGCGCTTAACTTCAGCACCCAGGCCCCATTTCATATGGGCTTCTACCATGAAGACAAAGTGATCTACTTGGCCGCCGCCTTCATCAAGCGGACCTTTCCCCTGCTGCGGATTCACCAGTTCACCGGGCTGGCGGCGCTGGCCTTTCGCACCGGACACCCGTACTGGGGCTGGCGCTTTACCGGGCTGGCGCTGCATTACCTGCAGGACTTGACCCAGCCTTACCACGCCAATCTGTCACCCGGCAATGGCGCGGCCAAGCTGATTGGCATCAATCTGCTGGCCATGGCCGGCCTGCCGCGCCTGAAGGACGAGATGATCGTGCTGCTGTCCAACCGCCACCTGGCGCTGGAGAAGTACCAGAACCAGCTGCTGCTGAACGCAGCGCGCGCCGGCAAGGAGACCGCCGTGGACAAGGCTTTGCGCCAGCCCGAGCGCGACAGCAGCTACCCCGCCTGGTCCGAGATGTACGCGCGGGACGTGGTCAGCAGACAATCGCACGCAGCTGGTGCCCGGCTGGCCGGCCTGCTGGTGGACGCGATGCCCGCCGGCTATGTGTCCGACCCTGGCTTTGACTTTGGCGTGAAGGAAGCCGAGATCGACCTGGCGGCCGAATTGGGCCGCCAGGGTGCGGCCAATGCCACCCAGCGGGCGCGCCTGGACGCCGAAATCGCCAGCCTGCTGGCCAATTTTGGGGCTCACAGCCGCAACCTGGTGCGCGGCGTGCTCAAGGCCGGCGCCCAACCCTGACCGCCGCGCGTCAGGCTGTGCCATAGTGTCCCACGCGCGATAGCACAGGCTTGCATTCGTCTTACACCTGTCAACAAAATTGGAGCGGCGGCCCCAACTCAAGGGCACCGATAGCTGTTATATTGCACTGCAACATGACTTTGAGGTAAACCACTGTGCTGTACCAACTTTACGAAACCCAACGGTCGCTGATGGAGCCCTTTGCTGACTTGGCTCAATCGGCAGCCAAGGTTTACAGCAACCCCCTGTCGGTGTTTGGACAGAACCCGTTTGCACAGCGCATTTCGGCCGGTTACGACCTGTTGCATCGGCTCGGCAAGGACTATGAAAAGCCAGAATTCGGCCTGCGTACTGTTGATGTGGATGGGGTGCCCGTGGCGATTCACGAGCGGGTGGAGATTGACAAGCCGTTTTGTGAACTGCGCCGTTTCAAGCGCTTCAGCGATGACACGGCCACGCTGGCCAAGCTCAAGGGACAGCCGGCCGTCTTGATCGTGGCCCCGCTGTCAGGGCACTACGCCACCCTGCTGCGCGACACGGTCAAGACCATGCTGAAAGACCACAAGGTCTACATCACCGACTGGAAGAACGCCCGCTTGGTGCCGATGTCAGAGGGCGAATTCACGCTGGACGACTATGTGAACTACGTTCAGGAATTCATCCGACACCTGCAAAGCACCTATGGCAATTGCCATGTGATGAGTGTGTGTCAGCCCACGGTGCCGGTGCTGGCCGCCGTCTCCCTGATGGCCGGCCGAGGTGAGCTTACCCCGCTGACCATGACCATGATGGGCGGCCCGATCGACGCCCGCAAATCGCCCACGGCCGTCAATAACCTGGCCATGAACAAGAGCTACGAGTGGTTTGAACACAATGTGATTTACCGGGTACCCAGCAATTTCCCGGGCGCCGGGCGGCGGGTTTACCCCGGCTTCTTGCAGCACTCGGGTTTCGTGGCCATGAACCCGAGCAACCATGCCAAGAGCCACTACGACTACTTCCAGGACCTGATCAAGGGCGACGACGCCAGCACGGAGGCGCACCGCAAGTTTTATGACGAGTACAACGCTGTGCTGGACATGGATGCGGCCTACTACCTGGACACCATCCGCACCGTGTTCCAGGACTTCTCGCTGGTCAATGGCACCTGGGACGTTACCGGCACCGACGGGCAGGTGGAGCGTGTCCGTCCTGAGGCCATCACCAGCACCGCGCTGATGTCGGTGGAGGGCGAGCTGGACGACATCTCGGGCTCCGGCCAGACCGAGGCGGTCCACGCCATTTGCAGCGGTGTGCCCAAGGCCCGGCAGCGGCATCTGGAAGCCAAAGGCGCGGGCCACTACGGCATTTTCAGCGGCCGTCGTTGGCGCGAGATTGTCTACCCCGAAGTCAAGGCCTTTATCCAGACCTACTCTCTGGCCCCAACGCCACAGGCCAGCGTTGCGACGGTCCCCGGCGATGCCGCGCCGGCGGTACCTGCTGCGCCCAGGAAAGCCAGCCGGCGCAAATGAGTGCAGTGTCAGCGGCCGCCATTCTGGCGCTGCTGCCGCAAACCCAGTGCACGCGCTGCGGCTACCCGGACTGCGCCGGCTATGCAGAGGCTGTGGCAGCGGGCCAGGCCAACATCAACCAGTGTCCGCCTGGCGGGCAGGAAGGCATCCAACGGCTGTCGGCCCTGACGGGCCTGGCAGTCACACCGCTGAACCCGGTGCATGGCAGCGAAGGCCCGCGCCAGATGGCCGTGATCGACGAAAACTGGTGCATCGGCTGCACGCTGTGCATCAAGGCCTGCCCGACCGATGCCATCCTGGGCAGCAACAAACGCATGCACACCGTGATCGAGCCCCATTGCACCGGCTGTGCGCTGTGCCTGCCGGTCTGTCCGGTGGACTGCATCGCCCTGGAGCCTGTCAATCCGCAGGCTACAGGCTGGGCGGCATGGTCGCAGCCGCAGGCCGATCTGGCTCGCGATCGCTATTTTTTCCATAGCTACAGAACAAGCCGCGACAAGGCTGATAATGAGAAAAGGCTGGAAGAAAAAGCGATTGCCAAGCTGGCCGACCTTCCCGCCCATTCCCAACACACCGACCCGGCCGTGCTGGCGCAAAAGCGCGCCGTGATCGAAGCCGCCCTGGCACGGGCGCGCCAACGGCGCGCCGCCGGTCCCGCGGAGGGTTCAGGCTGAGCGCAGGGCTGCCACCACCTCGGGCGGCGCCTGCACCAATTCGATCAGTACGCCTTCGCCGGCAATCGGAAACTGCTCGTTGGATTTCGGGTGCAGAAAGCAGATGTCGTAGCCCGCTGCCCCCGGGCGGATGCCGCCAGGCGCAAAGCGCACGCCCTGGCCGGTGAGCCAGGCCACGGCGGCTGGCAGGTCGTCAATCCAGAGCCCGACATGGTTGAGCGGGGTGGTGTGCACCGCCGGCTTCTTATTCGGGTCCAGCGGTTGCATCAGGTCCACCTCGACCCGGTGCACGCCCTGCCCCATGGCGCAGATGTCTTCATCCACGTTTTCACGTTCACTGCGGAAGTTGCCGGTGACCTCCAGCCCCAGCATGTCCACCCACAGGGTGCGCAAGCGGGCCTTGTCGGGGCCACCGATGGCGATTTGCTGGATGCCCAGCACTTGAAAGGGTCTTGTCATGGTGTACGGCCGCCTCAGGCAAATTCAACAATCGGCTGGTCCACGGTCAGGCTCTCGCCCTTGGCCGCCAGGACCTTGCCCACCACGCCATCTGCGGCGGCGAACAGCACGTTTTCCATCTTCATGGCCTCGATGACCGCCACCCGCTCGCCAGCCTGCACTTTTTGTCCGGGCTGTACCGCCACCTCCACCAGCAGGCCCGGCATCGGCG
>JBEGOC010000041.1:0-2767 GCA_041182225.1 Pseudomonadota bacterium | reverse complement strand
TTGCCAGGCATGCTGGCCGTGGATGTCCAGCAACTGCTCCCCCAGCTCGCGCAGCTGGGTGGCGGTGGCGGCGCTGCCATTGATCCAGGCCCGGCTCTTGCCCTGGGTGTCCACGGTACGGCGCAGCAGCAGGCTGCCGTTGGCGTCAAAACCGGCCTCGTCCAGCCAGGCGTCAATGGCGGCGCTGGTGTCAAACTCGGCGCTCACGTCGGTGCGGCTGGCGCCTTCCCGGATGGCGCCCACGTCGGCGCGACCGCCGGTGACCAGCTGCAGCGCGTCGATCAGGATCGACTTGCCCGCGCCGGTCTCGCCGGTCAGCACGCTGAAGCCGGTGGCCAGCTCCAGCTCCAGCTCGCTCACAATCACAAAATCACGCAGGGCCAGGCGTTTGAGGCTCACGGTCAGACCGCTCCTTCGTTCCAGTGCAGTTTTTGCCGCAGGGTGTCAAAGTACGACCAGCCGCGCGGGTGCAAAAAGCGCGCATGGTGCTTGGAGCGGGTCACCACAATGCGGTCGCCGTGCAGCAGCGAGGCCAGCGACTGCATGTCGAAATTGGCGCTGGCGTCCTTGCCCGACACCAGCTCGATGGCAATTTCCATGGTGTTGGCCAGCACGATCGGCCGGTTGGACAGGGTGTGCGGCGCAATTGGCACCAACACCCAGCCCGGGATGGAGGGGTGCAGCAACGGCCCGCCGGCCGACAGTGCGTAAGCGGTGGAGCCGGTGGAGGTGGCGATGATCAGGCCGTCGGCGCGCTGGTTGGCCACAAAGTGGCCGTCCACCTCGACCCGCAACTCCACCATGCCCGAGGTGGCACCCCGGTTCACCACCACATCGTTCATGGCCAGCGCGTCAAACACGCAGTGGCCGTCGCGCATCACCCGGCCCTGCATCAGGCTGCGGTGGTCTTCCTCGTACTCGCCGCGAAGCATGGGCGCCAGCGTGGCTGCAAAATTGCCATAGGGAATGTCGGTGATGAAGCCCAGCCGCCCCTGGTTGATGCCGATCAGCGGCACCCCCAGGTGCGCCAGCTTGCGGCCGATGCCCAGCATGGTGCCGTCGCCGCCCACCACCAGCGCCAGGTCGCAGTGGGCGCCAATGCCCGCCACATCCAGCAGGGGATAGCCGGTGATGCCCATGTTGTGCGCAGTGTCATGCTCAAACATCACCTCGCAGCCCTGTGCGTGCAAAAAATGGGCAATGTCCTCCATCGCCTGCCGCGTGGACGCGCCCGATGCCCCGGAGGCCACCGTCTGGTACTTGCCAATCAGCGCCACATGGCGGAATATGGACTTCATGCGCAAATTACATCACTAAAATGAGCCGATGCTGGATGAACGGGCCAAGTTGCTGCTGAAAGCGCTGGTGGAGCGCTACATTGCCGACGGGCAACCCGTGGGCTCGCGCACGCTCTCCAAGGCCTCGGGGCTGGAGCTGTCGCCCGCCACCATCCGCAACGTGATGTCCGACCTGGAAGAGCTGGGCCTGATCGTCAGCCCCCACACCTCGGCCGGGCGCATCCCCACCGCGCGCGGCTACCGCCTGTTTGTGGACACCATGCTCACCGTGCAGCCCGGCCAGTTTGGCGCACACAGCCTGGCGCCCGACCAGCCGCAAAAGGTGATCTCCAACGCCGCCAACCTGCTGTCGAGCCTGTCGCACTTTGTGGGGGTGGTGATGGCGCCGCGCCGCTCGTCGGTGTTTCGCCACATCGAGTTTTTGCGCCTGTCCGAGCGCCGCTTGCTGGTGATCATCGTCTCGCCCGAGGGTGACGTGCAAAACCGCGTCATCTTCACCGAGGTGGACTACTCGCAGGCGCAACTGGTAGAGGCTGCCAATTTTTTGAACAGCCACTACGTGGGCCTGGCGCTGGAGCAGGTGCGTGAGCGCCTGCAAACCGAGGTGGAAAGCCTGCGCTCTGAAATCGCCAGCCTGATGCAGGCGGCGGTGGCGGTGAGCTCCGAGGCCATCAGCGAGGCCGCGGACGAGGTGGTGATCTCGGGCGAGCGCAACCTGCTGGCGGTGTCCGACTTTTCGCACGACATGAGCCACCTGCGCCGCGCTTTTGACCTGTTTGAGCAAAAAACCCAACTCATGCGCCTGCTGGACGTGGCCGGCCGCGCCGAGGGCGTGCGCATCTACATCGGCGGCGAAAGCCAGGTGGTGCCGTTTGAAGAGCTGTCGGTGGTGAGCGCGCCCTACGAGGTGGACGGCCAGGTGGTCGGTACCCTGGGCGTGATCGGCCCCACCCGCATGGCCTATGACCGCATGATCCAGATCGTGGACATCACCTCGCGCCTGGTCAGTAACGCCCTGAGCCACCACAAGTAGCCCCGTACAATCCCGCGCAGGTTGGGGCGTTAGCTCAGTTGGTTAGAGCAGAGGACTCATAATCCTTTGGTCGTTGGTTCAAGTCCAACACGCCCTACCATTCAAACGTTCGAGCGCGCAGCAGATCCAAGCAGGCCACTGCTCCCGTGTAAATAGCAAAGAACCCAGCAGTCACAAGGTCCAGAAGCCGATTGGACTTCTAAACTCACGGGTGACGGCGGGCTACGTGAAGCAGATCGAACATGGTCAAGGCGTCTATTTGCTTGCCGCCGCAAAAGCGGTGGCGGCAACCCGGACCATGCTCGGATGCAGGGTTCCGAGCCTGGGAATTTGGCCGTGTGGCGCGTGGGGTGGGACCGAGAAGTAGGCGTCATTGAACGGAAGCTCAAGAACGTTTCCTAGGTCGAATTTGGTATCAAAACTCAAACCGGCGCTG
>JBEGOC010000040.1:0-3900 GCA_041182225.1 Pseudomonadota bacterium | reverse complement strand
GTCAAGGGCTGGCTGCAGAGCCCGCGCCCGGCGGCGGTACTGGACGCCGCCCAGTTCCGCATATTGGGCGAGCCCCTGCACCTGGAGGCCTTCCCCTCGGGGCATACGGTGACCGCGTTTGCTGCGGCTACGGCGGTCTACCTGGCCATCAACACCACCGGGTCGGGTCGGCGCGCCCTCTGGCTGTTTGCGCTGGCCACAGGGGCGGCCCTCTCGCGCATCGCCGTGGGGGCACACTGGCCGGGCGACGTGCTGGCCGGCGCCGCACTCGGCATCATCGCCGGCGGTCTGGGCCATGCCCTGTGGCAGCGCATGAGACCAAGCTGGTTTCGGCCCGCCGCCAGGCCGCAGTGGCTGCTGGCACTGCTGCTGGGCGCCACGGCCTACACATTGGGGACCGAGCCGCTCGATTTTGTTGAAAACGGCCTGGTGCAACAGCTCCTGCTCGGGCTGGTGGTCCTGTCGCTGCTGGCCTTTGCCGCACAGGTGTGGCGGGCGCAGCGAGCCGCTAAGGCTTAAAACGCCTCGTCCGGCATGGTGGCGCACAGCGGATCGCGCGTGCTCACCACCTGCAGCCAGGCCCCGATCTTGGGCAATTCATAGTGGTAAAAATAGGCTGTAGCCCTTGTCCTGCCTTGGGTTGATGCTACTGATTGTGTAGCATCGTCGCGCAGCGCGGCCAAGGCCACGTCCAGCCAGATCCAGGCCAGCACGGTATGGCCGAAAGCCTGCATATAGGGCACGGCGTTGGCCAGCGCCTCGGCCGGCACGCCGGTGGCCCAGGCAGCGCGGGTGGCGACCACCACCTGCTGCAGCGCCTGGCGCAAGGCCAGGGCATGCGCGGCCAAAGCCGGCACCGCCAGGGCCCGTTCGGCGGTGGCATCGATGCGCGCGCTCAGCAGCGCCATGCCCCGGCCGTTGTCCATCAGCACCTTGCGCCCCAGCAGATCGGCCGCCTGGATGCCGTGGGTGCCTTCGTGAATCATGTTGAGCCGGTTGTCCCGCCAGTACTGCTCGACGGAGAAGTCACGGGTGTAACCGTAGCCGCCGTGGATCTGGATTGCCAGCGAGTTGGCCTCCAGACACCATTCGCTGGGCCAGCTCTTGGCAATCGGCGTCAGCACCTCCAGCAGCAGGCGCGCCTCATCGGCCGCGGCTGGCGTACCGGTCCGCTGCTCGTCGACCAAGCGGGCACAGTACAGGGCCAAGGCCAGCGCGCCCTCGCCATAGGCTTTTTGCGCCAGCAGCATGCGCTTGACGTCGGCGTGTTCGATGATGCGCACCTGGGGTGCCGCCGCGTCCTTGCCGCTGCTGCCGATGGGGCGGCCCTGCGGCCGGTTGCGCGCGTAGTCGAGCGAAGCGTAATAGCCGGCCAGGCCGAGCATGGTGGCGGCGATGCCGACGCCGATGCGCGCCTCGTTCATCATGTGGACCATGCAGTGCAGGCCCTCACCCGGCTGTCCCACCAGGTAGCCAATGGCGCCGGCGCCGGCAGCGAACGGGCCATCGGCCTGCGGCCGCACCGGGTATTTGCCCTCGCCAAAATTGAGCAGGCAGTTGGTGGTGCCGCGCCAGCCCAGCTTGTGGTTCAGCCCGGCCAGCGCCACGTCGTTGCGCTCGCCAGTGAGCGCCCCCTCGGCATCGACCAGTTTTTTCGGCACGATGAACAGCGAGATGCCGCGCGTTCCCGGCACCAGCTTGCCGTCCGGCCCCGGAATCTTGGCCAGCACCAGGTGGATGATGTTCTCGGTGAGCTCATGGTCACCCGACGAGATCCACATCTTGTTGCCCTTGAGCCGGTAGCGCGGCCCCAGCGGATCGGCCGCAAAATCCACGCCGTCCGGCAGGGCACGGGTGACCACGTCGCTGAGCGAGGAGCCGGCCTGCGGCTCCGAGAGGCACATGGTGCCCGAAAAGCGGCCCGAGAACTCATGGCGGGCGAAAGCAGCTTGCTGCTGCACCGTGCCATGCACCATCAGCAAATTGGCGTTGCCGGTGGTGAGCATGCCCGAGCCAATGCTGACCGAGGCGCAGGCAAAAAATGAATTGGCGGCGGCCTCCAGCGTGTAGGGCAACTGCATGCCGCCGTGCGCGTAGTCTTGCGCTGCACTCAGCATGCCGGAAGCCGCGTAGGCCTGCGCAGCCTCCAGCGACGCCGACGGCAATATCACACGCTCGCCATCAAAGTGCGGTTCCTGCGTATCAACCAGCCGGTTGAACGGCGCGTATTTGTCGCGCGCGATGCGCTCACAGGTGTCGAGCACCGCGTCAAAAGTGTCACGTGAGTGGTCGGCAAACCGCGCCCGCTGCGTCAGGGCCGGTACGTCCAGCCACTGGTACAGCAAAAAATCGACCGTAGGGCGCAAACTCATGGCTGGCTCACAGCACCTCAAACACCCCGGCGGCGCCCATACCGCCGCCAATGCACATGGTGACGCAGACCCGCTTGGCGCCGCGCCGGCGGCCTTCAATCAGGGCGTGGCCGGTCAAGCGCTGACCGCTAACGCCGTAGGGGTGGCCCACCGCAATGGCACCGCCATTGACATTGAGCCGGTCGCCCGGGATGCCGAGCTTGTCGCGGCAATAAATCACCTGGACGGCAAAGGCTTCATTGAGTTCCCAGAGGTCGATGTCAGCCATGCTCAAGCCCAACCGTGCCAACACCTTGGGGATGGCAAACACCGGGCCGATGCCCATCTCGTCGGGCTCGCAGCCGGCCACGGCAAAGCCCAGGAAGCGGCCCAGCGGCTTCAGGCCTTTCTTCTCGGCCAGGCTCTCCGACATCACCACACAGGCGCCACCGCCGTCAGAGAACTGGCTGGCATTGCCGGCCGAAATCAGACCGCCCGGCAGGGCCGAGCGCAGGCCGCTGATGCCTTCCTTGGTGGTGCCGGCGCGGATGCCCTCATCCTGGCTGACCGTGACCTGCTTGGTGGTCAGGCCCATCACCTTGTCGGCCACGCCCATGGTGACCGTGATGGGGGCGATCTCGTCGGCAAACAGGCCGGCGGCCAACGCGGCGGTGGCACGCTGCTGGCTGGCGGCACCATACTCATCCATGGCCTCGCGGCCGATGCCGTAGCGCTTGGCCACGTTCTCGGCGGTCTGCAGCATGTTCCAGTAAATTTCGGGCTTGTTTTTCACCAGCCAGGGGTCGGCCAGCATGTGCTGGTTCATTTCCTGTTGCACGCAGGAAATGCTTTCTACGCCGCCTGCCACATAGACATCGCCCTCACCGGCGATCACACGCTGAGCGGCCAGGGCGATGGTCTGCAGGCCCGAGGAGCAAAACCGGTTCACGGTCATGCCCGAAACCGTGATCGGGCAGCCCGCGCGCAACGCGATCTGACGCGCGATGTTGGCGCCGGTGGCACCTTCGGGCGTGGCGCAGCCCATGATGACGTCGTCCACCTCGGCGGCCTCGATGCCGGCGCGGGCAATCGCATGCTGCACGGCATGGCCGCCCAAGGTGGCGCCATGGGTCATGTTGAACGAGCCTTTCCAGCTCTTGGCAAGCGGGGTACGGGCGGTGGAGACAATGACGGCGGATGACATGGTGGAGTCCTCTGGTTCAAATCAATTGAAGGTTTTGCCTTCGGCGGCGAGGCGGGCGAGCAGTGGCGCGGGTTGCCAGAAGGCAGCGTCGTCGCGCGGGTTCCGGGCAAACCGGCCCATGCTCTGCACCACATTGAACAGACCGACCTGGTCGGCGTAGTTCATCGGGCCGCCGCGATGAAGCGGGAAGCCATAGCCCATCAGGTACACCATGTCGATGTCGCTGGCCTTTGAGGCTATGCCCTCCTCCAGAATGTGCGCGGCCTCATTGACCAGCGAATACACCAGACGCTGCACAATTTCCTCGTCCGAGATTTTGCGCGGCGTGATGCCCAGCGCCGCCCG
>JBEGOC010000039.1:0-11828 GCA_041182225.1 Pseudomonadota bacterium | reverse complement strand
GGTGGTGTGGGCGGGGTGGGTGGAGCGGTGATGGGTGGTGCGGTGATGGGTGGTGTGGTAACGGGAGGCGCTGCGCAACCCGCGAGCCATGCGGCGATGCACAAGCCAAGGATCGGCAGTGGGTTGCGGATGGCCGGTGTGCGCTGGCAGCTGGGCAAGGGCGTCGTCATGGCGTGTCTCCTGGGCGATCGGTGCGCCGGTTTGTTTTGGGCTGCGGCCGCAGCGTGTGCTGGCCCGGAGCTTACCGGGCTTGGGCCGGACCGTCCAGCCCAAAGCGGGCGTGGCAGCACTTGGACAGCCGATGCAGCGCACTGATTTATTCCTGAGCCAGCTGGCGCTGGCGCCGGCCGTACTGGTGACGGTGGCGGCCGTGCGTGGCTCGGTGCCCCGCGAGGCGGGCGCCTGGATGGCGGTATTTGCTGACCAGACGCTGGGCACCATCGGCGGCGGCCACCTGGAATTTGAGGCCCTGCGCGAGGCACGGGGCCGCCTGCACAGCCCGACCACGCCGGCCAGCCAGTGGGAGGGCCAGAACGCCGACCTGGCGATCGTCCGCCGTTTTGTCCTGGGACCTTCGCTGGGGCAATGCTGTGGTGGCGAGGTCCACCTGCGGTTTGAGCGTGTCACCGCAGCGGACGCCATGCCATTGCGCCGCCGCCTGGCCCAGGCGCTTGTGCCGGTGGCGCTGTTTGGTGGCGGCCATGTGGGGCAGGCCCTGGTGCGGGTGCTGGCTGAGCTGCCGCTGGCGGTGCACTGGTTTGACAGCCGTGACGAGGTGTTCCCGCCCGATGTGCCGGCCCATGTGCGCTGCGAGCATTCCGACCCGGTGCAGGGTGCGGTGCCCCTGTTGCCTGCCGGCTCGCGCGTGCTGATCATGAGCTTCAGCCATGCCGAAGACCTCGATGTGGTCGCCGCCTGCCTGACCCGGCAGCGCCGGCAAGGCGATCTGCCCTTCATCGGCCTGATCGGCAGCCAGACCAAGTGGGCGACCTTTCGTCACCGGCTGGAGGACCGAGGCTTCAGCGCCCAGGAGTTGGCACAGGTGACCTGCCCGATCGGCGTGCCGGGCATCAGCGGCAAACAACCCGAGGTGATTGCAGTGGCGGTGGCAGCCCAGGTCTTGCAGACACTGCCGGCCTGATAGAGTTCCAACCCAACAAGGTGCATATTGATGGAAAGTTATTACCTCGACTGGGCCAACCTTTTGCTGCGCTGGGTGCATGTGATCACCGCCATCGCCTGGATCGGCTCCTCGTTTTACTTCGTGTTTCTCGACAGCAGCCTCACGCCGCCGGTCGATGAGGACCTGAAGCGCCAGGGCGTCAGCGGTGAGCTGTGGGCCGTGCACGGCGGCGGCTTTTACCACCCGGTCAAGTTCAATGTGTCGCCGCCCAAGCTGCCCAGCCATTTGCACTGGTTTTACTGGGAAAGCTACAGCACCTGGCTGTCGGGCTTTGCCCTGTTCACCGTGTCTTACCTGTGGAGCGCCAGCACCTACCTGATTGACAAATCAAAGATGGATTGGGCGCCGGCCACAGCCATCGCCGTGGCGCTGGCGTTTCTGGTGGTGTTCTGGCTGCTGTACGACCTGATCTGCCGGACCCTGGGCCAGCGCAAGCACGGCGATGCGATCGTCGGCGGCCTGGTGTTTGTGCTGGTGTGCCTGGCCTCCTGGCTGGCCTGCCATTGGTTTGCCGGGCGTGCGGCCTTTCTGCTCGTGGGGGCGATGTTGGCCACCAGCATGAGCGCCAGCGTGTTTTTCTGGATTATTCCGGGCCAGAAAAAGGTGGTGGCGGCGATCAAGGCCGGCCAGCCGGTGGACCCGGTGCACGGCCAGCGCGGCAAGCAGCGCAGCGTGCACAACACCTACTTCACCCTGCCGGTGCTGTTTGCCATGCTCAGCGGCCATTACAGCTTCACCTACAACCACCCGCAGAACTGGCTGGTGCTGATCTTGATGATGTTTGCCGGCGCGGCGATCCGGCAGTTTTTTGTGCTGCGCCACGGTTACAAGCTGGGTCGCCACGGCCACCCCTGGCCCTGGGCACTGGCCGGGGTATTGGTGCTGGTGGCGGTGATCGTCTGGCTGCGCCCGCCGCCAACACCCACGGCTACCGCCGAGACTGCTATTAATTCTATAGCTAAAGAGTCAATAACCACGGGGGCTGGCGGCCAATTTGGCTACAAAGTCTTGCAGCCGGTGCTGGCCCAGCACTGCTACAGCTGTCACGGCGGGCAGGTTCAGATGAAGAACGTGCGGCTCGACTCTGCCGCGCTGGTGCGTCAGCACGCGTCCAACATTTACCAGCAGGTGGTGGTGGCCAAGGCGATGCCGATGAACAATGCCACCGGCCTGACCGAGGCCGAGCGGCAGTTGTTCAAACAGTGGTTTGAGGCTGGCGCCCGCATCGACTGAGGTTCGCGCCGTCGCCCAGGCCGGACCTTGCCGGCGTGTCAGTCCACCGTGGCGCCGCTGGCCTTGACCACCTGCTCGTACTTGGCGCGCTCGGCCGCCATGAAACTGCCAAAGGCCTCGGGGCTGGTCGGCACCGGTTCGGCCAGCAGTGCGGCAAAGCGGGTCTTGGTCTCGGGCGCATTCAAGGCCGTGACAAAAGCCTGGTTCAGCCGGGCCAGCACGTCTTTTGGCGTGGCAGCCGGCGCCACCAGGCCCCACCAGGTGTCAATGGCAAAACCTTTGAGCGTGTCGGCCATCGGCGGCACCTCCGGCAGCGCAGCGGAGCGGGCCAGGGTGGTGACGGCGATCGCCTTGAGCTTGCCGGCGCGGATGTTGGGCGCGGCCGTGGCCAGGTTGTCAAAATTGAAATCCACCTGGCCGGCCAGCAGCGCCAGCTGCGCCGGGTTGCCGCCGTTGTAGGGGATGTGCACCACAAACAGGCCGGCTTCTTTCTTGAACAACTCGCCGGCCAGGTGGCCGGCACTGCCGTTGCCCCCGCTGCCGTAATTGAGCTTGCCCGGGTTGGCCTTGCCGTAGGCCACCAGATCGGCCAGATTGGCGATCTTGAGCCGCTGCGCCGTCTCGGCGTTCATCACCAGCACATTGGGCACCCGCAGCATTTGCGTGATCGGCGCAAAGTCGGTCGCCGCGTTGTAGGGCATGGTCTTGTACAGCCAGGGGTTGACAGCGTGGGTGGCGGTGGCCGCAATGCCGATGGTCAGGCCGTCGGGCGCGGCCTTGGCCACGGCATCGGCACCGATGTTGCCGCCGGCGCCGGGCCGGTTCTCGATGATCACCGGCCCCAGGCTGTCCCGGGTGCGCTCGGCCAGCACGCGGGCCGTGACGTCGATCGGGCCGCCCGCAGCATAGGGCACGATCAGCCGGATCGGCTTGGTTTGCGCCAGCGCGCTCGCGGTTGTCAGTGCCGCCAGCAGGGTCAGGGCGGATAGTCGCAGGGTGTTGAGTTTCATGGGAAGGGCGGCTTGAAGTTGAGGGGGTGGACCCGCGGTCGCGGATGACGGGTGTGTTTTGTCAGTTGCCGGTCTTGTCGGCTTCCGAGGTGAAGGCGTCGGCGAAAAATTCCTCGGCGGGCAGGCCGGCTTGCGTGGTGTAGGCGGCGCGGGCCGAGTCGACCACGATCGGCGCCCCGCAGGCATACACCTGGTGGCCGCTGAGGTCCGGAAAGTCTTGCAGCACCGCCTGGTGCACAAAGCCGGTGCGGCCGGTCCAGCCGTCTTCGGGCAGCGCGTTGGACACCACGGGCACGTAATGCAGGTTGGGCATGGCGGCCAACTGGGCCTGCACCCAGTCGTCCAGGTACAGGTCGGCTGGCCGCCGGCCGCCCCAGTACAGGGTGGTGGGACGGGTGATGCCCTTGAATTGCATGTGTTCCAGCACCGCCTTGATCGGGGCAAAACCGGTGCCCGAGGCCAGCAGGATGATCGGCTTGGCGCTGTCCTCGCGCAGGTAGAAACTGCCAAACGGGCCCTCGATGCGCAAGATCTCTTTTTCTTTCATGATCTTGAACACGTGGTCGGTGAACTTGCCGCCCGGCATGTGCCGGATGTGCAGCTCCAGCCCGGCAGCCAGGGTGTGCGGTGCATTGGCCATGGAGTAGCTGCGCCGGGCGCCATCGCGCAAGATGAACTCCACGTACTGGCCGGCGTGGTAGCTGAAGCTGTCGTTGGCCGGCAGTTGCAGCCGCAGCAACATCACATCTGCCGATTTTTTTTCCAGCAGGTTGACCCGGGTCGGCATTTTCTTGATTGGAAACGCGCCTTCGCTGGTGACCTGGCGCGACTCCAGCACCACGTCGCTGTGCGCCACGCCGCAGCAGGTCAGCACCAGGCCGGCGGCTTCTTCCTCCGGGCTCAGCGCCTTGCTCTGGTGCGCACCGTGCACCACGGTGCCGCTGAGTTTTTTGCATTTACAGGAACCGCAGGCGCCGTCCTTGCAGCCATAGGGCAGGCCGATGCCTTGGCGAATGCCGGCAGCCAAGAGGGTTTCATCGGCATTGGCGCTGAAGGCGCGGCCGCTGGGTTCGATGGTGATCTGGAAGGCCGCGGGGGCGGTGTCGGGGCGGCTCATGGTGCTTGGTATCCTTGCGGCTTGCGTGTCTTGGGAAAGCCCCCGATTTTGCCCTCAAACCAAAACCCCCGCGGCAGTCTGTACGCCACCCGTCCCGGCGCGCTACCGGCCCGCTTTCGTCGCCAGCGCCTGCTCATCGTGGGTTGTGGTGACGTGGGCCTGCGCGTGGTGCAGGCCCTGCCGGCCCGGGTGCGGGTGCTGGCGCTGACCTCCAGCGCCAGCCGCACCGCCGAGTTGCGCGCACTCGGCATCAGCCCGCTGCGCGGCAATCTGGATCATCCGGCCAGCCTGCGGCGCCTGGCCGGTTTGGCGCACCGCGTGCTGCACCTCGCGCCGCCGCCGGCTGAGGGCTGGCGCGACCCGCGCACCCTGGCGCTGATCCGCGTGCTGCGCCAAGGCACGGCCCCCGGCAGCCTGGTGTATGGCTCGACCAGCGGTGTCTATGGTGACTGCCAGGGTGCTATTGCTACAGAAACAAGAGCAACAAACCCAGACACACCAAGGGCTAGGCGCCGAATTGATGCTGAAAGCTCAGTGCGCTTCCTGGGTCGCTCGGCCGGAGTGCGCAGCAGCATTTTGCGCATTCCCGGCATCTACGCGCCCGACCGCGTCGGGGGCACGCCGCGCGCCCGGCTGGAAAAAGGCACGCCGGTGCTGCGCGCCGAGGACGACGTCTACACCAACCACATCCATGCCGACGACCTGGCACGCGCCTGCATCGCCGCCCTGTGGCACGGCCAGCCGCAACGCATCTACAACGTCAACGATGACACAACGCTCAAGATGGGCGACTACTTCGACCTGGCGGCCGACCTGTACGGCCTGCCACACCCGCCGCGCATCGGCCGCGACGCGGCGCCCAGTCAGTTGCCGCTGATGCTGCTGAGCTTCATGAGCGAATCACGCCGGCTGGACAACACGCGCCTCATCTGTGAACTGGGGCTGCGGCTGCGTTACCCGACGGTGGAAGCCGGCCTGCGGCCATGAACGAGCGGGCGATGCTCAAACACAGCCCGGCCGCCGAGCGCAATGGCCCCGCCATCCTGGCACAGTTGCAGGCTTTGTTGCCTGCGCAGGGCCGGGCGCTGGAAATCGCCAGTGGCACCGGGCAGCATGTCGCCCTGTTTGCCGCCAATTGGCCCGGTTGGACGTGGCAGCCGAGCGATCTCAGCGACGATGACTTTCCGTCCATCCTGCAGTGGTGCGCCCAGACGCGCGCGGAACGGGTGCTGCCACCTTGTGTACTGGATGTGCTGGCACCGCACTGGCCATCGGTGGGGGCGGCGTTCGAGCAGCCGTTTGACCTGATTTTTTGCGCCAACATGCTGCACATTGCGCCCTGGGCCTGCTGCCAGGGCTTGATACAGGGCGCCGCGTGCCACCTTGGGCCCCATGGGCGGCTGGTCACCTACGGCCCTTTTTTCGAGCGTGAGGTGTCCAGTGCAGCCAGCAACCTGGCGTTTGACCGCAGCCTGCGGGAACGCGATGGCACCTGGGGCATTCGCTGGCGGCACGAGGTCGAGGCGCAGGCCGCCAGCGCCGGGCTGCGCCTGGCGGACCGAATCGAGATGCCGGCGAACAACTTGCTGCTGGTGTTTGAGCGCGCGCACCACGGTTGACGCCAGCTTACCCGCCCGACCGTTGCGCTGCCGGGCTGCTTGGGCGGGTCGCCCCGCCTAGTCCTCCTTGTCGATCTTGCTGGCCAGCCAGACCCCGTTGCTGGCGCTGGCCTTGACCGAGACCTTGTCCAGGTAGGGCGTGCCCGTCGTTGACCAGCCCAGCTTGGAGCTCACGGCTGTGGTGCTGTTGTAGGTGAAGGCGGTGCCCTTGAGGGTAAAGCTGCCGCCGCTGCCCATGTCCAGCAGCAGTGCGCTGACGGTTCCGTGGAACTCGTATTTACCGTCGCTGCCTTCATAAGACGACGACTCGCCTTCAACCTCGACCGTGGCGGCGATCAACTGTCCCGCCGCCGTGGTGCCTTTGACTTCTACCCGCTTGCCAACGGTGAGTCCACTGAAGCTCCTGCCGGTCGGGATCACAATCTCGACCCCGTTCACCGCCAGGCTGTTGGCAGCCAACGCCGTGACATAGCCCTCCAGCTCAAACGTCTGGTCGTCCTTGATCCCCTCCGTAGCACCAGCTGCGGCCGGTTCAACCCGGGTGGCTTGGAAGCTGGTGTCCAGGCGGACACGGACCAGCATGCCGGCCGACCAGGCCTGGGGCTGTTTGGTGGTGTTGTCATAGGCAAACGGCGCGGCGCGGCTGCCCTTGAGCGTGAAATCGCCACTGGTTTTGGCTTGCACCACACCGCTCACGCGGTACTCGTTGCCCAGGTCTGCCAACCCCGACTTTCTTTCCACACGGGTCGCTGCCAGGTGACCGCTGATCGGGTCGATAAAGCCATAGACCTCGACGAAATGATCGGCCAGCAGCGGATTCGGGCCGGCCAGACCGGTCAGGGGCGACAGACTATCGCCCTCAAACAGCGTTGCCGGCTTGATTTGAACCGTCATGCCGAGCAGCGTGAAACTGTCTGCGCCGATCGCGCCGACCTGGCCCTTCCACTCGCTGGCGCTGACGATGCTGCTGGCAGTCGCGGTACGAAGTCCGCCTGCCGACGTCGCCGCAGCCACGGCCGAGCCTTTGATGGTCACCACCATGCCGGGGCGCAACGCCGAGGCGCTCTGAACCGCCCCGCTGACGCTGGCGCTGCTGTCGTCGTATCGGATGCCATTGACAATGATGGAGCCCAGGCCGCTGATGGCGCCATTGGTGAAAGAGCCCGTGCCGCCGCTGGAGATGGCCGCGATGTCCGAGCCGCCGCCGCAACCGGCCAGATGGGCGACTGATCCCGCGATGGCCAACAATGCTGTTCGACGGGTCAGAGGATGGTATTGCGTGGTTTTTTTCATGGTTTTCCCTGGGTTGGTGGTTGTCAAAATCGTCATCAGCGCTCAGTTCGGGGGTGGCATTGGCGCGGTCCATGAGTACAGCCCGACCTTGATCGATTGGTCGCACAAGCGGCCGGCTGCGACATCGGCGGCCATCAAGGCATGAAGCTGCGGTCCCAGCCGGGTCATCATGTCGCGCCAAAAGCGGGCAATCAATGGACGCGCCGCCTGCACCGATGCCTGCGAGAGCTCATCGGCAAACAGGGCCTGCTCGAAATGCTCAGTGCCTTGGCCCAGCACGTTGTCGACCGCTGCCTGCAGGTGGTCGCCCACATTGGCGCCCAACAAGCCCATCAGATGCGACCAGTTGCCGCTGGGCACAAAGGCGCTCTTGACCAGCGCGACCCGGTCGCTCTGGGCATCGACCGCAGCCAGGTCCAGCCGAATCATTTCGGCCAACAGCGAGCGCGGATGAACGTCCTTGGTCACCATGTTGGCCAAGGCCTCAAAACTGGGCGCGACGCCCAGGCGCGCGATCGGCAGGGGGTAGCCGTCTGCATCGGTGTAGCCGGGCTGACTGACCCAGTGCGTCAGCAGCTCGGTGACTGAAGACCGCGTCGGTGTGCCTTGCAGCGGCGGGGCGGCGGCCAGGCGATCGACCTCACGCCGCGTCAGTCCGGTCATGGTGCTGATGCGGCTGGTCAGCCGATCCGGGTTGGTGCCTGGCGATGATTGCCGCGCCGCGGCGACGAAGGCCTGCCGGACCAGTTGCTCCACCACCTGAATGGTCACGCCCTTGTCCAGACAGAGGCGGGCAAGCGGGGCAAGAATGCCGCTCAAAGCCGACAAAAGTGCTTCTTGGTCGGCTTGCAGTGCAGAAACGGCGTTGTCCATGGGGGCCTTTCGAAGTTCGCACAAGCAGTGTAAATGTGTTAAACACACATTTAAAAAAGATTTGTAAGCACTTGTGTTACCGACAATTCGACAGTACCTTGGCGGCTGCGAGGCGGTTTGATGTTGGTCAAAGCGGTAACCGGCCGACCGACCTTGCCTCCGATCTACCCCCAAAAATACCTCGGGACGTGGTCGACTCCCGCGCACTCCATCACACGATCAGCAAGAGGTTTTCAGAGGGGAAAAAGAAAAAGCCGCACGTTTTTGGAACGGTGCGGCCTTCTCAATGGTGCCCGGGGCCGGAATCGAACCGGCACGGATTTCTCCGGGGGATTTTGAGTCCCCTGCGTCTACCAATTTCACCACCCGGGCGGGAGGCAAGTCAGACGGAAATTATGGCACAGTGTGGCTTATGAACTACCCCACCCTAGATGAAGTCATCGGCAAAACGCCGCTCGTGCGGCTGCAGCGCCTGGCCGCTGGCGATTGCGCTGCGCGCGGCAATGTGATCCTCGGTAAGCTCGAAGGCAACAACCCGGCCGGCTCGGTGAAAGACCGGCCGGCGCTGTCCATGATTGCCCGTGCCCAGGAGCGTGGCGATATCCGCCCCGGTGACACCCTGATCGAGGCCACCAGTGGCAACACGGGCATTGCGCTGGCGATGGCGGCCGCCATCAAGGGTTACCGCATG
The DNA here is from genome assembly GCA_041182225.1 of Pseudomonadota bacterium. Lineage (GTDB taxonomy): Bacteria > Pseudomonadota > Gammaproteobacteria > Burkholderiales > Burkholderiaceae_C > Rhodoferax. The sequence goes on along the minus strand of JBEGOC010000039.1, from coordinate 2,809 downwards.
CTGCTGATCATGCCGGAGGATCTGTCGATCGAGCGCGCGCAAACCATGAAGGCCTTTGGCGCCGAGCTGATCCTCACTCCCAAAAGCGGCGGCATGGAATACGCGCGCGATCTGGCGCAGCAGATGCAGGCCGAGGGCCGTGGCCGGGTGCTGGACCAGTTTGCCAACCCGGACAACCCGCGCGTCCACTATGAGACCACCGGCCCAGAGATCTGGGCTGACACCCGCGGCGGCGTGACGCATTTCGTCAGCGCCATGGGCACCACCGGCACCATCACCGGCGTCTCGCAGTTTTTGAAGGAGCAGAACCCGGCGGTGCGCATCATCGGCGTGCAACCAGAAGAAGGCTCGCGCATTCCGGGCATCCGCAAGTGGCCGCAGGCCTACCTGCCCACCATCTACAACCCGGACCATGTGGATGAGCTGATGTACGTCAGCCAGGAAGCGGCCGAAGACATGTGCCGCCGGCTGGCGCGCGAAGAGGGCATTTTTGCCGGCATCTCAGCTGCGGGCGCCTGCTGTGTGGCGCAGCAGCTGGCCCGCACGGTGTCGAACGCCACCATTGTGTTCATCGTCTGCGATCGCGGCGACCGTTACCTGTCTACCGGCGTGTTTCCCGCCTGATCGCTGCCCATGAGCGCTGCCTTCAAGTTCTGCCCCCAGTGCGCCACGCCACTGGAATTCATCACCCTGCGGGAAGACGGCGGCGACAAGGAGCGCCTGCGCTGTGTCGCCTGCGGTTACACCCACTGGAACAACCCGACGCCGGTGCTGGCAGCGGTGGTGGAGTACCAGGGCCAGATTCTGCTGGCTCAGAACGCCGCCTGGCCGGGCAAGATGTTTGCCCTGATCACTGGCTTCATGGAGGCAGCCGAGACCCCGCGTGGCGGGATCGAGCGCGAGATCAAGGAAGAAACCAATCTGGATGCCACCGAGCTGAATCTGATTGGCGTCTATGACTTCCAGCGCATGAACCAGGTCATCATCGCCTACCACGCGGTCTGCCATGGCGAGGTCAAACTGTCGCCCGAGCTGGTGGACTACCGGCTCTATGCGTTCGACCAGGTGAAGTGCTGGCCGTCCAGCACCGGCTATGCCCTGGCGGACTGGCTGCGCACGCGCGGGCACGAGCCGGAGTTTGTCGAGTGGCCGAAACGGGGTTAGCAGCCCCGGCGCTGCGCCGGCCGTCTGGTCATCCTAGAATGCCCGCTCACTGGAACACATCATGCACATCGACAAAGAGATTGACACGCGCGGCCTGAATTGCCCGCTGCCCATCCTCAAGGCCAAGAAGGCGCTGACTGACTTGCAAAGCGGCCAGCTGCTGAAGGTGCTGGCCACCGATGCTGGCTCGGTCCGCGATTTTCAGGCCTTTGCCAAACAGACCGGCAACGAGCTCATTGAGCAGCAGACGGTGGGCGCCGAGTTCATCCACGTGCTACGCCGGCGCTAGCCGATCCCGCTGCTGCGGTCGCTCAGCCCAGCCGCGCCAGCTGCTCGTTCACCTTGGCCAGCGTGGTCGTGAATTCGGCAATGCGCTTGCGCTCCTGTTCAATCACCGCCGGCGGCGCCTTGGCCACAAAGGCCTCGTTGCCCAGCTTGCCCTGCGCCTTGCCGATCTCGCCGGCCAATCGTGCCGCCTCCTTGCCCAGCCGCAGTTTTTCAGCGGCGACGTCAATTTCCATGTGCAGGCAGATGCGGGCGTCGCCCACCACCGCCACCGGGGCCGCTTGCGCTGCGTCGGCCCAGGCCGCTGCATCGTCGAACAGCCGCACCTCGGCAAGCTTGGCCAGGGCCTGCAGCACCGGCGCCGATTGCTGCATGAACGCCGCCTCGTCCGAGCCGGTGGTCAGCACAAACAGCGGCAGCCGGGTGGCGGGCGACACGTTCATCTCGCCGCGCAGGTTGCGGCAGGCGTCCACCAATTGCTTGAGCTTGGCCACATGGGCGATGGCCTTGGGGTCGATGCGCTCGGGCTGGCTCAGGGGATAGCTGGCGATCGAGACCGATTCACCGCCCCGGCCGGCCACCGGCGCCACCTTTTGCCAGAGCTCTTCGGTGATGAAGGGAATCAGCGGGTGCGCCAGTCGCAAAATGGTCTCCAGCGTGCGGATCAGGGTACGGCGGGTGGCGCGTTTCTGCGCATCGCTGCCAGTTTGGATCTGCACCTTGGCGATCTCCAGGTACCAGTCGCAGAACTCATTCCAGACAAAGCCGTAAATCGCCCCCGCCACGTTGTCGAGGCGGTAGTCGGTAAAGCCGGTGGCCACCTCGGCCTCGACCTGCTGCAGCACCGAGCTGATCCAGCGGTCGGCCGGGCTGAACACCAGGTAGCCATGCGCCGGGCCGCCCACCGCGCATTCGGCCTTGGTGTGCTCCTTGAGGCCGCAGTCCTGGCCCTCGCAGTTCATCAGCACGAAGCGGCTGGCGTTCCAGAGCTTGTTGCAGAAGTTGCGGTAGCCTTCGCAGCGTTTGGCATCAAAGTTGATGCTGCGCCCCAGCGAGGCCAGCGAGGCAAAGGTGAAGCGCAGCGCATCGGCGCCAAAGGCCGGAATGCCGGCGGGGAACTCTTTTTCGGTGTTTTTGCGCACCTGCGGGGCGGTTTCGGGCTTACGCAGGCCTTCCGAGCGCTTGGCCAGCAGCGCCGGCAGATCAATGCCGTCGATCAGGTCCACCGGGTCAAGTACGTTGCCCTCGGACTTGCTCATCTTCTTGCCCTGCGCATCGCGTACCAGGCCGTGGATGTACACGTGGCGGAACGGCACCCGGCCGGTGAAGTGGGTGGTCATCATGATCATCCGGGCGACCC
>JBEGOC010000038.1:0-6047 GCA_041182225.1 Pseudomonadota bacterium | reverse complement strand
CAACAGGGCGGGATCGCTGGAGGCCGGGCCCAGGGTGGCAACGATCTTGGTGGCGCGACGCGGCATGATGGGTGTCTCCATGTAATTAAGTTCCCATTTTTACACGAAACCGGTTACATCGACGCGACAAGCGAGCGCCAGGTTTGGCACCACTTTGGGGCGCGATGTGTGCTCCAATAGCGCCCAGAGCCAATGACAGCCTGAAAGCGCAGAAGATGCAACACCCAGTATCGCCACTGACCGACCTGTTACGCGAACGCGGCCACCGCGGCCGGCTGCTGATCGTGGACGACCAAGCGGTGAGCCTGCAGGTGGCCCAACTGGCTTTCTCTGGTGAATTTGACATCCTGACCGCCAGCACCGGCGCGCAGGCGCTCGCCCTGTGCCGGCAAGAGACGCCAGACCTGGTGCTGCTCGATGTCCAGATGCCGGGCATGGACGGCTTTGAGGTATGCCGCCAACTCAAGAACGATGCCGCCACGCGCGACATTGCCGTCATCTTCCTGACCGCCCAGGCTGACGACGCCCAGGAAACGCGCGGCCTGGGTCTGTTTGCGGTGGATTTCATGGCCAAGCCACTGCACCCGGCCGTGGCGCTGGCGCGCCTGCGCACCCATCTGCTGGTGAAACTGCAGGCCGACGTCATTCGCCAGCTGGTGTTCCTGGACGGCCTGTCGGGCATTTACAACCGCCGCTATTTCGACCAGCAGCTGGCGGCCGAAGCGGCGCGCGCCCTGCGCAACGGCTTGCCGCTGGCGCTGATTTTGCTCGATGTGGATTTTTTCAAGCGCTACAACGACCACTACGGCCATCAATCCGGCGACGATTGCCTGCGCGAGATCGCGGCCTCGCTCAAGGGTGGCCTGCGGCGCCCGGCCGACCTGGTGGCGCGTTACGGCGGCGAGGAGTTTGCCTGCATCCTGCCCGAGACCCCGTTTGATGGCGCCATGACGATCGCGCAAAAGCTGGCGGCCCGGGTCCAGGGCAAAGGCATTGCGCACGCCCAGTCCGAGGTGGCACCGGTGGTGACCATCAGCCTGGGGGTAGCGGCACTCAGCGGTGGCGTGAACAGCGGGAGCGCAGCCGAACTGCTGGCGCTGGCCGATGCGCAGCTGTATCTCGCCAAGAACAGTGGCCGGGCCCGGGTCTGCGGTCAGCCGCTGGCTAGGCCGCCGGCGGCTCCAGATACTGCCGTATGTCGGCCAACAGGCGCTCCAGCTGCGGCCGCAGCGCACTGAAGCCCACCACCAGTGGCGCCGCTGCAGCGGTTTTGCTGAGGTGCTCCAGGGCAAAAAAATCGCTCACCAGCCGGTCCGCGCCAAAAATTGGCAAATACCCTTTGATGCCGTGCATACGGCGACTGGCCGCCCGCACATCGCCCGCTTCGAGCTCCCGACCAATGGCCGGTACATCTTCTGACAGGCTGAGCAGCGCGGTGCGCAGGATCATGCTCAAGGCCTCGGGTGAGCCCAGCATGTCAATGCCGCGCTGGGCGTCGAGGGCGGGGGTGGCATGGTCCGGTGGAACGGAGGCTGGGTTCATGGGTATGTCCGCATAGGTGCCAGGCCGAACGTCGGCATCAGCCTGCGGCCCGCCGACCCAAGATTTCAAACGCCGGCAGCGTCTTGCCCTCCAGCACCTCCAAAAAGGCACCGCCGCCGGTCGAAATGTAGCCGATTTGTTGCTCGATGCCGTACTTGGCAATCGCCGCCAGCGTGTCGCCCCCGCCGGCAATCGAGAACGCGCTGGATTCGGCAATCGCCTGGGCAATGGTGCGCGTGCCCTGCTCAAAGGCGGCAAACTCAAACACGCCGACCGGGCCGTTCCAGACAATGGTGCCGGCCGCCTTGAGCTGGGTCGCCAGCCGTGCGGCCGTCTGCGGCCCGATGTCCAGAATCAGGTCGTCCTCGGCCACCGCGCTGGCAGCCTTGACGGTGGCCAGGGCGTCAGCGGCAAAGGTCTTGGCGGTGACCACGTCACTCGGGATCGGCACCGAGGCGCCGCGCGCTGTCATCGCCGCCATCACGGCGCGGGCCTGGGGCAACAGGTCGGGCTCGGCCAGGCTTTTGCCGATGTTCAGGCCGGCGGCCAGCATAAAGGTGTTGGCGATGCCGCCACCGACGATCAGCTGATCGACCTTGTCGGCCAGGCTCTGCAGGATGGTGAGTTTGGTCGACACCTTGGAGCCGGCCACAATCGCCACCAGCGGTCGCTTGGGGTTGGCCAGTGCCAGGGTGATGGCGTCCATCTCCGCCGCCAGCAGCGGCCCGGCACAGGCCACCGGCGCAAACTGGGCAATGCCGTAGGTGGAGGCCTCGGCCCGGTGCGCTGTGCCAAAGGCGTCGTGCACGAAAATATCGCACAGGCCGGCCATCTGGCGCGCCAGCGCCTCGCTGTTCTTTTTCTCGCCGACATTGACCCGGCAGTTTTCCAGCAGCACCAGCTCGCCCGGCTTCAGCGCCACGCCAGCCGTCCAGTTGGCCAGCAGCGGCACCGGCCGGCCCAGCTACTCGGCCAGGCGCTGCGCCACAGGCGCCAGCGAATCGGCTGGCGTGAGCGTGCCCTCGGTCGGGCGACCCAGGTGCGAGGTCACCATCACAGCAGCGCCGGCGTCCAAGGCCAGGCGGATGCAGGGCAGCGAAGCCCGGATGCGTGTGTCTTCGGTGATGGCACCGTGCTCGTCCTGCGGCACATTGAGGTCGGCACGGATGAACACGCGCCGACCAGCCGCCCGGCCCTGGGCGCACAGGTCTGCGAAACGGACGACATTCATGGACAGCGCCTCAGTTTGGACAACGATGCAGCCCATTGTAGGAGCGCGCCAGCCCGGCCGGCAACAGCGCTACCAGCCCAGGCCGATGTGCAGCGGCAGGTACACCGCCATGCCGGCCAGGATGGGGCCCAGCACCGCCTGGCCGGTACCCCGGCGCCAGCACTACCAGGCCACGCCAACTGCCACCGCGTAGATGCGGGCGTCCTGCCAAGTGCTGATGACCTGGCCCTGCGTCATCAGCAGCTCGGGCACGATCACCCCGGCCAGGGCGGCAATTGGTGCGTACTGCAACCCGCGCCGGGCCCAGTGCGGCAGCTGCCAAGGCTTGCTGGAGATGTAAAACATGGAGCGGGTCAGCACGGTGATGCCGGCCATGCAGACGATGATGAGCACGGTCCAGCCGTCGGTCTCGCCGGTCATGGCGCCTCCGCCCGGGCCCAGGCCGCTTTTTCGAGCTGCAGGCACAGCAGCACCGCCACCGCGATCGCCACCAGGATATTGAGCTTGAGCGGTAGCGCAAACGCCGTCACCGCCGCCACGCCGGCGACACTGGCGGCCACCACCCGCAAGCGGCTCGAGGCCAGCGAGCACATGATGCCCAGCAGCGCCAGGCTGCCGGCAAAACCCAGGCCCCACCGGGTGGGGATGGCATTGGCCAGCGCCACCCCCAGCACGCTGAAACCGACCCAGCTCAGCCAGTTGACCAGGCAGTTGCCCGCCAGGTAGGCCTGCTGCGCTTGCACCTGCGCCGGGTCGGTGCTGGTTTGCGGGTAGCGCTTGATGAACATCACATAAGTCAGGTCGGCGGTGAAGTAGCCGCTGATCAGCCGCCGCCACAGCGGCAGGTGCATCACATAGGGCCGCAAATGGGCGCTGAACACGACAAATCGCAGGTTGACGCAAAAGGCCGTGGCCAAAATCACCCACATCGGCGCGCCGGCCAGCAGCAGCGGCACCGCCGCCAGCTGCGAGCTGCCGGCAAACACGATCAGGCTCATCAACAGGGCCTCAAAGGTGCTCAGGCCCGACTGCACCATGGCCACGCCAGTCATCAGGCCCCAGGCGGCAATGCCCGGTGCGGCCGGCAGCAGGTCCAGGGCGCCGACCCGAAAGGCCGGGTGTTGTGCGTGCTGGCGTAACGCGATCATGGCTCGCCGCCGGCACCAAAGGCAGCACCCGGCGCCAGCGCAAAGCCACGAAGAAACTCGGCCGTCGCCAGCCGCTTGCCGCCGGGACGTTGCAGCTGCGTGATATTCACTATTGAATTCATAGCACTAACTTCAATGCCGGCGTGGCCTGCAGCCAGAATTGATCCCAAAGGCAGGCCGGCAGGCGGCACCCTGGGCAAGGCCTGCGCCTGCCAAATCTTGAGCGCCTCGCCCTGCAGGCTGCTGCTGGCGCCAGGGGCCGGGTTGAAGGCCAGGATGCGCCGCACGATGTGCGGTGCCGGCAGCGCCCAGTCGATCCAGGCTTCCTGCTTGTCCACCTTCTGGGCGTAGGTCACACCCTCCAGCGGCTGCGGCTGCGGCACCAGCGTGCCGGTGGGCAGTTGGCGCAACGCCTGCACGATCAGCGCGCCGCCCAACTGCGCCAGCTTGTCGTGCAGAGTGGCGGTGCTGTCGCCAGGTTCGATCGGCAGGGCCTGCGCCAGCAGAATGGCGCCTGTGTCGAGCCCGGCGTCCATCTGCATGATGCTGATGCCGGTGTGGGCATCACCCGCCTCTATGGCGCGATGGATGGGGGCGGCGCCGCGCCAGCGCGGCAACAGCGAGGCGTGGATGTTCAGGCAGCCCCAGCGCGGCTGGCTGGTGCTGGACGGCGCAGCCATGGTGTCGAGCACCCATTGCGGCAGCAGCAAGCCATAGGCCGCCACCACCATGGCATCGGCCTGCGCGGCCTCGATCGCCACACGCGCGGCCAGGGCGTCTTCCGGGTAACGGCCGTCCAGCCGCAGGCTGCGCGGCTGCGCCAGCGCCAGGCCATGGGCCAGCGCCTGTTGCTTGACGGCAGACGGCTGCAGTTTGAGGCCGCGCCCAGCGGGCCGGTCAGGCTGGGTCAGCACCAGCGCAACGTCGAAGCCGGCGGCCTGCAACTGCGCCAGCGCCACCCGGGCAAATTCGGGCGTGCCGGCAAAAATCAGCCTCAACGCTCGGCCTCGCGCTGGGCCTTGAGCATTTTGGTCTTGATGCGGTTGCGCTTGAGCGGCGACAGGTACTCCACAAACACCCGCCCCATCAGGTGGTCCATCTCGTGCTGGATGCAGACCGCCAGCAGCCCATCGGCCTCGATCAGGCGCGACTGGCCGGCGCCATCGAGCGCACGCACCTGTACCGCGTCAAAGCGCTGCACGCCGTCATAGATACCGGGCACCGACAGGCAGCCCTCCTCGTTGAGGTGGGTGGTCGGGCTGGTCCACACCAGGGCCGGGTTGATCAGGATCAAGGGCTGGTCCCGGCCCTCGGACACGTCGATCACGATCAGCCGTTCGTGGACATTGACCTGGGTGGCGGCCAGGCCGATGCCCTTGGCCTCGTACATGGTCTCGATCATGTCGGCACACAGGGCGCGGATGCGGGCGTCCACCGCCGCCACCGGCTTGGCCACGGTGTGCAGCCGGGGGTCGGGAAAGCAAAGAATGGGTAATAAAGCCATGGTGTTTTTGAGCAAGCCCTGTATTTTCGCCAATTTCGTGCATGCCGGCTTGGTAGGCAGCGTTCAGGGCGTTGCCGAAACCGGTGCTTGGGCGCAGAATCCGGTCAGACGCAGCCGTTTGCGCCAGCCCAGCACGCAGTACCACCGGAGCCCACCCTCATGACCCAGGCCTTGAAGGCCGCCTTGGCCCTGACCCTGCTGGCGCTCTGTGCCTGGCCGCTGGGCGCGCAGCAGCGCAGCGTCTCGCCGCAGCAGCAGGCCACCGCCAACCGCACCGCCGAGTCGGGGCTGCCGCTGTCAGAGTTGTCGCCGCGGGCGCCAGAGCGCTACACGGTGCAGCCCGGCGACACCCTGTGGGGCCTGTCGGCCCTGTTCCTGACCCGGCCCTGGCGCTGGCCCGAACTCTGGGGCATGAACCTGGCACAGATCCGCAACCCGCACCTGATCTACCCGGGGCAGCAGTTGTTGCTGGAGCGCCGGGACGGCCGCGCCAGCCTGCGCCTGGCCGGCGCGGCCGACAGCGGCTCCGGCAGCGGGGCCGCGGCACCGCCCACGGTGCGCTTATCGCCACGCATCCGCAGCGAGGCCCTGCCGGAGGCGCCGATCCCGGCGCTCAAGAGTA
>JBEGOC010000037.1:0-8378 GCA_041182225.1 Pseudomonadota bacterium | reverse complement strand
GCCGGCCCCAAGCCCTGATTTCGGGCGCACTCATGCCCCCGCACCTATCAATTTGTGCCGCACCATCCACAGGTTGGACAGCGCAAACAAGGTCTTGAGGTGCGCCGTGTTCTTTGCTAGTCCCCGGTAGCGCACCTTCACAAAGCCGAACTGGCGCTTGATCACCCGAAACGGGTGCTCCACTTTGGCCCGAATTGCAGCCTTGAGCTTTTCTGCCTTGTCGAGCAGGGCATCAGCTTCGTCTTCTCTGTTGAGTGCTCTGCGTTTGCCCGGGCGCATGGCCACGTGCCAGGTGACACCTCCTTTGGCATCAGCGCGTTTGTCGATGCCGCGGTAGCCCGCATCACCAAAGGCCACCGTCTCCTGGCCATGCAGCAGGGTGTTGCCCTCGGCAATGTCAGCCACATGGCCTGCGGTGCCGCGCACGCTGTGCACCAGCCCGGACTCAGCATCGGCGCCGATGTGGGCTTTCATCCCGAAGTACCACTGATTGCCCTTCTTGCTCGAGTGCATCTCCGGGTCTCTGCTCTTGTCGTGGTTTTTGGTGGAGGTGGGTGCTGCGATCAAGGTGGCATCGACCACGGTGCCGGTTTTGAGCAGCAGGCCGCGCTGGCTCAGAATGCCGTTGACCACGCCCAGCACCTGCTCGGCCAGTTTGTGTTTCTCCAGCCGGTGGCGGAAGCGCAGGATGGTGGACTCATCGGGCAGCCGTGTGAACTCGGGTAGCTGTGCAAACTCCCGGTACAGGGGCACATCGAAGAAGGCTTCTTCCATGGCCGGATCAGACAGCGTGAACCACAGCTGCAGGAAGTGTGTGCGCAGCATGGTCTCCAAGGGAAAGGGCGGGCGGCCGTTCTTGCCCTCTGGGTAATACGGCGCAATGAGTGCGACTAATTCAGCCCACGGTACCACCCGCTCCATCTGAGCCAGGAACTCGGCTTTGCGGGTTTTCTTTACGTTCAGGCTCAGGGGTAAGGTGGCTTGTTTCATGCTATGTATTTTATAGCAAAGAAGGAGTTCCTACAAGACGTTGCTGGGGGTTTTGCAGAGGTTCCTTAGGTAAAAACAGCTCGATGATACGGGTCAGCCGCGTGAGTTGTCGCCGCCTTAACACGTCAAAGACGAGTTCGTGTCCAGCATGTAGCGCAGTATCAGAGCGCTTCCCGCTCCGACTGGTGCTGGGCGGCGCGCTCGTGTAGACGCACCTTCAAAGGGGGGCAGTCAATTGGGTGATTTATCTTTACTTAAAAGTTGCCCCTTGTATCGCTAGTTGATACACTAAAAGAGTGATCAAATCATTTCGCCATAAGGGGTTACAGGCGTTTTTTGAAAAAGGCAGCAAGGCGGGCATCCAACCCCACCACGCTGACAAGCTCAATCGCCAACTGGCAGCCTTGAACCAAGCCGCAATGCCGGAGCAGATGGATATTCCCGGTTGGCGACTTCACTCTTTATCCGGTGGTTTAAATGGTCACTGGTCAGTGTGGATCAACGGCAACTGGCGGTTGACTTTTATGTTCGTTGGTCAAGATGCCGTGTTGGTTAACTACCAGGACTACCACTAGATTATTTGAAAGTTGATGATGACTATGCACAACCCTACCCACCCTGGCCTGATCATTCGTGATGACGTTTTGCCTGAACTGCAACTGAGCGTGAACGAAGCGGCAGCGCAGTTGGGCGTTTCGCGCGTCACTCTTTCACGTGTGATCAATGGGCGCTCTGCCATTACGGCCGAGATGGCGCTGCGTGTGGGTAAGTGGGTTGGTAATGGCCCTGAGATTTGGCTGCGTATGCAGGGGCAATACGACCTCTTTCAGGCGAAGAAAAAGGGTGGTCTGAAGGTTAAGAAAGCGAAGCGGCCCACGGTTGTTTCTGCCACGCCTGCATGAAAGTTTGAAGGTTTACGTCAGGGACCGAAGGTAAAAACAGGACGATGATGCCAGTCAGCCCAGCGAGTTGTCGCCACTCATGTAGACGAACACTTCCTCGAACAGCGCGCCGCGAAGCCGGAAGAAGTTGCAGTTGTTCTTGACCAGTCGCTCACCCTCGAACGTCGTGTTTTCCACCCGGAAGCGGCTGGCGATGCGGTCTGGGCCCTGGACCACATGGTCAAAATCTCCGTGCCATACCTTGGCGTAGCGGGCGTTCAGACGCTCGAACATCGCGCGGATCTCGGTGTCGCGGCCCTGGTACAGGGTGTTGTAAGTGGCAATGGTAAAGCGGGCATCGGGCGTGAAGCAGGCCAGGGTGGCGGCCAGGTCCATGCGGTCCACCGCTGCAAAGTAATGCTCGGCCAGCTGGCTCGGGCTTCGGGCCTCAGTGCTTGTTGTCATGGTGTGCTGGGCGTGTTGGGCGCGCTTGGCGCGAAGCCGGCATCTTGCAGCGCCCGAAAGGCGGCCAGGGCCTGCTGGTGCTGCAGGCGGTCGGGCGCGGACAGGGCTTGTTGCAGGCGCTGCTCCGGCAGGAAATGCCCGTGGTCACGGCCCCGCACGCACAGCGCATAAGGCTGCACCTTGCCGGTGGGGCGAACCCGGGCCGGGATGTAGCTGATGGCCAGCCCAATGCGCCGGTCGCCAGTGGCATTGGCGCCAGAGGCGTGCACCAGGTCGGTGTGGTGCAAGGACATCTCTCCCGCGCGCAGCGGCATGGCGCAACCGGTTTCGCCGTCAAAACGCTCGCTGATGCCCTGGCCGCGCCGGATCATGTTCATCGGCTCGGGCTTGTCGTCGTGCGCAAAGCTGCCCCAGCGGTGGCTGCCGGGCAGGGCCCGCATGCAGCCTGCCGCTTCGGACGCGTCCGACAAACCCACCCAGGCGGTCACATGCAGGTGTGGGTCCAGGTAAAAGTAGGTGCTGTCCTGGTGCCAACGCACAAAGGCCGCACTGTGCGCCTCTTTCAGGAACAGGGTGCTGTGGTAAACCAGAATGTCCGGCCCGATCAGGTCCTCCACCGCGTCCAGGATGGCGGGGTGGTGCACCAACTGGTCCGCCCAGTTGAACAGCAGGTAAGACTTGGATTTTTCGGGGAAGTCAATCGGCGCGCCCCGGGCTGCTTCCCAGGCTTCCAGCTCGGCCCGCGCGGCCTGTGCTTCAGCAGTGGACAGCACCGGCACCGGGCAGACAAAGCCGTCGCGCTCATAGGCTGCCACTTGCGCCGGGCTTAGCCGCTGGCTCATGGCTGGCCAGCCACCTGCTTTTGCGCAGCCGCCATCATGGCTTCGAGCATGTCCAGCCGGGGGTGCATGGGCTTGGGGTAGGCCTGGCGGCTCTGGCGCAGGCCCAGGGCCAGTGCGGCTTCGGCCATCTTGTAGCTCAAGGGGCCGGGGTTGATCACCGGCACCGGCAAGCGCGCCTCCAGGTAGGCATGGGCCTGGTGCATGGTGGTCGAGCCCAGAATCAGCACCTCGGCGCCATCCACCTCGATGGCCAGCCGGGCCGCTGCTTCGAGCAGTGGAAACACCGCATCTTCCTTGCCCGAGAGCAGGCCCTGGTTGTCGGGCGGCACCTCGATGGCCCGCACCGAGGCGCACTTGTGGTGCAGGCCCAGCTCGTCCAGCGCCTTCTTGTACAACGGCTTCCAGCGGCTGGCCATCGTCAGAATCGAAAACCGGTCGCCCAGCATCAGCGCGGTCAGCATGGACACCTTGCCGGGGCCGAACACCGGGATGTCCAGCACGCTGCGCAAGGCCGCCACGCCCGAGTCGCTCATGGTGTCGATGCACACGGCGGCGTAGCCTTCGTCCTGCGCGCGGCAACCGGCCTCAAAGATGGAGGCGTCGGCCAGCACAAAATCATGGTGGCTGGAATAGTTGACCGGCCCGGCCTTGACGCAGCGGTAGTCAAACACCAGTTCAGGACCGAACTGCAGACCGGCCAGTTGCTGCCGGCGCAGCAGCAGGTTGTCGGCCGACATGGCGAACGGGACGATGACCAGTATCTTTTTCATGTTGAGTGCTCAGCCATTGCCTTGATTTTGACCGAATTGTCGGCGTCGTCATGTGTGCGTCCGCAATGGCGCCAGTCCTGTTTTTTGTTACCGATATTTCTATTGACGGTGCGAGGCGTGGTGGACATTTTTGAAGTTGGTAGTTATCATTGGTAACCACCAATTCGGGAGCGCCCCATGGATACTGCACGCCTTTTTCAATCCGGCCGTAGCCAAGCCGTTCGGCTACCCAAAGAATACCGGTTTGTTGGCACCGAGGTGGTCGTAAAACATTTTGGCAATGGCGTGCTGTTATTGCCGGTGGATGACCCTTGGCAAATGCTGGCGGCTGGGCTCGCCGCCTTTGAGCCTGGTTTTGTGCTGACGCGAGAGCAACCTGACGACCAGGTTCGCGCCGAGATTGCACCATGATCCTGCTCGACACCAATATCTGCGTTTACATCATCAACGCCAAACCCCCTGCGGTGCTGGCGCGCTTTCGGCAGTATCGGCTTGGCGACATTGGGGTGTGCAGCGTGGTTGCAGCGGAGTTAGCCTTTGGGGTGGCCAAAGGTGGCTCGGCGCGCAATCGCCAAGCCTTGGAGATGTTTCTGGCTCCGCTGGCCATTCTGCCTTTTGACACACCCGCCGTCTGGGCTTATGGCGACCTGCGCGCTGACCTGGAGCGCCGTGGCACCCCCATCGGCTCGCTCGACACCATGATTGCCGCGCACGCCCTGAGCCAACAGGCCCTGCTGGTTACCAACAACCTCCGAGAGTTTGCCAAGGTGCCGGGCTTGCAACTGGATAACTGGATCGCCAGCTGAGGTAATCGGCCTGATCTTGCCGAGTTCCTTGTGCAGCGTTTGGCGCGAAACACCCAGGCTGCGGGCAAACGCACTCACCGACATGCCTGGCAAGCCGGGCAGCACATCGTCTCGCAAGATGGCTCCCGGGTGGGTGGCGCTACGTTGACGCCTGTCGAACCGTTGTCGGCGGTGCTGCATCAGCATGCCACTTCGGGCTGCAGCTCCGCCAGCGCCTCGTCACACGAGCGTACCCGGCCAAACAGGCGCTGGAAGTTGCGCATGGTCACCTGGTGCAGGTCTTCGTGGGTGGTGCCGCAGGCGTCCTCCACCAGGGTCACGCCGTAGCCCCGGTCAGCGGCTTCGCGGGCGGTGGTTTCCACGCACATATTGGTCGAGACCCCGGTCAGGTACAGCTGCTCGCAGCCCAGCGCGCGCAGCAGGCTGTCGATGTTGGTGGAGGCGAAGGCGCCGATGGTGGTCTTGCGCAGCACGTGTTCGCCGGGCAGGGGCTTGAGCTCGTCCAGAATCTCGTGCTCGCGGCTGCCGACAAAGTTGCGAAACTCGGTGAACAGCCGGCGCATGTGCAGGGGCGCATCCAGGGCGTCGGCATGGGCGGCGCCAATGGTCACATGCAGCACTGGCCGGCCCAGCTTTTGGAAGTGCGTGCGCAGGCGCAGGGTGTTGGGCAGCACCTGCTGCTCGATGCGGGCAAAGCGGTAGTCGCCCACGCGCGAGCCCTCGGCCTGCAGCTTGCGCGCCAGAGCACCTTGGCGCGAACCGGTGGCGTACTGCATGTCGATCATCACCAGCGCCGACCGCGACAGGTCAATGGGGCGTTCGGTCATGTAGGCGCGGATGTAGTCGGCGGGAGTGCTCATGGGCTGTCTTTCTGGGTGGCCGGTGCGGCAGCTTGGGTTTGTTGGCGGTAGCTGGCGATGATTTCGGAGCCGGTGGCGCACCACACGCCGCTGTGCGACAGCACATAGTCCAGCGCCTGCGCCAAATGCTCGATGCGGTGCGGCTGGCCCATGATGAAGGGATGCACCGCGATGTTCATCACCTGGCCGCTCACCGCACCTTCCGAGTACAGGGTGTCGAACTCGTCACAGATCTTCTGGGCAAAGGCCGCGCCCTCCTGGCCGCGCCGCCAGGCGATGCTGTCGTTGATCTCCATGCTGTAGGGCAAGGAGAACAGTTCGCCCCGGCGCACCTGAATCGGGGTGGGCTGATCGTCGTGGTACAGGTCGCACAGGTAGCTGATGCCGGCTTCAGCCACCAGGTCGGGGGTGTTCAGGGTGTTGGAGGCGGCCGGCGAGAACCAGCCCGGCAGATCGCGCCCGGTGAACTGGCGGTGGATCTGCTGGCATTGCTCGATGGCGGCGCATTCGTCGTCTTCGCTCAGGTTCCAGTGGTAGCGCGTGTTGTACAGGCCGTGCGACATGAACTCCCAGCGGCGCTTGAGCATGGCCTCGGCAATCTCAGGGTACATCTGCAACACCGCCATCGACAGTGACACGGTGCAGGGCAGCTGGAAGCGGTCAAACACCTCCATCAGCCGCCAGACGCCCACCCGGTTGCCGTAATCGCGCAGGCCGTAGCCCAGGATGTCGGGGTGCGGCACCCGGGGCCAGGGGTTGCGCACGCGGACGTGTTCGGGCAAGAACTCGTAGTGCTCGATGTTGGGCGCCACCCACAGCGCCACCCGGGCGCCGCCGGGCCAGCGCAAAGGTGGTCGCTCCGGCGCGGCCGAGTAGGCGATGCGCTCCATCACGCTGAGCATCGCCGACGAGGCCGTGTTTGAAGGCATGATCGGGGTTTCATCATGTCAACTGGAGACCGTCATGCCCGTGATTGCCATAACTTTGTTGCCCGGCTACGGCGCAGAGACCGAAGCGCGCCTGGTGCAGCGCGTCGCGCTGGCGGCCCGCTCGGTGATCGCCGCCCCGGACGCCGGCACCACCGTGATGGTGCATCACGCCAGTACCTACCAGCGCGATGGCCGGGTGGTCACGGTCGGTGGCGCTGCGCGGCCGGACGCCAGCGCTGTGGTGCGCCGTTTTCTGGCGCACATGCAGGCACGTGAGCTGACCCAGGCGAAGGAGTTCCTGGCCCCAGAGTTTGTGATGCGTTTTCCGGGTGGCGCTACCTTGCACCGGCTCGAAGACCTGGTGCAGTGGGCAACAACCCGCTACCAGCGCGTGGCCAAGGTGTTTGACCAGTTTGACGAGTGCTGGACCGACCAGGGCGCAGTGGTGTACTGCGCCGGCACGCTGGAAGGGGTCTGGCCTGACGGCTCGGCCTTTGCGGGCGTGCGCTTCATTGACCGCTTTGTGCTGGTGGACGGGCTGATCCGCCAGCAGGACGTGTGGAACGATCTGGCCGAGGCCCGCCCCGCCGCGCCCTGAAGCGCTGGCCTCAGGCCTGGGCTGCGGTCCAGGCATCCAGAATCTCGCTGCCAGTGGCGGCCCACACACCCTGATGCGCCATGATGTGTTTGAGCGCCTGTTCCAGCGCGCCGATGCGGTAGGGCTGGCCAATCACCCAGGGGTGCAATGAGATGGCCATCACCCGGCCGCCCTGGGTGGCCGATTCGCGGTACAACAGGTCGAACTGGTCGCACAGTTGGTCGAGGAAGTCGTCCTCCGTGTGGTGGTTTTGCACCAGGATGGTGTGGTCGTCGATGTCGATGGGGTGCGGCATCGCGTGCAGGGTTTTGGCCGGCGTGTGCATGGGGTAGGGCATGTCGTCGTTGACCCAGTCGCACACATAGTCCAGCCCAGCCTCAGCCAGCAGCGCCAGGGTGTTGGCCGATTCGGACTTGGCCGGTGACAGCCAGCCGCGCACCGGCTGGCCTGAGGCCTGGCGCAGGATGGCCAGGGTGCTGCTGATGAGCTGGGCTTCGTCATCCGGCGCCAGGCCAGCGTGGTGCAGGTGGTCCATGTCAAGCCCATTGGCAATCACCTCCCAGCCTTGACCGGTGCAGGCCTGGAGCAGGCTGGGGTAGCGCAGCGCCACCGCCGCATTGACTGCCACCGAGGCGCGGATCTGGTGCTTGGCCAGCGCCTGCATGATGCGGAAGATGCCCACCCGGTTGCCGTAGTCGCGCAGGGTGTAGTGGCGCAGGTCGGGGTAGGCCGTCATCATGGCGCCTGGCGGCTTGAAGGGCAGGCCTTTCATGTTCAGCGGGAACCACTCCAGCGCCGGCACCACCCACAGCGCCACCCGCGCCCCGCCCGGCCACTGCACGGGTTTACGCTTGGGCAGCATGGACCAGTCGTAGTGGCTGTGGTCCATGCCGTAACGGCGCAGCGGGTACGCGAGGTGGGCGTCGGGCAGGCCCGCTTTGACGGTCTCGGGCGCGGCGCTCATGGGCTGTCTCCTGCGGGCTGCGCGGCGGCAGCAAAGGCGTCGAAATAATGGGTGTTGAAGTGCTGGGCAATTTCGCGCCCGGTGGCCAGCCAGACCTTGTCGTGGCTGGTGATGTAGGACAGCGCCTCTTCAAAGGCCGCCAACCGGTAGGGCTGGCCCACCAGGTAGGGGTGCAGCGGAATGCACATCACCGTGCCGGACTGCTCGCCCTCCGCGTACAGTCGGTCGAACTGGCGCTTGAGGATGTCGGCATAGCGCCGCGGCTGCACCAGG
>JBEGOC010000036.1:0-7287 GCA_041182225.1 Pseudomonadota bacterium | reverse complement strand
GCTGACTGGCGCGCCCTCAGTCAAGGGCGTGGCGGGCGTCTGGCGGCGCCATGCGACCGCGGCGCCGCCCGCCGCGGCCAACGCAGCCACCCCGCCCAGCAGCCAGCGCCGGCGCGCGGGCGACGCTTTGGGTGGCGATGGGTTGGCTGATGCCTCGGTCATGGTTAGGAATCATGCACCAAAGCGCGAACCGCCGCCAGATCACCACGGGGTAGCCGCCCTTTGCCATCCGCCTTGAGGGCGCCGCGCAGGTCGTCATGGTCGTGAATCAACAGATGCACACCCACCTCCTCGTTCAACCCGGGACAAAAGGCATGCACGCTGAGCGTGGGCACTGCGTCGCCCCAAAACCCGCTGACCGTGCGTGGCACGTAGCGCACCTGGTGGTCAATCAGGAAGATTTCGGCGGATTTGCAGTCATCACAAAACAACTGAATGTAAATGTCGCTCAGCCGTGTTGCTGTACCGTGCCAGACTGCCCCACTGAGGTGCGGCCGAAAGCTGGCCATGCGCGTCATCCAGACCACCGCCAACTCACGCAGGGCGCGCAACTCGCCCGGCTGGGTGTCGGCACAAAACAGCGCCAGGTAGTCAACCACCGCATCCTCAATCTCATCATTACCGGGCAGCGCCGTGCGCCCGGGCAAGCCCAAGAGCTTGATCGCCCGGTGTTTGGCCGGGCCATAGTCCAAACCCTCTTCCACGACTAGTCGGGCGGCGGATGCGGCGATTTCAGCTTTCAAAGACTCCATGCCCGCCATTTTGCCTGTGCCGGCCCTCCTAAAATCGGGCAATGCACATTCACATCCTGGGTATTTGCGGCACATTCATGGGCGGTTTGGCCGCGCTCGCCCGCGAGACCGGGCATCGCGTCACTGGCTGCGACGCCGGCGTCTACCCGCCGATGAGCGACCAGCTGCGTGCCTTGGGCATTGAACTGATCGAGGGTTTTGGCGCCGAGCAACTGGCGCTGCAGCCGGACCTGTACGTGGTGGGCAATGTGGTCAGCCGGGCCCGCCGGGCCGATGGCGCGCCCAAATACCCGCTGATGGAGGCAATTCTGGACGCCGGCCTATCCTACACCAGCGGCCCGCAATGGCTGGCCCAACACGTGCTACAGGGGCGCCATGTGCTGGCGGTGGCCGGCACCCACGGCAAGACCACCACCACCGCCATGCTGGCCTGGATCCTGGAGCAAGCCGGCTTGGCGCCCGGCTTTCTGGTCGGTGGCGTGCCCATGAACTTCGACGTGTCAGCCCGCCTCGGCGGCGCTGCGGCAGCAGCACCGGGCGCGCGGCCGCTGTTCGTGATCGAGGCTGATGAGTACGACACCGCGTTTTTTGACAAGCGCAGCAAGTTCGTACACTACCGCCCCCGCACCGCCGTGCTGAACAACCTGGAGTTCGACCACGCCGACATTTTCGACAACCTGGCGGCGATCGAACGCCAGTTTCACCACTTGGTCCGCACCGTGCCCAGTACCGGCCGGTTGGTGGTGAACGGGCTGGAGGACAGCCTGAGCCGCGTGCTGCACATGGGCTGCTGGAGCGAGGTGCGCAGCTTTGGCGCCGCTGTCAGCGATGTCACGGCGCTGGGTGAGCCGCATGATTTCCGGGTGCTGTTGCAGGGTCGGGAGGCCGGGCAGGTGCAGTGGTCGCTCGGCGGGGTGCACAACCAGCTCAACGCCTTGGCAGCCATTGCCGCGGCCGAACATGTGGGGGTGCCCGTCGCCGAGGCGGCGCGGGCCCTGGCCAGCTTCCAGAACGTGAAACGGCGCATGGAGGTGTACGGCCGGGTGGCCCGCGCCGGGGGCGACATCACGGTGTACGACGATTTTGCCCATCACCCCACCGCCATCCGCACCACGCTGGACGGACTGCGCCGCCGCCTGGCCCCCGGCACCCGTATTCTGGCGGTGTTCGAGCCACGCAGCAACACCATGAAGCTCGGCGCCATGAAGGCCCAGCTGCCCTGGAGCCTGGAGGCGGCCGATCTGGCGTTCTGTCACGCCGGCGGGCTGGACTGGGATGCGCGCAGCGCGCTGCAGCCCATGGGCGCGCGGGCCACGGCGGCCGACACGGTGGACGGCCTGGTGGCCGCAGTCGTTGCCGCGGCCCGTGCGGGCGACCACATTCTCTGCATGAGCAACGGCGGTTTCGGTGGTGTGCACCGCAAACTGCTGGATGCGCTTGAAGTCAACTGTGCGCGCGACGGGCTTTGACGGCCTCGGATAAAACCGCCAGCGCCTGCAGCGAATCGTCCCAGCCCAGGCAGGCATCGGTGATGCTCTGGCCGTAGGCCAGCGCAGCGGCGTCGTCCTGACCGGGCGTGAATTTCTGCGCGCCGGCCTGCAGGTGGCTTTCCACCATCACGCCAAACACGCTGCGCGAGCCGGCTGAGAGTTGGCCGGCAATATCACGTGCCACGTCGAGCTGCTTTTGGTGTTGCTTGCTGCTGTTGGCGTGGCTGCAGTCCACCATCAGGGTGGGCGGCAGCTTGGCCTTCTGCAAGTCCTGGCAGGCGGCGGCCACGCTGGCGGCATCGTAGTTGGGCGCCTTGCCGCCGCGCAGGATGACATGGCAATCGCGATTGCCATGCGTTTGCACGATGGCCACCTGGCCGTTCTTGTGCACCGACAGGAAGTGGTGACCGCCGGCGGCGGCCAGGATAGCGTCGGTGGCAATCTTGATGTTACCGTCGGTGCCGTTTTTGAAGCCAATCGGCGCTGACAGCCCCGAGGCCAACTCGCGGTGCACCTGGCTCTCGGTGGTGCGTGCGCCAATGGCGCCCCAGGAGATCAGGTCGCCCAGGTACTGCGGTGAAATCACGTCCAGAAACTCACTGCCCGCCGGCAGGCCCAGCCGGTTGATGTCGATCAGCAGCTGGCGCGCGATGCGCAGGCCCTCGTCAATTCGGAAGGTTTCATCCAGGTAGGGGTCGTTGATCAGGCCTTTCCAGCCCACCGTGGTGCGCGGCTTCTCAAAGTAGACCCGCATCACGATCTCCAGCGTGTCAGCGTAGTGCTGGCGCTGGGCCAGCAGGCGGCGGGCGTATTCCATGGCGGCAGCCGGGTCATGAATCGAGCAAGGACCGATCACCACCAGCAAACGGTCGTCGCTGCCGGTCATGATCTCGTGGATTCGGTGGCGGGTGCTGCTGATCAAGGCCTCGATGGCGGTGCCGTGGATCGGGAAAAAGCGGATCAGGTGTTCGGGCGGCGGTAGCACGGTGATGTCCTTGATGCGTTGGTCGTCGGTCTGGCCGGTGCGGTCAGTCGGGTGGGCGACGGCGTTGGCATACCAGGCCTCAGGGCTGGCGACGGTGGCTTCGGGCTTCATGGCAGACTCCTTGTTCGATCAATGGGCAACACAAACACATAAAAAAACCGCCGGGGGTGCCGGCGGTTTCTGGAAGATCGGGACGTTTGGGTCAGGGACGTTCAGAACTCTCTACCGCCGGGGCGCTGGAGAACCAAAAGTAGCTAAAGTAAAACGAAACGAAGTTCATGGCAGCAAATGTAGCACAGCGGCTGACTGAGCCTCAGGCCGTCCCGCCGACGGTCAGACCGTCGATGCGCAGGGTGGGCTGGCCCACCCCCACCGGCACGCTCTGGCCTTCCTTGCCGCAGGTGCCGACGCCGCTGTCGAGCTTCATGTCGTTGCCGATCATGGACACGCGCTTGAGGCAGTCCGGCCCGCTGCCGACCAGGGTAGCGCCTTTGACCGGGTAGAGGATCTTGCCGTTTTCGACCCAATAGGCCTCGCTGGCCGAAAACACAAACTTGCCGGAGGTGATGTCCACCTGCCCGCCGCCGAAATTGGTGGCGTACAGGCCTTTCTTGATGCTGGCCACAATTTCCTGCGGTGGTTTGCCACCGGCCAGCATGTAGGTGTTGGTCATGCGCGGCATCGGCACATGGGCGTAGCTTTCGCGCCGGCCGTTGCCAGTGGGCGCCACACCCATCAGGCGCGCGTTCATGCTGTCCTGGATGTAGCCCTTGAGGATGCCGTCCTCAATCAGCACATTTCGCTGGCTGGCGTTGCCCTCGTCATCGACATTGAGCGAGCCACGCCGGTCCGCCAGAGTGCCATCGTCCAGCACGGTGACGCCCTTGGCCGCCACGCGCTGGCCGATGCGACCGCTGAAGGCGCTGGAGCCCTTGCGGTTGAAGTCGCCTTCGAGCCCGTGGCCGATGGCCTCATGCAGCAGAATACCCGGCCAGCCAGGGCCGAGCACCACAGTCATCTCGCCGGCCGGCGCCGGCCGTGCCACCAGGTTGGTCAGCGCCGCCTGCACCGCTTCATCGACATAGCGGCCGATGCAGGCATCGTCAAAATAGGCCAAGCCGAAACGGCCACCGCCACCGGCCGAGCCCATCTCGCGCCGGCCCTTTTGCTCGGCAATCACGGTCACTGACAGGCGCACCAGCGGGCGCACGTCGGCCGCCAGCGTGCCATCGGCGCGTGCCACCAGCACCACGTCGTACTCGCTGGCCAAGCCGGCCATCACCTGCACCACGCGCGGGTCTTTGCTGCGCGCCAGCTGCTCCACGCGTTCGAGCAGACCGACCTTGGCCGTGCTGTCCAGGGTGGCGATCGGATCGAGGTCGCGGTACAGTGAGCGGGCTTCGGCGATGCGGCGCTTGCCGGCCTTGACCCGGGCACCCTGGGCCTGTGCGGCAATCGAGCGCACCGTTCGCGCTGCATCCAGCAGGGAAGCCTCGGAGATGTCGTCGGAATAAGCAAAAGCAGTTTTTTCACCGCTGACAGCCCGCACCCCGACACCCTGGTCAATGCTGAACGAGCCGGTCTTGACAATGCCCTCTTCCAGGCTCCAGCCCTCGCTGCGGGTGTACTGGAAGTACAGGTCGGCTTCGTCCACCCGATGTGCCTTGATCTCGGCCAATGCGCGCAACAGGTGGGACTCATCCAGCCCGAAGGGCGTGAGCAACAGGGACCTGGCAATGGCCAGGCGTTCGAGGGTGGGTTCGCGGGAAATCATGGCTTCATTCTAGGGCCGACCGCTCCGGCCGACGCCCAGCAGATCAAAGGCCCTGCACGCCGTCGCGGGAGCGAGCCAGCCAGTCAAAGAGGATGGCATCATCCAGCTCGGCCAGCCCGGCGGCGCTGGCGCTGGCAAAGACATCGCGCACACCGGCGCCCAGCGGCCCGGCAAAGCCGGCGGCCTGGGCTGCGGCAACCGCCAGTCGGGTGTCTTTTTGCAGCAACGTCAGGTGCGCGCGCGGCGCATAGTCGCCGGCGATGGCGCGGCGCATGCGGTCCGAGCCGATCCAGCTTTGGCCGCTGGACTGCTCGATCACGTCCAGCGTACGGGCCAGATCAAGCCCCATTTTTTGCGCCAGCACCAGCACCTCGGCCGCGCCCACCAGGTTGATGGCGGCGGCGAGGTTGTTGACCAGCTTGGTGCGCGCACCGTCGCCCAAGCGCTCGCCGATGCGGAACACCCGGCTGGACAGGGCCGCCAACAGCGGCTGGCAGCGCTCGAACACGTTGGGCGCGCAGGCCACCATCAGGCTCATGCTGCCGTCCAGCGCGCGCAGCGGCCCGCCCGACATCGGCGCGTCCACCGTGTGCAGGCCGAACGGGATCAGCCGGCGCGCGAACCCTTCCACATCCTCTGGCGCCAGTGTTGGGCACAGCATCACCACGCCGCCCAGCGGCATGGCAGGGGCCAGGCCGTGCGGGCCGAACAGCACGGTTTCGGTTTGCGCCGCGTCCACCACGGCGACGATGCATACTATCGAATCAATAGCAGCGGAATCAGGCAGGGCATGGCCTTTAGCCCCAAATGATGCCAAATGCTGCAAACGCTCAGGCCGCACATCGCAGACCCGCACTGGCCAACCCAGGCCGGCCAAACGCTGCGCCATGGCGCCACCCATGTTGCCGACGCCCACCACGCTGACAGGAAACGGCGCCGCGGCATCCGTCATGACTGCACCAGCCGCTTGGACTTGGCGATCGACATCAACATGCCCAACGCCAATCCCAGGGTGACCATGGCGGTGCCGCCGTAGCTGATGAAGGGCAGCGGCACCCCCACCACCGGCAAGATGCCGCTGACCATGCCCATGTTGACGAAGGCATAAAAGAAAAAAATCATGGCCAGCGCGCCCGCCAGCAAACGGGCGAACACGGTGGGCGCCTCCAGCGCAATGTTCAAGGCGCGCAACACCAGAAAACCGAAGCCCAGCACCAGCAGCAGGTTGCCAAACAGGCCGAACTCCTCGGAAAAGGCGGCAAAAATGAAATCAGTGGTGCGCTCCGGGATGAATTCCAGATGGGTCTGTGTGCCCTGCATGAAGCCTTTCCCCCAAAAGCCGCCGGAGCCAATGGCGATCATGCCCTGGATGATGTGAAAACCCCGGCCCAGGGGGTCGCGTCCCGGGTCCAGCAGGGTGCAGACGCGTTGCTGCTGGTAATCGCGCAGGCCGGGCCAGCGAACGCCCTCGGCACACAGCTGTGGCTCAAACACCACCAGCAGCGTGATCGCGACCAGGCCCAGCACCACCGGGGGTATCACCAGCCGCCAGCTCAAGCCTGCAAAGAAAATCACGGAGAGTCCGGCCGCCAGCACCAGCAGTGCCGTGCCCAGGTCGGGCTGCTTCAGGATCAGTCCAACCGGTACCGCCAGCAGAAGGGCCGCCACCAAAAAATCGAGTGGGCGCAACTGGCCTTCGCGCTTTTGGAACCACCAGGCCAGCATCAGCGGCATGGCGATTTTCAGGATTTCGCTGGGCTGAATGACCACGCCCACATTGAGCCAGCGGCGCGCACCTTTTTTGGTCAGGCCGAACACCGCTACCGCCACCAGCAATGCCACCCCCGCCAGGTACAGCGGCACGGCCAAGGCCATCAGCCGCTGCGGCGGCACTTGCGCCACGACAAACATGATCGCGCCCGCAATCAGCATGTTGCGCGCGTGGTCCTCAAAGCGCGAGCCGTGGTCGAAGCCTGACGAATACATGATGAGCAGACCGGCACAGGCCAGCACAAACACGATGAAAGCCAGGGGCCCGTCAAAACCACGGAACCAGGGTGCAATGCGGCGCCACAGGGGCACGGTCTGAACGATGACGGCCATGGCCGGATTATCGTCAACCGAGCGCGATCACGATGCCGGTTTGGCCCGGCTGGCTGCGAATGTGTAACTGAGCGTCAATCGCCACCGCCCGCTCCTGCATCAGCCGCAGGCCCCGGCGCGGGGCCTGAGCGGCATCAAAGCCGACGCCGTTGTCCACCACGCCAATGCGCACATCCTGCGCCG
>JBEGOC010000035.1:0-2726 GCA_041182225.1 Pseudomonadota bacterium | reverse complement strand
CTCTTGCTGGTGCCACCCGAGCACGACAAGGTGCTGGCCGTGCTGCGCGGCGCCAAGGCACTGGGCTGGACCCTGAGCGTGGACGTGAACCTGCGCCCGCGCCTGGCACCCGACCTGGCGGCCTATGTGCGCGCCGTGCACGAGGTGGCAGCCCTGGCCGACTGGCTCAAGGCCAGCGATGAAGATGTGGCCGTGCTGGGCTTTGGCCCAGTGCAACGCAGCGACGCGGCGCGCATCGCCAGCCATTTCACCGCACACGGCGCCAGCCGCGTGGCGCTGACCTTTGGCGCCGACGGCGCCTGGCTGCAGGTGGACGGCCATTGCGCCGAACAGACGGCACCTGCCGTCACCGTGGTGGACACCGTGGGCGCCGGAGACACCTTCTGGGGCAACTGCCTGGCCGACTGGGCCTTGGCACCGGCCGGCGCCGCCGGTCGGGTGGCGACCACCCTGCAGCTGGCCGTTCGCGCTGCGGCTATCAACTGCACCCGGGCGGGCTGTCAGCCGCCGACCCCCGCCGACATGCTGGGCGCCTAAACCGGGCGGGTGAGCGCAGGCAGACACGGCAAAAAAGTCGGTAACATCCGTGGCACCCGGATGTACTCTGCCGCCTGTCTGTCACGATCGTCTGCCGCTTGATCCACTCACCCGCTGTCTTGTTCAGCCGGCTGTTTGCCGTGCTGTTGACACTCTGCCTGCTCGGTGCGGCGCAGGCCGCCGTTCGGGTACCAGCGGACCTGACCGAGTTGGCGCTGCGACCCCATGTCGAAGTGCTGGAGGATGCCGGCGGGCAGCTGACCATCGCGGACGTGAGCGCGCCGGCGATGGCAATGCGCTTTCAAACTGTGCCTGGCACCAGTGACCTGAACTTTGGCTTCACAAAGTCAGCCTACTGGCTCAGGTTCCAGATCCGCTCGGATGCCAGCATGCCAACCAAGAGCTTGCTTGAAGTGGCCTACCCGGCACTGGACCGGGTCGATTTTTATGCCGACCTGAACGGCACGCCGGTTGCGCTCAGTTCAGGCTACACCCTGCCGTTTTCGTCACGGCCTGTTGTGCATCGGCAGCTGGTGTTCCCCTTGACGCTGCTGCCCGGGGCCAGCACCACGGTGTACCTGCGGGTGGTCTCCCGCAGCAGCCTCACCGTGCCAGTGACACTGTGGGCGCCGGATGCGCTGCACGCCAGCGACCAGCGCACCTACAGCATTCTGGCCCTGTACTTTGGCATGTTGCTGGCCCTGGGTGCCTACAACTTGCTGCTGTACTTCTCGCTGCGCGACACGATCTACCTGATTTACGTGGCTTTCCTAGCCAGCTTGGCCGCGTCCCAGGCTGGAGTTTTGGGGCTGGCGGGGCAGTTTATCTGGCCCGACTGGCCGCATGGGGGCGACCTGATTCAACCCGCTGGTTATTGCCTGGCAGGCCTGTTCGGCGCCCTGTTCTCCAGACGCCTGTTGGCCACTGCCGAATGGGCACCGCGACTGAACCAGCTGCTGGCGTTCATCCAGATGGCCTTCCTGTTGCTGGCCGTGGGTGCCCTGGTCCTGGACTGGCGGGCGCTCACGATTGCCGCAGCCTTGCTGGGCGCAGTTTTTTCGGCCGTCGCCGTGGCCACAGGCTTTTTTGCACTCAAGAACCGGCGCGCGGTGGCGCCCTGGTACTTGGCCGGGGCCGGGATGCTCTTGGCCGGTGCGGCTGTTTTCAGCCTGCGCGGCCTGGGGGTGATGCCCACCAACTTTCTGACAACCAACGGCATCCTGATCGGGTCTTTTTTCGAAATGCTTCTGTTGTCTCTGTCGCTGGCGGATCGCATCCACCGGATGCGTCATGACACCGCGCAGGCCCAGGCCCAAGCGCTGGACGCCAGGCAGGCAGCGGTGGACGTGTTGCAGCAATCCGAAAAATTGCTGGAGCAGCGCATCGCGGAACGCACGGCCGAACTGGCGCATGCCAACGCCCAACTGCAACACAGCCAGGCAGCCCTGACCGCGCTGGCCCACCATGACAGTCTGACCGGTCTCGCCAACCGCACCCGACTGCACGACCAAATGCCGCAGGCGGTGGCGCGCAGCAAGCGAGATGGCGGGCTGCTGGCCGTGCTGATGATCGATCTCGATGGATTCAAGCCGATCAATGACCGCTTCGGCCATGGCGCTGGCGACCAGTTGTTGCAGGAAATTGCGCAACGCATCGTTGGCAGCGTGCGCACCACGGACACCGTCGCGCGCGTGGGCGGCGACGAGTTTGTGGTACTGCTGGAAGCGCTGCATGACCGAGCCGAGGCCGTCGTCATCCGGGAAAAACTGATTGCCAGCATAGGCCAACCGATTCACCTGCCAGGCGGCGCAGTCCGGGTTGGCGCCAGCGTGGGCATCGCGATGTGTCCCGAGCAAACTGACGACATCGATCAGCTGCTGCTGCTGGCAGACCAGGACATGTACAGTGCCAAAGCCTCACGGCAGGGGCGACAGGCAGCCCATGCCCGGGACTGGGTAGTCGACTTGTAATCTCAGCTCTGGATGGCTGGGGAAGCAAAGCCCGGGCCGGCGCGGACTCGCCTCAAAATGGCAGGCTGCGGACCCAGCGCACCATGCTATCGGCCATCGGCGCCACTGCCGTCGGGTCCTTGATGGCGCCCGCCAGCACATGCTGGCCCTTGCTCTGGCTGTAGCTCACCGACACCAGTTGTTTTTGGCTGGCACCCAGCCGGTCAAATACCGTCTTGA
>JBEGOC010000034.1:0-7059 GCA_041182225.1 Pseudomonadota bacterium | reverse complement strand
TGATCAGGGTTTGGGGCAGGGTGGCGCGCTGGGCGGCGGCCGGCTCTGTGGGCAGGTACAGGGCGCCAGACTGGCCGCAGCCGGCCAAGGCCGCCATGCTGAGCGCAAGGACAAGGGGTCTGACTAGAATTCGCGGGTACGTCAACATGGTGAAATTGTAATGACCGACCCTGAATTCCTGGACCTGGCGGAAAACCTGCTCAAGGCGGGGGAGGCTGCTTGCGACCGCATCAACGATGACGGCAGCGCCGACATCGACAACCAGCGCGTGGGCGGCATGGTGACCTTGGTGTTTGCCAACCGCAGCCAGATCGTGATCAACCTGCAAAAACCGCTGCACGAGGTCTGGCTGGCAGCCCGCTCAGGCGGCTATCACTTCAAATTTGATAGCAAACAATGGCTGGATACCAAGGGTCAGGGCGAGTTTTTTGCCTGCCTCACGCGCTTTGCCAGCGAGCAGGCCGGCAGCCCGCTGGTGTTTGGCGCCTGATCAGTTCCGGAACAGGTCGAGGATTTTTTTCTTCTCGTCGGCGACCGGCAGCGCCTGGGCCGGCGCGGCGGCCTGCGTGCCCTTGTCGTCGAGGCCCAGGCTGCTGACGCCGGCGCCCTTGACGTATTCGTCGTAGTACCACTCGCCACCGGCAAAGACCACGCCCTCGGGTGCGTTGTACTCCATGACCGGCACGTTCTTCAGGGCGTGTTCCATGAAGCGTACCCAGACCGGCAGGCTCAGGCCGCCACCGGTTTCACGGTCGCCGAGTTTGCGTGGCGTGTCGTAGCCAATCCAGGTCACGGCGGCCAGCGTGGGTTGGTAGCCGGCAAACCAGGTGTCCATGGAGTCGTTGGTGGTGCCGGTTTTGCCGTACAGGTCGGGCCGCTTGAGTGTGGCCTGGGCCGAAGCGGCGGTGCCGCTGCGCGTCACCTCCTGCAGCAGGCTGCTCATGATGAAGGCATTGCGCGGTTCGATGGCGCGCACCGCTTCGTCCTGCGGCAGCGGCTTGGTCTCGGCCAGCACCTTGCCCTTTTGGTCGGTGACGCGGCTGATCAGCCAGGGGTTGACGCGAAAGCCGCCGTTGGCAAACACCGAGTAGGCCGAGGCCATCTGCATCGGCGTGACCGAGCCGGCGCCAAGCGCCATCGTCAGATAGGCCGGGTGCTTGTCTTCCTCGAAGCCGAAGCGGGTGACCCATTCCTGTGCATAGGTGGCGCCGATGCTCTGCAGGATGCGGATGGAGATCATGTTTTTCGACTTGGCCAGGCCGCGGCGCAGGCTCATCGGGCCTTCAAACTTGCCGTCGTAGTTCTTGGGCTCCCAAGGCTGGCTGCCGGTGACGCCCGAATCAAAAAACAGCGGCGCGTCGTTGATCACCGTGGCCGGGGTAAAGCCTTTTTCCAGCGAAGCAGAGTAGATGAAGGGCTTGAAGCTGGAGCCGGGCTGGCGCCAGGCTTGCGTGACGTGGTTGAACTTGTTTTTCTCAAAATCAAAGCCGCCCACCAGGGCCTTGATGGCGCCGTCACGCGGGTCCATGGCCACGAACGCGCCTTCCACCTCGGGCAATTGCGTGATCTCCCACGGCCCCTTGGGGGTCTTGACGATGCGGATCACCGCGCCGCGCCGGATCTTGATGTTGGGTGCCGCCTTGTCGGAGAGGCCGGACTGCACCGGCCGCAGCCCCTCGCCGGTGATCTCCACGGTTTCGCCGTTCAGGCGCTGGGCCAGCACCCGGCGCGCATCAACCGCCAGCACCACGGCCGACAGCACGTCGCCATTGTCCGGGTGCTCTTCGAGTGCGTCGTCGATCGCGTCGTCCAGCTCCTGCCCGCCGGCGGGCAGGGTGGCGAACTTTTCCGGGCCGCGGTAGACCTGGCGCCGCTCAAAGTCCATGATGCCGCGGCGCAGCGCCTGGTAGGCCGCATCCTGGTCCGATGCGCGCAGGGTGGTGTAGACGTTGAGGCCGCGCGTGTAGGTGGCCTCGCCGTACTGGGCAAACATCAGCTGGCGCACGGTTTCGGCCACGTACTCGGCGTGCACCCGGGTGTTGTCGGAGTTGGACTTGACCTTGAGCTCCTCCTTCTTGGCGGCCGCTGCTTGCGCCTCGGTGATGAAGCCGTTCTCCAGCATGCGGTCGATGATGTGCAGCTGCCGGGCCCGGGCCCGCTTGGGGTTGGCAATCGGGTTGTAGGCCGAAGGGGCCTTGGGCAGGCCGGCCAGCATGGCCGCCTCGGCGATGGTGATGTTTTTCAGGTCCTTGCCGAAATAGGCCTCGGCCGCCGAGGCAAAGCCGTAGGCGCGGTTGCCCAGAAAGATCTGGTTCATGTAGATTTCCAGGATTTGGTCCTTGCGCAACAGGTGTTCGAGCTTGAAGGTCAGCAAAATCTCGTAAATCTTGCGGGTGTAGGTTTTTTCTGACGACAGGTAGACGTTACGCGCCACCTGCATGGTGATGGTGGAGGCGCCCTGACTTTTCAGCCGCCCCAGGTTGGCCAGCGCGGCCCGCAGCACGCCCTTGTAGTCCACGCCGCCATGCTCGTAAAAACGGGCGTCCTCGATCGCCAGCACGGCGTCGGTCATCACCTTGGGGATTTGTTTGATCGGCGTCAATTGCCGGCGTTCTTCGCCAAACTCACCAATCAGCGCGCCGTCGGAGGAAAACACCCGCAGCGGCAGCTTGGGGCTGTAATCCGACAAATCTGAAATATCGGGCAGGTTGGGGAAGGCCACTGCCAGGGCAATCGCCACCACCATCAGCAGCGACAAGACGCCCGCCAACAGCAGGCCACCGCTCCAGAGTGCCGCCCGCAGCAGCCAGCGCAGCACCGGAGAACCGGGCTGCTGGTGGGCGGGTGGGGTGCCAGACGGCTTGTTGGGAGGCATAGAAAACCTTATAGGGAGGCAGCTTGATTATAAAAATGCGGTGTTACGCCGTGCCGAGCAGATGACGCGAGTTGGTCGCAGGATGTAAAAAATTCTTTACCGCATTGCATGCTGCTAGCATGACGACAGCGTCATCGCTTTTTTCGTTCACGCCTCGCCGGCGAGTTTAAGGGGTTGGCAGTGGGTTTCCCGGGGTTCTTGTTCAGGCGCGAGCCAGCCGCATTGATCGGGCTGGACATCCGTTCCTCCAGCGTCAAGCTGGTGGAGCTGGCTGGCGCTGGGACTGGGCAGCTGCGGGTGTCGCACTGCGGCATGGAACTGTTGCAGCCGGGCTGGGTGACGGATGCTCAAATCAACGATTTCGACCAGGTGGCGCAGGCGCTGCGCCGTCTGGTGCGGCGCAGTGGCACCGTGACGCGACTGGTCGCCATGGCCTTGCCCGGCACGGCCGTGATCACCCGCAACATCCGCCTGCCAGCGCGGCTCAGCGACGCCGAGCTGGAGCTACAGGTTGAATCCGAGGCCAACCAGTACATTCCCTTTCCGATGGACGAGGTCAGCCTCGACTTCTGTGCCATCGGGCCGACCGATCCGGCCGCGGATGAAGTCGACGTGATGATTGCGGCCTCGCGCAAGGAGCGGGTGCAGGACATGCAGGGGCTGGCCGAGGCGGCCGGGCTCAAGCTGGCCATTCTGGACATCCGATCCTACGCGTCGCGGCGAGCTGCGGCGCGTTTGCTGGGCCAACTGCCCGGGGCGGTACCGGATGATCAGGTGGTGGCCCTGTTCGAGGTGGGCGGGCAGTCCACCAGCCTGCAGGTGATGCAGGGCGAGACCCTGTTGTACGAGCGCGAACAGGCCTTCGGCGGGGCGCAGTTGACGCACCTGATCGCAGAGCAGTATGGGTGGACGACGGAAGAAGCCGAACAGCGCAAGCGCCGTGGCGAGCTGCCGGCATCGGATGCGCCGAACATCCTGCGGGCTTTTACCCGCGATGCGGCGCAGGAGATCGGACGGGCCATGCAGTTCTTCTTCACCAGCACGGCGCACAGCCAGGTCCAGCGCATCCTGCTGGCGGGCGGCTCGGCCGCCGTGCCCGGCCTGGCGGCGGCCGTCACGGCCCAGACCGGTGCCGACTGCATTCTGGCCGATCCCTTCCAGGGGATGACGCTGGCCCCGTCGCTCGCCAAGGCAAAAATAGCGGGCGACGCGCCCTCTTACCTGGCGGCCTGTGGCCTGGCGTTGCGCAGGTTCGAGCCATGATCCGGATCAACCTGCTGCCCCATCGCGAGCTGGCGCGCAAGCAGCGCCGGCATCGGTTCAACCTCGGCATCGGTCTGGCGGCCCTGTTGGGGGTCGGACTGGCGGTGCTGGTGTTGCTGAGCGTGCAGGCCCGCATCACCGAGCAACGCCAGCGCAACCAGCTGCTGCAAGCCGAAATCATGCGCTTTGACAGCCAGATCAAGGACATTGCCAGCCTGCAGACCGAGATCACTGCGCTGCGCGCGCGCCAGCAGGCGGTGGAAGACTTGCAGGCCGATCGCAACGTGCCGGTGGTGCTGATGGCCGAGCTGGTGCGGCAGCTGCCCGAGGGCTTGTTTTTGTCCAGCGTGCGGCAGGAGGCACAGAACCTGACTCTGACCGGCAGCGCCCAATCCAACGAGCGGGTGTCGGAGTTGCTGCGCAACCTGGGCAACAACTCGCCGTGGCTGGCGCGGCCGGAGCTGGTGGAGATCGTGGCCGGCACGCTGGCCCTGTCGCCGCGAGAGCAGCGGCGCGTGGCGAATTTCACCATCCGCGTGCGCCTGGTCCGGCCCAGTGATGCTGTGGCTGGCAAGCCTGCGTCGGGCGCTGCCGCACCAGCGTTGGCGCCGGCCAGCGCGGCCAAAGCCGGCCAAACCTGAGCCCCCTGCGCACGATGTTCAGCCCGCCGTCACCCCGATTGAGCCTGGCCGCGCTGGTGGAGCGGCTGGTCGGTCAGTTCCGAAATCTGGACCTGCGCGATCCCGCCTCCTGGCCCGCCCTGCCGCGGCTGACGCTGCTGGCTCTGGTCAGCGCGGTGGTGGCGGTGGCCCTGTGGTTCGGGCTGGTCAAGGGCTACCAGGAGACCCTGGCCGCCGAACAGCAGCGCGAGGAGCGGCTGCGCGAGGAGTTTCGCCTCAAGCTCGGGCGTGCCGTCAACCTGGAGGGGCTGCGGCAGCAGCGCGAGCAGGTGCGCCAGCATGTGGCGCAGCTGGAGACCCAGTTGCCCAGCAAGGCCGAGATGGATGCGCTGCTGTCCGACATCAACCAGGCTGGCCTGGGGCGCAGCCTGCAGTTCGACCTGTTCCGGCCGGGGCAGGTGGCTGTAAAAAATTACTACGCCGAATTGCCGATCGCGGTGCGCGTCACCGGCCGCTACCACGACATCGGTGCCTTTGTGGCCGATGTGGCCAGGCTGTCGCGCATCGTGACCCTGAACAACCTCAGCATCCAGCCGCAACCTCAGCGCGATGGCGTGCTGGTGATGGAGGCCACCGCCAAAACCTTCCGGTACCTGGACGCGGCTGAGGTCGCGGTCCAGCGGCAGGCGGCGGCAGCAGCGGCCTCGGCAGCGAAGGCGGCCAAAAAATGAGGCTGTGTTCCGGACTCGCGCTCTGGCTGGCGGCGGTCCTGCTGGCAGGTTGTGGCGCGTCCGGCCAGGACGATGTGCAGCAATGGATGGCGCAGCAAAAAAGCCAGAGCCGCC
This sequence comes from Pseudomonadota bacterium, assembly GCA_041182225.1. Taxonomy (GTDB): domain Bacteria; phylum Pseudomonadota; class Gammaproteobacteria; order Burkholderiales; family Burkholderiaceae_C; genus Rhodoferax. The sequence goes on along the minus strand of JBEGOC010000034.1, from coordinate 1,456 downwards.
CACGCCTGGCGCCGATTGCCGAACCCCGCCAGTTCCAGCCCCAGGCCTATCTGGCGCAGACGGCGGTCGATCCGTTCAGCAGCCAGCAGCTCGGCCAGGCGCTGCGCCGCGACAGCGCGCAGACGGCTGGGGCCAAGTTGTTGGCGCCCGAGCTGGCGCGGCGCAAAGAGGCGCTGGAGTCGGTGCCGCTGGACGCCATGACGCTGGTCGGCACGCTGATGCAGGCTGGGCGACCGGTGGCGCTGGTCCGGGTGGACCGCATGCTGTACCCGGTGCGGCCCGGCAACCATCTGGGGCAGAACTACGGCCGGGTGCTGCGCATCAGCGACACCGAGCTGGTGCTGCGCGAGCTGGTGCAGGATGCCGCCGGCGATTGGGTGGAACGCGCTGCAACCCTGCAGCTGCAGGAGAAGACCAAATGAATTTGCCTCAAACCATCCTTGGCCGCCGTGCCATGCGTGCTGTCCGTGCGGTCCGCGCCCTGTGCGTCCTGGCCGGGGTGCTGGCTGCGCTGCTGACGGCCCCGCTGGCCCTGGCACAAAACAGCCTTGAGGCGGTGACCGCTACGCAACACGAGGGCCAGGAAGCGCTGCGGATCGATTTCGCCCAGGCGCTGCAGGCGCCGCCCAGCGGCTTTGTGCTGCAGGCGCCCGCGCGCATCGCGCTGGACCTGCCCAATATGGCCAATGGCCTGGGTCGCAACAGCGTGGAAATCGGGCCGGGCAACCTGAAGTCGGTGGCGCTGGTGCAGGCGGGCGAGCGGCTGCGCCTGGTGCTCAACCTCAAGCAGGCCAGCAGCTACAGCACCCGGCTGGACGGTCGCTCTCTGCTGGTGCTGCTGGGCACGGCGGGCGCCGCCGCTGGCGCAGCGGTTGCTCCGGTGGTATCCGAGCGCCGGGTACCCCAAGCCATCAAGGACCTGGATTTCCGGCTCGGGCCGGACGGCTCGGGCCGCATCATCGTGACGCTGCCGAGCGACCAGATTGCGGTCGACGTGCGGCAGCAGGGCCAGACCCTGGTGGCGGAATTTCTACAGTCCAGCCTGCCCGAGGGCCTGCGCCGGCGCCTGGATGTGACCGACTTTGCCACCCCGGTGCAGACCGTGACCCTGTCCCAAGTGGGTGACCGGGTGCGCCTGCTGGTCGAGCCCAAGGGGCCATGGCTGCACGCGGCCTACCAGAGTGAGCGCCAATTCGTGCTGGACGTTCGGCCGGTGAGGGCCGATGCCGGAAGGGCCGGCGATACCGCCGTCTTCAGCGGCCAGAAGCTGTCGCTGAACTTTCAGAACATCGACGTGCGCGCCCTGCTGCAGGTGATCGCGGATTTTTCCAACTTCAACGTGGTGGCCTCGGATGCCGTGGCCGGTGCCGTCACCCTGCGCCTGCAGGACGTGCCCTGGGACCAGGCGCTGGACATCATCCTTCAAACCAAAAGCCTGGGCATGCGCAAGACCGGC
>JBEGOC010000033.1:0-4258 GCA_041182225.1 Pseudomonadota bacterium | reverse complement strand
CGCCACCGCCTGCCCCAGCTCGATCACCGCCATGGCGTAGTAGCTGCTCCAGTTGTAGCGCGTCACCGCGTAAAAATTGTCGGTACCGGCCACGTAACTTGGGGGGTCGCTGCCGTTTTGCAGCTCCACCAGCGCCAGCGGACCGGTGTGGGCCAGCGCGGCGCCTTCCAGGATGGCGCCTTTGGCCTGGAAACTGGCGACGCTGAAGGTGGGCAGGATGTCGGGGGCCAACAGGGCGTCCAGGTCCAGTCGCTCGGCGTCAAAACGAACCGGGTAGTGCGTGGGCAGGCCCGGTTGCCAGTTGAAGGCCTTCAAATAATTGGCGACCGAGCCGATGGCGTCGGCCGGGCTGGCAAACAGGTCGATGCGGCCGTCCTGGTCAAAATCGACCGCGTAGCGGACCCAGCTCGACGGCATGAACTGCGGCAGGCCCATGGCGCCGGCGTAGCTGCCGCGCCAGCTGAAGGGGTCGGTGCCGGTGCGCTGGCTCAGGCTCAGCAGTTGCTCCAGCTCGGCCTTGAAGAAGGCGCTGCGTTCGGCCGCGCGCGGGTGCGCAGCCGGGAAATCAAAGGCCAGCGTGGTCAGCGCGTCCAGCACCCGGAAGTTGCCGACGTGCTGCCCATACAGCGTCTCGACCCCTATCACGCCCACGATCAGGCTGGCCGGCACACCGGTGTCCTTTTGCGCGCGGAGCAGCGTCTTGCGGTGCGTCTGCCAAAATTTCACACCGGCGGCCAGGCGTACCGGCTCCAGAAAGCGGCTGCGGTAGGCGTTCCAATTCTTGGGCGTGCCCACGGCCGGCGGCAAGATGAACTTGGCCACTTGCGCGCTGTAACGGGCCTGGCCGATGGTGCTGCGCACCCAGGCCGGGTCCAACTCGCGGCGGGCGGCGATCTCGTCGGCGGCTTGCATCACGTCCTCCCGTGTGGCGTAGGCCGGGCCGCTGGCGGCGGCGGGTTGCACTGAGCTGGCAACCTCAACCCGCTTTTTCTTGGGATGTTTTAAGGCCAAAGCCCACGTGGTTGTAAGCGATATAGCTACCAAAAAAATAGCATGGGAGAGCAGTTTGGTGTTCACGTGGGGCGGGGCAGGCGTTGCAGTTCTCGGGCCAGGGTCTGGAGTTTGAGCGGTTGGGCCTGGGGTGGCGCATAGCGTTGTGCTTCGAGCCGCAGCAGCCAGTCGTGCATGGCATGTGCAAAAGCCGGCTGTGCGCCGAGTTGTTGCAGCACGAGCCGGGCCAGTTGCCGCGGTGGGCATTGCGGGTCAAGCTGTAGGCCCAAGCCCTGCAGGCGGGTGCTGGCGCGACGCAGCAGGCGCAGCCAGGGGTCCTGCCGGCGGCTGTCCCAAGCGGCCCAGGCGGTACCCACCAGACTGGCCAGCACGCCGGTCGCTATCAGCAGGTAGCTCAGGGTTTGCCAGGTAGGCGCGTCAAAGCCCAACGCGCGCAGCAGGCTGAGCTGACGGTCCTGCGTGTAGTTGAGCACCCATTGGTTCCAGCGGTTATTGGAGGCCTCCCAGAGGCTGCGCAGGCTGCTGCTCAAGCCTGGACTGACCGCGTTCACGGCGCTGGCAATCGCACCCTCTGGGATGTCGAGACGCTGCGGCGTTTCAACGCGCGACGGCGCCACCGCGGTCGTCGGGTCCATCCGCACCCAGCCGCGCCCGGCCAGCCAGACCTCGGCCCAGGCGTGCGCGTCCCGGTGGCGCACCACCCAGTAGCCATCCACCGGGTTGAGCTCACCACCCTGGTAGCCGGTCACCACGCGGGCCGGGACGTCCATGGCGCGCATCAGGATCACAAAGCTTGATGCGATGTGCTCGCAAAAGCCCTGCTTGCTGTCAAACCAGAACTCGTCGGCGCTGTGCTCGCCGCTCACGCCCGGACTCAGGGTGTAGGTGTAGCCCCCGCTGCGCAGGCGCGCCATCACTGCGGCCACCCGGGCAGCACCGTCGGCCTGGCGCAGCGCGGGCTGGCGCAGCAACTCGGCCGCCAACCCCAGGGTGCGCGGGTTGAAACCAGCCGGCAGGGTGACGTACTCCTGCAGCCCCGGCGAGGCCTGCACCGGCCCGTGCTGGAAGTCGGTGTAGCTCTCGGCCCGGTAACGCAGCAACTCATTGATGGTGCGGTCTGCCACCCATTGCAACTCCGAGGTCATGCGGGTGCGCATCTGGGGCACCAGCGGCCCGTTGGCGCTGGCATCGAGCAGCATCAGCCAGGAGCCGCCATTGCCGGGCTCCAGCGTGACTTCGTAGCGCAGTGGTGCGCCGCGCAGCCGCAACTCGGCAGCGGGCTGCATGGCGGCCGGGAATTCCGGCCGCAGCGGCAGCCACTCGCGCCCGTCAAACGTGGACAGCACCGGACCGCGAAAATACAGGCTGGATTGCGCGGGCGCCTGCCCGTCGAAGCGCACGCGCATGGCGATGCGGTTGTCCAGCGCAACACGCGCCATATTGCCCACTTGCATCGTGGCCGACAGCCCGCTGCGGCTGCCCAGCGTGTCCGGGGGTATGCCCCAGAGCGGGCCGATGCGCGGAAACAGCACGAACAACACCGCCATGATGGGGGCGCCGAGCAAGGCCATGCCGCCGGCGATTTGTGCGGACTGGCGCAGCGCCGGCTTGCCCACCGGCATGTGGGCGTTGACCAGCGCGGTGAGCAGGCCCAGCAGTGCCACCAGCATGGCGGCCGCGGTGAACAGCGACTGTGAAAAGAAGAAGTTGGTCAGCATGGTGAAAAAGCACAGGAAGAACACCACGAAGGCGTCGCGCCGGGCCCGCAGCTCCAGCGTCTTGAGCGTGAGCAGCACCACAATCAGCGTCACCCCGGGCTCGCGCCCCAGCAGGGTGCGGTAGGTGAGCAGGGTGGCAGTGACAGTGACGGCCAGCAGCACCACGCGCCACCACAGACCGGGCAGCGGCCGGCCGGTCACGGTGAGCCAGGTCCGCCATAGCAGCACGCCACCGGCCATGGTGCTGCACCACAGCGGCAGGTTGCCCAGCTGCGGCAACAGCACCCAGCCGATCACGGCCAGCGTGAACAAGGTGTCGCGCGTGTCGCGCGGCATCTGGCGCAGCCATCTCCGCAGGCTCTGAAAAGTTGGGCCAGCCATCGCTCAGTCCTGTGCCAACGCGTCCAGGCAGCGTTTTTTGTGCGCTGCGCCGGAGCCGATCTCGATGTCCCTGCGCCGCAGGCGCAGGCCGTAGTCCAGCCCCAGCTGGTCGGCGCGCAGTACCCAGGCGCACAGGCGGGACAGTTGCAGTTCGCGGTCGCTCAGGCCGGTCTGACGGCCATCGAGCCACAGCGCCTCGGCCTGGGCCGGGTTGCGGTCGCGGCTCACCAGCTCGCCGGACTTGGCGACTTTTTTCCAGACCACGAGCTTGAGCGGGTCGCCGCGCTGGTAGGCGCGCACGCCCTCCAGGTCACCACTGTTCGCACGCTGGCCGCCCAGGCCGGCTTCGCCGCGCGGCTCACCGGCGGGCAGGGGTGGTGGCTGTAACTCGGGCGCCGGGTACACCAGCACCTGGGCGGCCGGCCGCCACAGTGACCAAAAGCGGAATGTCCCCAGCGGAAAGCGGGTTTCCACCGTGAGCAGGGGCACCGGGTGCACGCCGCGCCGCGCCGGCGCGAAGCTGATCTGCACCAGCGCCTCGCCCTGTGCCGGCACATTGGACCAGGCCCAGCGCTCCGAGCCCCAGACCGCCAGGCCAATGCTGTAGCGCGGGCGCCGGCCCGGGTTATGCAATTTGACGTTGAGCACCAGCGGGGTGCCGGCAAACTGCGCCTCGGGCACCAGCAGGTGCAGGCTCAGGCCGCGCAGTGTGCTGTGGCCGGCATACAGGCCGACGGCCGCACAGCCCGCCAGCATGAAGGTCAGCAGGTAGCCCAGGTTGAGCTGATAGTTGATGGAGGTGGCCAGCAACACCGCCAACGTGGCCGCCAGCATCAGGCCGGGACGGCTCGGCAGCACATAGATGCGGTTTTGCACCAGGGTGATAGCGTCGGCCGGCACCAGGCGCGACTCCCACCCCTGCCGCCAGCGCGCGCGCACCGGCCACAGCGGCGGCGGGTCCGTCGCCGGCAAAGGCAGCGCGGCGGGCTGGGGGCTGATCATGCGGTAGTGGCCGACCTAGCGCAGCGGCACCGCGTCCATCATGGCCCGCACCTGCTCCACCGGCCCGCGCCCGGCGTTGCCCAGCGGCACCAGCCGGTGAGCGATGGTTTGCGGCAGGATGGCCTGGATGTCGTCAGGCGCCACAT
>JBEGOC010000032.1:0-41137 GCA_041182225.1 Pseudomonadota bacterium | reverse complement strand
TTCAAGCGCGACCTGCTGGCTGGCAAGCGGCTGATCGGGTGCTGGACCTCGCTCGCCAACCCCATCAGCACCGAAGTGCTGGGTGTGGCCGGCTTTGACTGGCTGCTGCTCGATGGCGAGCATTCCCCCAATGACGTGATCAGCTTCATACCGCAGCTGATGGCCCTTAAAGACAGCGTCAGTGCGCCGGTGGTGCGGCCCTCCAGCAACAATGTGGTGGAAATCAAGCGCCTGCTGGATGCCGGCTTCTACAACTTTTTGGTGCCCTTTGTCGAGAGCGTCGACGAGGCACAGCGTGCCGTGGCCGCCACCCGTTATCCGCCGCAAGGCATCCGTGGCGTATCGGTGTCGCAGCGCAGCAACCGCTACGGCACCGTGCCCGATTACTTCAAGGGCATCAACGACCAGATTTGCGTGATGGTGCAGATTGAAAGCAGCGCCGGCGTGGCCGCAGCGCGTGAGATTGCGGCCGTGGACGGGGTGGACTGCGTGTTTGTGGGGCCGTCAGACTTGGCGGCCGGCTACGGCCACCTGGGCAACGCCAACCACCCCGAGGTGCAGGCCGCCATTGCCGCCGTGTTTGCCGATGCCAAAGCCTGCGGCAAGGCCTCGGGCATCCTGGCCCCGGTGGAGGCCGACGCCCGCCGTTACCTGGCCATGGGCGCCACCTTTGTCGGCGTGGGCAGTGACCTGGGCGTGTTTCGCAGCGCCACCCAGGCGCTGTGCGACCGCTACCGCTCATGATATGGTCTGGCGCATCCAATTCCTGAGCGCTCTGAGGGAGCCACACAGATGACTGATCTGCACATTGGCATGGTGGGTTATGGCGAAGTCGGCAAAATTTTCACAGCCGGCCTGTTGCCGCAGGTGGCACAGGTCAGCGCCTGGGACCTCAGCTTTGACCTGCCCGAGCGGCAAGCCGCCGAGCGCGCCCATGCGGCCCGCGCCGGCATCTATGCCTACCCGTCCCTGCCGGCGTTGTGCCAGCAGGCCGACCTGCTGATGTCGGCCGTCACCGCCTCCAACACGCTCGCGGTGGCGCAGGCGGCGGCACCGCACATCCGGCCCGGCGCCATTTTTCTCGACCTCAACTCCGCCTCACCCGGCACCAAGCAGCAGGCGGCCGAGCTGATCGAAGCCGCTGGTGCCCACTATGTGGAGGCCGGCGTCATGACCTCGGTGCCGCCTTACGGCATCCGCGTGCCCATGCTGCTGGGCGGGGCCCGCGCCGAGGCGCTGGCGCAAACCCTGTGCGGGCTGGGCATGGACGCCCGGGCGGTCTCGCCCACCATCGGCGTGGCCTCGGCCATCAAGATGTGCCGCAGCGTGATGATCAAGGGGCTGGAGGCGCTGGTGATCGAGAGCTACACCACCGCCCGCCATTACGGTGTGGAAGACCACATGCTGCCCACCTTGGCCGAGACTTTTCCGTCGATTGACTGGAACAAGCAGGGCGCTTACTTTTTCAGCCGCGTGGCCCAGCACGGCAAGCGCCGCGCCGAGGAAATGCGCGAGGCCGCCAACACCGTGCGTGAGGCCGGCTTTGAGCCCTGGATGGCCAGCGGCATTGCCGACAAGCACGACTGGGTGGCCCAACAAAGCCGCAATGGCGTGTTTGAGGACCTGCCCAGCCCGGCCCGCTGGCAGGATTACGCCGACTGCCTGCTGCGCAAGAGCCAGCTCTAGCCCGCGCTTGATCGGTACCACAGACTGAAACACAGACCGTGTCGCTCAACGGGTCACAGAAAGCTGCACAACTTGAAAGCCGGCGCCGCTGGCTGCAGGCCGCTGTCGCCAGCGCCGCGACGCTGTGGCTGCCACGCAGTGCCTGGAGCCAACCGCGCTGGCCGGCCAACCCCTTCACCCTGGGCGTAGCCAGTGGGGCAGCCACCCCCAGTTCGGTGCTGCTCTGGACCCGCTTGCACCTGCCGGGCGTAGCCGCTGCCAGCCTGGGGCCGGCGCCTGTCACCGTACGCTGGGAGTTGGCCGATGACGAAGGCTTCCGGCGCATCCTGCACAGCGGCCAGGCGCTAGCCCCGCCCGAGTTGGCCCACTCGGTCCACCAGGAGGTGCCCGGCCTGGCCCCCGAGCGCTGGTACTTTTACCGCTTCCTGGTGGGCGAGCATGTCAGCCCGGTCGGCCGCACCCTGACGCTGCCCCGCCCCGAGGCCCAGGTGCAGCGCCTGCGGCTGGCCTATGCCTCGTGCCAGAAGTGGGAGGATGGTTTTTTCAGCGCCTGGCGCCATCTGCGCGCCGAGCAGCCCGACGGCGTGGTGTTTTTGGGCGACTACATCTACGAGTACCCAGGCCGCAGCAGCAGGGTGCGCGTGCCCACGGGCGGCTGGGTGGTATCGCTGGACGACTACCGCCAGCGCTACGCCCTGTACAAAAGCGACCCCGACTTGCAGGCCATGCACGCCGCCTGCCCCTGGTGGGTGACCTGGGACGACCACGAGGTGCAAAACGACTATGCCGGCACCCAGCCCGGCGACAGCGGCTTCAACGACCCTGCGCCCAACAGCAACTTTTTGAACCGACGTGCCGCCGCCTACCAGGCGTGGTACGAGCACATGCCGGTGTCGGCATCGGTGCTCACCCAGTCGCTGGCCGGGCTGGCCAGCGGGGCCGAGATGCGCATCCACCAGCGCGTGCAATTCGGCCAGCTGGCCGAGCTGTACCTGCTGGACGCCCGCCAGTACAAAGACCCACAGGTGTGCACCAAGGGTGGCGCCATGGGCTCCGGCATCGTCAACCCGGCACAGTGTCCGGCCTGGCAAGACCCGGGCCGCAGCCTGCTGGGCCAGCGCCAGGAGCAGTGGCTGGCGCAGGAACTGGCCCAGACCCGCAGCCGGCAGACGCGCTGGCAGATGCTGGGCCAACAAAGTCTGTTTGGCCCGCGCGACTTCAAACCCGGCGCCGGCCAGAGCCTGTGGAACGACGGCTGGGACGGCTACAGCGCTGCGCGCACCCGCCTGACCGCCGCCTTGCAGCAGCACCAGGTGCCCAACCCCGTGCTGCTGGGCGGCGATGTGCACGAAAACTGGGTGGGCCACGTCAAGGCCGATTACGCCGACCCGGCCAGCGCCAGCATTGGCGTGGAGTTTTGCGGCACCAGCATCACCTCGCGCTCGGGCGGCAACGCCCGCACCGCCGAGCGCCTGGCCGAAAACCCGCACTTTGTGTTTGCCGACGCGCAGCGCAAAGGGTATGGGCTGCTGGACTACACCCCGGCTGAACTGCGCACCACCCTGCGCGTGGTGGACGACGTCACCCGCGCCGATGCCGGCATCGACACCCTGGCGCGCTTTGTGGTGCAGGCCGGCCGGCCGGTGGTGCAGACAGGCTGAACGGCGCCGGCTCAGCCCGGCTGAAACAGTGCCAACAACCGGTCCAACCCGCCGGTGTTGATGGCCACCATGGCCTGCTCGCGCACCCGGGGCTTGGCGTGGTAAGCCACCGACAGACCGGCCTCGGCCATCATGGGCAAATCATTGGCGCCGTCACCCACGGCGATGGCCTGCTGCGGCGAGCACCCCAGGGCTGAGCAGGTTTGCAGCAGCATGCGCCGCTTTTCAGCGCCATCGCAAATATCGCCCCAGGGCTGGTCCACCATGCGACCGGTGAGGTGGCCGTCGGCCAGCTCCAGCACGTTGGAGCGGGTGTAGTCAATGCCCAGCAGGTCGCGCACCCGGTCGGTAAAGTAGGTGAAGCCGCCCGACACCAGCAGCACCTTCAGCCCGGCCTGCTTGCAGGCTGCTACCAGCTCAGCCGCACCCGGGTTCAGCCGCAGCCGCTCGGCATACACCTGCGCCATGCTGGCCACGCTGACGCCTTTGAGCAGCGCCACCCGTTGGCGCAGGCTGTCTTTGTAGTCGGCAATCTCGCCGCGCATGGCCGCCTCGGTGATGGCCGCCACCTCGGCCTTGCGCCCCACTGCGTCGGCAATCTCGTCCACACACTCGATGTTGATCAGCGTCGAATCCATGTCAAACGCAATCAGCTTGAAATCTGTCAGGCGCAGCGGGGGAGTGACGCCATGCAAAACGAGGCCGGATAAAAATTCGGTTACAGGCATGTTTTGCTATTTAAATGATAGCTAATGATTTAATATTGACGGGGCGTAGACGTAGATTTAGCCTCAGGCTGATGTGCCCGGTTGACTCAGTCGTTGCACCAGCTTGTCCATGAACTGTTCGCACTGTTGCAGCTGTGACAGGTCCACGTACTCGTCGGCCTTGTGGGCCTGCTCGATGCTGCCGGGGCCGCAGATGATGGTGGGTGTGCCCGAGCGCTGAAAAAAGCCGCCCTCGGTGCCATACGACACCTTGGCCGAGGCATGCGGGCGCAGCAGAGATTTGGCCAGCACGGTGATGCTGTCCTGCTCTTTGGCGTCTAGCGCGGGCACATCGCTCATGCGTTCCAGCGTCACGCTGGCATCGGGAAAGCGGGCCTTCATGCGGGGCTCGACGTGCTCGGCCACGTAGGCGCGGATGGTGTCGATGAAGCTGTCGGCTTCCACGCCGGGCACGTAGCGGTAGTCAAAGAAAAACTCACACTCGGCCGGGATGATGTTGCGGCCGTTGCCGCCGGTGATGACGTTGGTGGAGATGGTGGTGTAGGGCACGCCAAAGCCGTCCACGCGCAGGCCCTGCGCCTCTTCGCGCCAGCCCAGGTCCTGAATAAAGGTGATCACCCGCGCCGCGTACTCGATGGCGTTCAGCCCCTGCGGGGTGAGCGACGAGTGCGCCGCGCGGCCGTGCACCTTGCAGCGGTAAACGCGGCCGCCTTTGTGGGCCGTGACCACCTGCATGTCAGTGGGTTCGCCCACCACGCAGCCGTCCGGCTTGATGCCGGCAATGGCCAGCTCGTCCAGCAGCACCGGGATGCCCAGGCAGCCCACCTCTTCGTCGTAGCTCAGCGCAATGTGGATGGGGGTGCGCAGCGGTGCTGCGGCAAACTGGGCAGCGTGGCCCAGCACCACGCCAATAAAGCCTTTCATGTCGCAGGCACCGCGGCCGTACAGGCGGCCGTTTCGCACCTCGGCCTTGAAGGGGTCGGAGGTCCAGGGCTGGCCGTTGGTGGGCACCACATCGGTGTGGCCCGAGAGCACGATGCCGCCCGGGCCCTCGCCAAAAGTGGCGAACAGGTTGGCCTTGGTGCGGTCGGCGTTGTAGGCCCGGCGCAGCGTGGCGCCGTGGCCTTCCAGCAGGGCGCCGGCCCAATCGATCAGGGCCAGGTTGGAGTTGCGGCTGGTGGTGTCAAAACCGATCAGCTGGCGCAGGCAGTCCAGGGTGGCGGTGCTGGGGGTATCGCTGTGCATGAGGGGGGCTCCGTGGGTTGGGTCATGGGGTGAGGATCGTGCTGGCCTGGTGGCAAGCCTCGATTCAATCACATCTCGGGCCCTGCCGGCCTCAGGGTATGCTCTTGGGCATCCTCCGTAACAGCCGCTGTGCGGCGCCCCATCATGCCCATCGCCTACAACCGCTATTACCGCTACGACGAGTTCTCGGCCATCCTGCACGAGCTGGTGGCAGAGCACCCGCAACTGCTCTCGATGGAGAGTGCCGGCAAGAGCCACGAGGGGCGCGACATCTGGGTGCTGACCGTCACCAACCAGGCCAGCGGCCCGGCCGCCGACAAGCCTGCCTACTGGGTGGATGCCAACATCCACGCCAGCGAGCTCGCCGGTGGCGCCGCTGCCCTGTACCTGATTGACACCCTGACCCGCAATTACGGCCAGCGTGAGACGGTCACCCGCTGCCTGGACACCCGGGCCTTTTACATCTGCCCGCGCATGAACCCGGATGGCGCCGAGTTCGCCATGCAAGACCCGCCCAAAATCATCCGCTCATCGACCCGGCCCTATCCCTACGATGAGGAGCCGGTGGAGGGGCTGGACACGGGCGATGTGGATGGCGACGGCCGCATTTTGTCGATGCGCATCCCGGACGCCAACGGTAACTGGAAGTGCCACCCTGACCATCCGCGCCTGATGGTGGCGCGCGAGCCCACCGAGGTGGGCGGTACGTATTACCGCATCCTGCCCGAGGGCCTGCTGCGCGATGACGATGCTTTCAGCCCCAAGGTCAACCGCGACATCGAAGGGCTGGACCTGAACCGCAATTTTCCTGCGCAGTGGCGCCAGGAGTTTGAGCAGGTGGGTGCCGGCCCGTACCCCACCTCGGAGCCCGAGGTGCGCACGGTGGTGGACTTCATCACCCGGCACGGCAACATCACCGGCGGCGTGACTTTTCACACCTGGAGCGGCGTGCTGTTGCGGCCGTTTTCGGGCCATCCCGATGTGGACATGGCGGCCGAAGACCTGTGGGTGTTCAAGGCGCAGGGCGCCAAGGGCACCGAGCTGACTGGCTACCCGGCTATCAGCACCTATGAAGAGTTTCGCTACCACCCCAAAGAGGTGACCACCGGCGGCTTTGACTGGATTTACGACCACCTGGGCCTCTACAAATGGACGGTGGAGATCTGGTGCCCGATGCGCGAGGCCGGCATCACCGACTACAAGTACATCGACTGGTTTCGCGAGCACCCGGTGGCCGACGACCTCAAGCTGCTGGCCTGGTCTGACACGGCGCTGCAGGGCAAGGGCTTTGTGGACTGGTACCCGTATGAACACCCGCAGCTCGGGCCGGTAGAGATTGGCGGCTGGGACAAGACCTACGCCTTCCGCAACCCGCCGCCGCACCTGCTGGAGAAGGAGATCGCCCGCTTCCCCGACTGGCTGATCTGGAATGCGCTCACATCCCCCCGGCTGGAGCTGGTGCATGCCGTGTGCGAGAAGCTGGGGCCGGACACCTACCACATCGAGGTGGGGGTGCAGAACACCGGGCATTTGCCGTCCTACGTGTCCAAGCGGGCGCTGCAGCGCAAGCAGACGCGCGGGCTGATGGGCGAGATCAGCCTGCCAAGCGGCGCTGAGCTGGTGAACGGCAGCTTGCGCACGTTTGCCGGCGAGCTGGAAGGCCGGGCCTACAAGCACACGCTGGTGAGTTTCTGGACAGACCACACCCCCATGGGCGACCGCGCCAAGCTGAAGTGGCTGGTGCGGGCCCCGGCAGGCGGCAGTGTGGATGTGGTGGTGCGCCACGACAAGGCGGGTACGGTGCGTCCCCGCCGGGCCCTGGCTTAGGGGTGTAGAGCGGCGCGCGCCTTCGCGGCCGCGAATGCGGGGGTCCAGCGCGTCGCGCAGGCCGTCGCCGATGTAGTTCACCGACAGCACGGTGAGCGAGATGGCAATGCCAGGCAGCATCACCCTGTTGGGGTAGTCCTGCAGGTGGTCCACCGCGTCAAACAGCAGCCGGCCCCAGGTGGGGAAATCGGGCGGAAAACCCAGACCCAGGAAGGAGAGGGCGCTTTCCACAATGATGGCGCTGGCGATGCCCAGGGCCGCCGCCACCATGATGGGGCTCAGCGTATTGGGCAGGATGTGGCGCAGGATCATGCGTACGGACGGCGCACCAATCGAGCGGGCGGCCAGCACAAACTCACGCTCCTTGAGGGCCAGCACTTCGCCGCGCACAATGCGCGCCGTCTGCATCCACGAGGTGGCCCCGATCGAGATCACCATCAGCAAGAAGATGCCGGCCTCTGGCCCCAGGCGAAGCGCCAGCGGTTCCCGAAACAACATCACCATCACCAGCAGCAGCGGCAACAGCGGTAGCGCCAGAAAAAGGTCGGTCAGTCGCATCAGCGGGCCGTCCAGCCGCTTGAAGAAGCCCGAACTGACGCCAATGATGGTCCCCAGCAGCAGCGAGATGGACATGGCCGTCAGGCCGACGGCGATGGAGACTTTGCCACCAGCCATCAGGCGCGCCAGCAGATCGCGGCCCAGTTCATCGGTGCCAAAGGGAAACTGGGCACTGGGCGCCTTGTTGCGCATCAGCAAATTGGCATAGGCCGGGTCTACCTTCCACAGCAGGGGGCCGATGAAAATAAACAGCAGGATGGCGCCGAACACCGCCGCGCCCACCAGCGCACCCTTGTGCGATTTGAACTGGTCCCAGACGTCGTACCACTGGCTGCGTGGTGGCTGCTCGGCACGGTCGACCGTGGTGCTGCGCGCGGCGGCCTCAGTCATAGCGAATCCTCGGGTCAAGCACACCGTAAATCACGTCGGCCAGCAAGTTGAAGGAGACGATCAACACAGCAAAGATGAAGGTCAGCGTTTGCACCATGGGCAGGTCGTTGGACTGGATGGCATTGATCAGCAACTGCCCCAGGCCGTTCACCTTGAAGACCTGTTCGGTGATGATGGCGCCGGCGAAGATGGAAGGAACGCCCAGGGCGATCACGGTCACGACCGGAATCATGGAATTACGCAGCACGTGCAGCAGCACCACGATTTTTTCAGTCAGGCCCTTGGCGCGTGCAGTGCGGACGTAGTCCTGGCCCAGGTTGTCCAGCATGGTGGCCCGCAAAAACCGGCTGATCTGGGCCGCGTTGTAAAGCGCCAGCACAGCCACGGGCATGATCATTTGCTTGACCTGCCGGACGAAAGAATCCCACGAGTTGACGACCAATGTGGTGTCGTAGATGGAGGGTAACCAGTTGAGGTGCACCGAAAAGACCACGATCAGCAAGACCCCGGTGAAAAAGGTGGGCACCGAGAACCCCACCATGGACACAAATGTGCCCAGCTGATCAAACCAGCTGTACTGCCGGTAGGCCGATATCACGCCGATCGGGATCGCGATCGAGACGCCAATGATGTACCCCATGCCAACCACCCACAGGGTCTGCGGCAGGCGCTGGGCAATCAGTTCGGTGACCGGGCTGCGGGTTTGCCAGGAAATCACGCGCTGCATGTCGGCAGCGTAAGCGGTTCCGAACCAGTGATCGAACAGATGCAGCGGCTCGACCCACATGAATTGTTTGAGCCACAGCAGGTAACGCACCCAGCTCGGCTGGTCCAGACCCAGCGCTTCGCGCATCTTGGCCTTGACCTCGGGAGGGATGGTCAGCGGCACGTCTGACATCGGGTCACCCGGTGCCAGCTCCAGCAGCATGAAAATAACCAGGCTGATCACCAGCACCGTCGGGATGGCAATGAGAAGGCGGCGGAGTGTGTAGGTGAACATGCTCGGAGCGCAGTCAGAGGCGCCGGAGCCGCAAGGGCTCCGGCGACAGGGCTTTACTTGATACGGAACCAGTCAGAGGCGTTCCACAACTCGCTGTCCCAGGTGTTGAGCAGCACGCCACCCAGGCTGTTGGCGTGGGCGGAGATGCGGCCACGGTCCACCAGGGGAACCACCACGTAGCTGTCTTTGGTCAGCATCTCATTGAGCCGTTTGGCAATGGCGCCGCGCTTTTCCACGCCGGCGGCAGCGCTGAGTTCTTTGGTCAGCCTGTCGTACTCAGGGTTGCAGTAGCGGTTCATGTTGGTGCCCTGCCATTGCGTCTCCGGGCGTGGGATCTTGTCGCACACGTGCTCGCTCAGGTAGTTTTCGGGATCGGTACCGTCAAAGTTGTTGGCGTACATTTCCACGTCGGCGTAAAACTTCTGGAAGGTGTCGGGTGAGCCCGCGTCACCACCAAAAAACACCGAGGCTGACACATTGCGCAGTTCGGTCTTCACACCCAGTTCCGTCCACCATTGCTTGATGAGCGCCTGGAAGTTCTGGCGCACGGCGTTGGTCGAGGTCAGGTACTGGATTTCGAGCTTGACGCCATCTTTGGCACGCACGCCGTCCGAACCCATTCTCCAACCGGCTTGATCCAGCAGGGCTTTCGCACCCGCCATGTCCTGCTTGAGGCAGTCGGTGTTGTCGGAGGCAAACGCCGCCGGTGCCGGCACCAGGTTGCAGGTCGGGCGACCCGCAGGGCCGTATCCGATCTCGACCAGGGTGTTGCGGTCAATCGCCATGGACAGCGCCTTGCGCACCCGGATGTCGGTCAGGAATGGGTGCGGGTGCTTGGTGGTTGACCGCAGGTCACCATGCTTGGGCGAGGGGTCGGTCAGGTTCATTTCGATGCGCTCCACCAGCGTGCCGAAGGCTGAAACCGTCTTGCCTTTGCCGCCCCTGGCCATGCGCGCCAGCACGTCGGGTGCGAGTTGCAGGTTCCAGGCGTAGTCAAACTCACCGGTTTCCATGACGGCGCGACCAGCAGCCGCTGCGTCGCCACCACCCTTGAGGGTCATCGTGGCAAAGGCGGGCTTGGCAGGGTCGCGGTAGTTGGGGTTGGCGATCAGCTGGGTCACATCGTTCGGGCGGAATTCCTTCACTGTGAAGGGACCGGTGCCGACCGGACCGAAGTTCTGCTTGGTGCAGGTTGGGGCCTTGTCGCCCAGGCAGTCCTTGAACTGCGCCCGCTGCAGCACAGGGGTGGTGGCGCCGCCAAACACGTCATAGGGGTAGGGCTTGGCCGCCTTGAAGGTGATGCGCACCGTGAGGTCATCCGTCGCCACGATTTTGTCGATGGGCGTGAAGGTGTTGGACTTGGCGCAACCCTTGATGCCGGTGCAGTACTCGTAGGTAAAAACCACGTCTTGCGCGGTCAGGGGCGAGCCGTCTGACCACTTGAGGCCGCGTTTGAGTTTGTAGGTGATGCTTTTGAAGTCGGCCGCAAAACCGCCATTGGCGACGGTGGGCACCGATTCAACCAGGGCCGGCACCATTTCGCCTTTTTCGTTGAACTTGATCAGCGGGTCGAGAATCAGCGAGGAGGCTTCGAGGTCCTTGGTGCCACCGGACAGGTAGGGGTTCAGGATGGAGGGCGCTTGCCAGTAGATCACGTTAACGTGTCCACTGGAGCCGCGTTGCGCCAGGGCAGCCTGGGACAGCGCCATCAGCGCGCCCAGGGCAATGAGGGAATAACGAGTTTTCAAGTGGTGACTCCTTTGAAAGAAACGAGGGTTGGCGAACGGGAAAAACTCAGGCCGCAGCCAGCGCCGCCATGGCGACCGGCTGTTGGGATGCCGATGGGGTGTACAGGTGGCAGGCCACCAGCCGGCCGGGTTCCACCTCGGTCAGGGCTGGCGCCACGCTGCGGCAATGGGCGTTGGCCTGCGCACAGCGGGTGCTGAAGGCGCAGCCGGGCGGCGGGCGGGACGGCGAGGGCACATCACCGGTGAGCACGATGCGCTGGCGGCGTGATTCGATGGCCGGATCGGGCTCGGGCACCGCCGACAGCAGCGCCTGGGCGTAGGGGTGCATCGGCTTGTTGTACAGGGCGTCGCGGTCGGCCAGCTCGACGATGCGGCCCAGGTACATCACCGCCACGCGGTTGGCAATGTGGCGCACCATGGACAGGTCATGGCTGATGAACAGGTAGGTCAGGCCCAAGCGCTGCTGCAGCGCTTCAAGCAGGTTGACCACCTGCGCCTGAATGGACACGTCGAGCGCGGCGATCGGCTCGTCGCAGACGATGAACTTGGGGTTGAGTGCCAGCGCCCGCGCAATGCCGATGCGCTGGCGCTGTCCGCCCGAGAACTCATGCGGGTAGCGGTTGGCAAAATTGCGGTTCAGGCCGACCTGGTCCAGCAGCTCTTCAATGCGCTCACGTTGTTCAGGCTTGCTCAGCTTGGTGTGCTCCACCAGCGGCTCGCCAATGATGGAGGCCACGGTCATGCGCGGGTTCAGGCTGGCCTGCGGGTCCTGGAACACCATCTGCATGGCCGGCCGCAACTGGCGCAAAGCTTCGGGCTTTACCGCTGTCACGTCCTGCCCATTGATGATGACCTGGCCTTCGGTGGGCTCATACAGGCGCAGCATGGCACGCCCGCAGGTGGATTTGCCGCAGCCGGACTCGCCCACCAACCCCAGGGTTTCACCCGCCGGGATGTCAAAGCTGACCCCGTCCACCGCCTTGACCTCGCCGGCGCGACGCCGCAGCAGGCCGGCGTAAATCGGAAAGTGCATCTTCAGGCCGCGCACCTGGACCATGGGCGCGGCGGCAGAGCTGGTGCGTGGCTCAAGCATGGCGGGCCTCACCGGTGTTGGCATCCCAGAAACAGGCCACATCGTGGCTGGCGGCGATGGTGAGGCGCTGCGGGTTTTCCCGGCCGCAGCGCTCCAGCGCCTGCGGGCAGCGGGCCCGGAAGGCACAGGCCGCGGGCGCAGCCCGGATGATGGGCGGCTGGCCCTCGATCACCTCCAGCTTGGGCGCACGGGCGCCCTTGAGGCGCGGCACCGTTTTGAGCAGGGCCCGGGTGTAGGGGTGCATCGGGCGCGCAAACAGCTCCTGCACCGGTGCCATTTCGACAATCTGGCCCCCGTAGAGCACCATGGCGCGGTCGGCTATGCCGGCAATCACGCCCAGATCGTGGGTGATCCAGACGATGGCCATGCCGAGCTTTTGCCGCAACTCGCGCACCAGCTCCAAAATTTGGGCCTGGATGGTCACATCCAGCGCGGTGGTGGGTTCGTCAGCGATCAAGACCTTGGGATCGCAGGACAGGGCGATGGCGATCATCACCCGCTGGCGCATGCCGCCCGAGAACTGGTGTGGAAAATCATCCAGCCGGCGCTCTGCATCCGGGATACCGACCAGGTCCAGCAGCTCCCGCGCGCGGCGGCGGGCGGCGGCCTTGTCCAGCCCCATGTGCTTGCGCAGCGGCTCCATGATCTGGAAGCCCACGGTGAACACCGGGTTGAGCGAGGTCATGGGGTCCTGAAAAATGAAACCGATGCCAGCGCCGCGTACCGCGCGCAGCTGGTCTTGCGAGCAATGCAGCAGGTCGATGCCGTTGAACATCACTGAGGTGCCGCTGACCATGGCCGGTGGGCTGGGCAGCAACCCCAGCAGCGACATCATGGTGACGGACTTGCCGGAGCCGCTTTCACCGACCACGCCCAGCAACTCGCCGGGTTTGAGCTCGAAGCTGACGTTGTTGACGGCGTGCACGTCCCCGGAGCGCGTTTTGAAGCGTGTGCTCAGGGCATTCACCTGCAGCACGGGGGCTATGGTTTCCGACATGGTGATGCTCTGGCTTGGCGCTGGTTCAATATGGTTGACAACTTGCAACATCCGTGCCCGCTCGCCACAGTGGCCGACGGGTTGAGCGATGATTATGAACGAGGTTGAGGGCCATCCGACCTAGGGAATACGATGGTGTTGACCACCGCCCGCGCCACGCGGGCGGCGAGTTTCAGGCGGGCAGCGCTGCGGTGGCCTGCGGTTGCCCCAAGCCGCGCAGCACGTCGCGCACCAGCAGGGCCCGGTCACGGGCTTCAGGCAGGGCGCGCTCGATGCGCAGCTTTTCGTTGCCCACCAGCTTGATGTGCCGGTTTTTCTGGATCAGCGCGATGATGCGCATCGGGTCGATGGGCGGGTTCTTCTTGAACGTGATGCTGATGCCGCTTGGGGCGGCATCGACCTTGATCACGCCATAGGGCTGGCTGGTCACGCGCAGCCGATGCACGTCAATCAGGTTTTGCGCCTGGGCGGGAAGTTTGCCGAAGCGGTCTACCAGCTCTTCGAGCAAGGCGTCGATCTGCTCGGCGCTCTTGGCGGTGGCCAGTTTCTTGTAAAAGCTCAGGCGCAGGTGCACGTCGCCGCAAAAGTCGTTGGGCAGCAGCGCCGGGGCATGCAGGTTGATGTCGGTGGTGACGTTGAGCGGGCTCAGCAGGTCGGGCTCAATGCCGGCTTTGAGGCAGCGCACCGCCTCGGACAGCATCTCGTTGTAGAGCTGGAAGCCCACTTCGAGCATGTTGCCGCTCTGGTTTTCGCCCAGCACCTCGCCAGCGCCACGAATCTCAAGGTCGTGCATGGCCAGGTAAAAGCCGCTGCCCAACTCTTCCATTTGTTGAATGGCGTCCAAGCGCTGGGCGGCCTGCTTGGTCAGGCCCTCCAGGTCGGGCACCATCAGGTAAGCGTAGGCCTGGTGGTGGCTGCGGCCCACCCGGCCGCGCAGCTGGTGCAGCTGCGCCAGGCCAAATTTATCGGCCCGGCTCATCACGATGGTGTTGGCAGTGGGCACGTCGATGCCGGTCTCGATGATGGTGGAGCAAAGCAGCAGGTTGTAGCGCTGGGCCACAAAGTCACGCATCACCGCTTCGAGCTGGCGCTCGGGCATCTGGCCGTGGGCCACGGCGATGCGAGCCTCGGGCAGCAGCTCCTCGAGCTTGGCGCGCCGGTTCTCGATGGTCTCGACCTCGTTGTGCAAAAAGTACACCTGGCCGCCGCGCTTGAGCTCGCGCAGAACCGCCTCGCGGATCACGCCTGCTCCTTCACTGCGCACAAAGGTCTTGATCGCCAGCCGGCGTTGCGGCGCAGTGGCAATCACGCTGAGGTCGCGCAGGCCTTCCAGCGCCATGCCCAGGGTGCGCGGGATCGGGGTGGCGGTGAGGGTGAGCACATCGACCTCGGCGCGCAGCGCTTTCATGGCCTCCTTGTGGCGCACGCCAAAGCGGTGCTCCTCGTCGATGATCAGCAGGCCGAGGTTTTTGAAGTGGGTATCCTGGCTGAGCAGCTTGTGGGTGCCGACCACAATGTCAATGCTGCCGTCGGCCACGCCCTTGAGCGCGGCGCTGATCTCCTTGCCCGAGCGAAAGCGGCTCATCTCGGCCACCTTGACCGGCCATTTGCCAAAGCGGTCCACCAGCGTCTGGTAGTGTTGCTCGGCCAGCAGCGTGGTGGGCGCCAAAAAGGCCACCTGTTTCCCGCCCGTGATGGCAATAAAAGCGGCACGCAACGCGACCTCAGTCTTGCCGAAGCCGACGTCGCCACAAATCAGCCGGTCCATCGGGCGCGGGCTGATCATGTCCTGGATCACGGCGTGGATGGCGGCGCGCTGGTCGGCGGTTTCTTCAAAGCCGAAGTCATTGGCAAAGTTTTCGTAGTCGCCAGGCGAGTAGCGGAAGGCATGGCCCTCACGTGCGGCGCGCCGGGCGTAGATGTTGAGCAGCTCGGCCGCCGAGTCGCGCACCTGCTCGGCGGCCTTGCGCTTGGCCTTGTCCCACTGGCCGCTGCCGAGCTTGTGCAGCGGTGCCTCGTCGGCGCTGACGCCGGTGTAGCGGCTGATCAGCTGCAGCTGGCTCACCGGCACGTACAGGGTCGCCTGGTCGGCGTACTCCAGGTGCAAAAATTCCTGGATTTCGGGCTCGCCATTGGCCTGGCGCTGGCCCAGGTCGAGGTTGACCAGGCCCCGGTAGCGGCCGATGCCGTGGGCTGAGTGCACCACCGGGTCGCCCACATTGAGCTCGCTCAGGTCCTTGATCAGGGCTTCGACATCGCTCACCTGCTCTTGCTTCTTGCGCCGGCGCAGGGTGGGCCCCGCGGCAAACAGCTCGGTTTCGGTAACGAAATCAACGCCGGCATCGAGCCAGGCAAAGCCGGTGGCCAGGCGTGAGGTGGCCAGGCCCAGCGGCTCGTCGCCGGCCAAAAACTCGGCCAGCGAGTCAAAGCCCGGCGGGTTGAGTGCGCTGGCGTGCAGGAAATCCAGCAGGCTGGTCTTGCGGCCTTCGCTCTCGGCCAGCACCAGCACGCGGTGCGCCGTGTTACGCAAATGGGTTTTGAGGCGGGCCAGCGGGTCTTCAGCGCCGCGCACCACGCCCAATTCACCCAGGGGCTGGAAATGCGCGTTGTCGGCCACATCGCTGGCCGAGGGCCGCAGCGACAGTTGGGCGTGTGCGTTGGCGCGGCCATAAAACTGCTCGGCGCTCAAAAACAGCGCCTCGGGTGCCAGCACCGGGCGCTCCGGGTCGCCCTGCACCAGGCGGTAGCGCTCGCGCGCGTCCTGCCAGAAATGGGCAAAGGCCGGCTCCAGTTCGCCATGCAGCACCACCGTGGCATCAACGCCCAGGTAGTCGAACACGGTGGCGGTGTCATCAAAGAACAGCGGCAGGTAGTACTCGATGCCGGCCGTGGCCACGCCGTTACCCATGTCTTTGTAAATGCGGCTGCGCGTCGGGTCGCCCTCGAGCAATTCGCGCCATCGGCTGCGAAAACGGGCGCGCGCGGCGTCATCCATCGGAAATTCGCGCCCGGGCAGCAGCCGCACCTCGGGCACCGGGTACAGGCTGCGCTGGCTGTCCGGGTCAAAGGTTCGGATGCTGTCGATCTCATTGTCAAACAGGTCCACCCGGAACGGCACCAGGCTGCCCATCGGAAACAGGTCGATCAGGCCGCCGCGCACCGTGTATTCACCCGGGCTGACGACTTGTGTCACATGGCTGTAGCCAGCCAGCGTGAGCTGCGCCTTGAGTTTGGCCTCGTCCAGCTGCTGCTTGACCTTGAACTGAAAGGTGTAACCCGCCAGAAACGCCGGCGGCGCCAGCCGGTACAGGGCGGTGGTGGCCGGCAGCAGCACCAGGTCGGCGCCGGCCTCGCGGTCGCGCTGGTTGATGCGCCAGAGCGTGGCAAGCCGCTCGCTGATCAGGTCCTGGTGCGGTGAAAAGGTGTCGTAGGGCAGGGTTTCCCAGTCGGGAAACAGCACGCAGCGCAGCTCGGGCGCGAAGAAGGCGATCTCTTCGAGCAGGCGCTGGGCGTCGGCCGCGTCGGCGGTGACGATGGCGGTCAGGCGGTGTTCGGCCTTGTCGCGCTGGCCCAGGCGAGCCAGCAGCAGGGCGTCGGCAGAGCCGGACGGGCGGGGCAGGGTAAACCGCTTGCCCGGGGTCAGTTTGGGTAAATCCATGGGGTTCAGAAACGGATTTTAGAATGGGGCCAGACCGATGCCTGCCACCCCCTCCAATTCACCCGAGTCGCCCCGCCTGTGGGCGCTGATCCCCTGCGCCGGCAGCGGCTCGCGCGCCGGCTCGGCTGGACCCAAGCAGTACCAGAGGCTGGCGGGTCAACCGCTGGTCATGCACACGCTGGCGGCGTTTGACCGGGTGGCAAGGCTCCACCGGGTCGCGCTGGTCCTGGCCGCAGGCGATGCCACGCTGGCCCACTTGTCTGCTCAGTATTTAATAGCAAACAATGGCGGCGCGACAAGGGCTGAGACCGTTTTTAATGGTCTAAATTTTCTGCTGACGCAGGGCGCCGAGCCACATGACTGGGTCTTGGTGCATGACGCAGCCCGTTGTTTGGTGACGCCAGCCCTGATCAACGCCCTGATCGACGCCTGCTTGCCGGATGCAGTGGGCGGCCTGCTGGCGCACCGACTGGCCGACACCTTGAAGGCTGAGCAGCAGGGCCGCGTGGCCGCCACCGTGGCACGGTCCGACAAGTGGCTGGCGCAAACGCCGCAGATGTTTCGCGTCGGTCCGCTGCGCCAGGCGCTGCAGTCGGCCGGCACGCAGGTGACCGATGAATCCAGCGCCATGGAGGCCATGGGCTGGCGGCCCTTGCTGGTGCCGGGCAGCGCGCGTAACTTCAAGGTCACCTACCCCGAAGACTTTGCATTGGCCGAGGCGATGCTGCGGTCGGACACCCATAGAAAGATAAGCGAATGAGCCTGAGGATCGGTGAAGGCTGGGACGTGCACGCGCTGGTGGCCGGCCGTCCCCTGGTGCTGGGCGGCGTGACCGTGCCGTTTCATCTGGGCCTGCTGGGACATTCGGACGCTGACGTGTTGCTGCACGCCATCACCGACGCCCTGCTGGGGGCGGCTGCGTTGGGTGACATCGGCCGCCATTTCCCCGATACCGACACCGCCTTCAAAGGCGCCGACTCGATGGTGCTGCTGATCGAGGCCGCGCGGCGGGTGCGCGCCGCGGGCTGGGCCGTTGGCAACATTGACAGCACGGTGGTCGCGCAGGCGCCCAAACTGATGCCCTACATCCCGGCGATGTGCGCCCGCATTGCCGAGGGCCTGGGGCTGGCGCTGGATCAGGTCAACGTCAAGGCCAAGACCGCCGAAAAGCTGGGCCCGGTCGGGCTGGGGCAGGCGATGGAGGCGCGGGCGGTGGTGTTGCTGGTGCGCCTTTCGGTTGCCACACCACCACATGGTGTTGTGCCATGATGGCTTGGAAATGGTGGGGGGTTGAGGCCCAGTCCACCACATCCACCTTGTAGGGCAGATCGGAGTTGGTGAAAGCCTCGTTCAGCCGGGCGGATTCGTCGAGGGTCAGGGGCACGGCGCCCATGACCGCCAAGTCCAGGTCAGAGTAGGGCTTGGCCGCAAAACGGGCGCGGGAGCCAAAAGCCCAGACCGTGCGGTGCGGGACGATGGCTTTCAGAATAGACTGAATAATGTCCCACTCCTGCGGCGCCACCGCGATGGGTAGGTCCATGTCAGCGCGTCCTTGCCTGCAATTCACCGAGCAGGAACTGCGCTTCTTCCATGAACGCGGGGATGTCGGCTACCACCGCCAGCGCCACGTTCTCATCGTAGGTATGGCTGGTTTTGCCGCGCATTTCACGAAACAGCCGCCACCGGGGCCAGTCGCTGCGCAGCAGGCCCTGCTCGTTACCAGTTCGGATCAGGTCGGCGAAGGGCATCGCGTCAAAGGCATCGGGTGTGGCTGATGTGGCCTCCAGATAGCGCTTGAGCATTTTGTGGCTGAGTTCGTAGGTGAATTCGAAGCGCTGAATCAAGCCATCGCGCAATTGCGTGTCGCCTTGGTTTTGCTGGTAGCGAACCCACCCTTCGGCCAGGCGTTGGCAGGCATTGCTGAGGCTGAGCAGTTCGAGTTCGGGCTTCGACATGGGCGGATTATCAAGCCGTTCAATCCATCGCCGAGGCAGAGCGCATCTGCTCGCGCAGTACAAATTTCTGGATCTTGCCGGTCGAGGTCTTGGGCAGGGGACCGAACACCACCTGCTTGGGCACCTTGAAACGGGCCAGGTTGGCGTGACAGTGGGTGAGGATGTCGGCCTCGGTCACGCTGGCCGGGTCGCGCACTTCCACAAAGGCGCAGGGCACCTCGCCCCACTTGGCGTCGGGCTTGGCCACCACCGCCGCCACCAGCACGGCCGGGTGGCGGTACAGCACGTCTTCAACCTCGATGCTGGAGATGTTTTCCCCGCCCGAGATGATCACGTCCTTGCTGCGGTCGCGGATTTTGATGTAGCCGTCGGGGTGGCGCACCGCCAGGTCACCGGTGTGGAACCAGCCGCCGGCAAAGGCGTCGGCGGTGGCTTGGGGGTTTTTGAGGTAACCCTTCATGACCAGGTTACCCCTGAAAAAAATCTCGCCCATGGTCTGGCCGTCGGCCGGCACCGGTGCCAGGGTATCGGGGTCGAGCACGGCAATGGCCTCCTGCATCGGGTAGGCCACGCCCTGGCGCGCGTTCAGGGTGGCGCGCTCACCGATCGGCAGGCCGGCCCAGTCGCCTTGCTTGGCGCAGACGGCGGCCGGGCCATAGACCTCGGTCAGGCCGTAGACGTGGGTGATGTCGATGCCGATACGCTCACAACCCTCGATGATTGCCGCCGGCGGTGCCGCCCCGGCGATCAGGCCGGCCACCGGGTGGCCGATGCCCTGGCGCAGCGGCTCGGGCGCGTTGATCAGCAGCCCGTACACAATCGGCGCACCGCACAGGTGGCTGACCCGGTGTTCGCGGATCAGCGGAAAAATCAGCGTGGGGTCCACCCGGCGCAGGCAGACGCTCACGCCGGCCTGCAGTGCCAGGGTCCAGGGAAAGCACCAGCCGTTGCAGTGGAACATCGGCAGGGTCCACAAATACACCGGGTGTTGCGGCATCGACCAGGTGACCACGTTGGAGACCGCATTGAGGTAAGCACCCCGGTGGTGCGTGACCACGCCTTTGGGGTTCCCGGTGGTGCCCGAGGTGTAGTTGAGCGCAATGGCGTCCCATTCATCGGCGGGCAGCACCCAGGCAAAGTGTGGATCACCCTGGGCCAGAAAGGCCTCGTAGTCCAGTTCGCCAATCAGTTCGCCGCCCTCGGCCAGCGGGTCGTCCACATCCACCACCAGGGGCTGCGGGCCGGTCATCAGGGCCAGTGCGGCGCGGATGGTGGCCGAAAACTCTCGGTCGGTGATCAGCACTCGGGCTTCGCCGTGGTCGAGCATGAAGGCGATGGCAGCCGGGTCGAGCCGGGTGTTCAGGGTGTTGAGCACGGCGCCCAGCATGGGCACGCCAAAGTGAGCCTCAAACATCGGCGGCGTGTTGGGCAGCATGGCGGCCACCGTGTCGCCCACGCCAATGCCGCGCAGTGCCAAGGCACTGGCCAGCTGCCGGCAGCGCTGGTAGGTCTGGGCCCAGGTGTGGCGTGCTGCGCCGTGCACCACCGACAAGCGCTCGGGGTAGACCTGGGCCGATCGCGCCAGAAAGCTCAAGGGCGACAGCGCGGTGTGGTTGGCGCTGTTGCGCGGCAGGTGCTGGTTGTAGTCTTGGCTGGACATCGGGTGGGTCTCCGGGGCAAGGTGCCGCGCCCCTCAGGCCGGCAGGGTGAACAGCGGGATATCTTGTGCCACCGCCAGCCGGTCCAGCGCCGCGCGCGTCTGGCTCAGCAGAAAGGCGGCAATGGCGTCATGGCCGGCAGGCTGCAGCATGGTGGCCACGCCGGCAAAGGGCAGGCCGGCGGCGCTGCACAGTGCGCGAGCAAAGTGCGGCTCCAGCGCGGCCACTGCCACCCGGCCGTCCTGGCAGGGGTAGACCCGGTAGCCGGAATGGCCGCCTCCCAAGGCAGCGCCGGGGCGGGTCAGGCCCCAGGCCCGCGGCAGCGCCAGGTAGGCGGCGGCGTCCGACAAGGCCACCTCCAGGTACCGGCCCTTGCCGGTATTTTTTTGCAGCAACACGGCCTTGAGCACCGCTTCCGAGGCCGCCAGCGAGCCGCCCATGTCGGCATACAGGGTGGGCGGCAGGGCCAGACCGCTGACCAGGTCATGCTCGGCCAGGTAGGTCAGGTCGTGGCCGGGCTCTTCCGCGCGGGCACCTGGAGCACCCACAATGGCCACCTGCGACAAGGCGGGGTACTGGCGGTGCAACAGCTTCCAGTCCAGGCCGAGTTTGCTCAGCGCCGAGGGCCGAAACGAGGTCAGCAGCACGTCGGTCTTGGTCAGTTCGCGGTGCAGCGACGCCTGGCCCTGGCTGGTTTTGAGGTCGGCCACAGCGACGCGCACGCCCTGATGCATCACGCTGTAGGCCGCCGGGTTGTACTGGCCCATCGGGTCGCCCGAAGCACCGGCTGGCGCGCCTGCCGGGGGGGGTGGTTCGAGTTTGGCGCAACGTGCACCCATCTGGCGGCAACGCATCAGGGCGGCCGGGCCGGGCAGGTTCAGACACAGGCTCAGGAGGCGCACCCCCTTGAGCACGGGCGCGAGGCGGGTGGGTTGGGACATGGTCCCTTACTGTAACGGCAGACCGACGTAGTTTTCGGCCAGCGCGGTGGCGGCGGCGTTGGAATGGATCAGGTAGTCCAGTTCGGCCTCCTGCACTTTCTGGCCGAAGCCGCCGGCCTCGGGGAACTGGTGCATCAGCGAGGTGAACCACCAGGAAAAGCGCTCGGCGCGCCAGACACGGCGCAGGCAGCGCTCGGAATAACTGTCGATGCCGGCAGCACTGCGGTCATGGTAATGCTCAATGAGTGCCGCTGACAGGTATTTGACATCGCTGGCGGCCAGGTTCAGGCCCTTGGCACCGGTCGGCGGCACGATGTGCGCCGCATCGCCAGCCAAAAACAGCCGCCCAAAGCGCATCGGTTCGGCGACAAAGCTGCGCAGCGGGGCAATGCTTTTTTCAATCGACGGCCCGGTTACCAGTTGCTCCCGCGCTTCGCCGTCGAGCCGGTGGCGCAGCTCGGTCCAGAAGGCCTCGTCCGACCAGCGACTCAGCGAATCGCTGACCGGACATTGGACGTAGTAGCGGCTGCGGGTGGCGCTGCGCATCGAGCACAGGGCAAAGCCGCGTTCGGTATTGGCGTAAATCAGCTCGTGCGATACCGGCGGCACGTCGGCCAGAACGCCGAGCCAGCCAAAGGGGTAGACCTTTTCATACTCGGTGATGGCGCCGGGCGGCACGCTGGCGCGGCAGACGCCGTGAAAGCCGTCACAGCCGGCAATGAAGTCGCAGCTCAGTTCATGCTGCTGGCCATTGCTGACATAGCGCACTCGCGGCCGCTCGCCATCAAAGTCATGCACGCTGACCTCGCTGGCCTCGTAGACGGTGCTCAGGCCAGCGGCGGCGCGCGCGTCCATCAGGTCGCGGGTGACCTCGGTCTGGCCGTACACCATCACCTGGCGGCCACCGGTCAGGGCGTGCATGTCGATGCGATGCCGTGCCCCCTTGAACAACAGTTCAAAGCCGCCGTGGACCAGCCCCTCGCGGTGCATGCGCGCGCCCACGCCGGCTTCGTCCAGCAGGTCGATCGTGACTTGCTCCAGCACCCCGGCCCGGATGCGGCCCAACACATAGTCGGCACTCTGGCGTTCGATGATCACAGCGTCAATGCCGGCCTGGTGCAACAGCTGCCCCAGCAGCAGGCCCGACGGGCCAGCACCGATGATGGCGACTTGAGTTCTCATGGGTGTTCCTTGAATTGAGCGGTCAAGGATAGGCTGCTCGCTTGGCGTTGTGCGGGTCTTGATCAAGGGCTTGCGCGATGCTTGGCTGTGCGGCGCGATAATCGCGCAAAATTACCAGCTAGAGCATGACGATTTCACAGGCGGACTTCATCGCCGGCATGGCCAAGGGCATGGCTGTGCTGGAGAGTTTTGGCACGGACCGTCAGCGCCTGAACGCCACACTTGCGGCGGAACGCACCGGGTTGACCCGGGCCGCCGCGCGGCGACACCTGTTGACTCTGGCGCATCTGGGGTACCTGGAAACCGAGGCTGGTTATTTCTGGCTGTCGAGCAAGGTGCTGCGTTTTTCCGGCAGTTACCTGGCCTCAGCGCGGCTGCCGCGGGTGCTGCAACCGACATTGAATCGGCTGGCGCTGCACGCCCAGGTCTCGTTTTCGGCGGTGGTGCTGGACGGCGACGAGGTCGTGATCGTGGCGCGTAGCGGCAGCGACCGCAGCGGCCCGTCCGGCGAACCGGGCCGCGTGATCGCCTATGGGCTGCACATGGGCGCGCGTTTGCCGGCCCACGCCACATCGACCGGGCGCGTGTTGCTGGCGGCGAAATCGAAACCCGAGTTCACGCAATGGCTCAAGGGCCGGCAGCTTGCCCGCATGACGCCACTGACCACGACCGACCCGAAGGCCTTCCGGCAGCTGGTGGAGCAGGTGAGACAGCAGGATTTCTGTCTGGCCAGCGAAGAACATGAACTGGGCGTGCACGCGCTCGCCGTGCCTTTGCGCAACAGCCAAGGCCAAACCCTGGCGGCCTTGAATGTGGTGGCCTCGCCGGCCCGGCTGTCCACTGCCCAGATGCAGCGCGACCTGTTGCCACTGCTGCTGGAGACGGCTGCAGAGTTGCGGCCGCTGTTGTAGCCCCGGCCCTCAAACGCCGAGATGCTGCTCCAGCAGCGCCGGCTGCGCGCGCAGTTGGTCCGAGCTGCCCTCGAACACCACCTGGCCTTTGACCAGGATGACGTTGCGGTCGGTCACCTGGGTGACGTGTTTCCAGTTTTTGTCGACGATCACGCTGCTGATGCCGGTCTCGCGGATCAAACTGCAAATGCGCCAGATTTCGCGCGCGATCAGCGGCGCCAGGCCTTCGGTGGCTTCGTCCAGAATCAGCACATCGGGGTTGGTCATCAGCGCGCGGCCGATGGTCAGCATCTGCTGTTCACCGCCCGACAGTTGTTGCCCGCCGTGCCCCAGGCGCTCCTGCAGCCGGGGGAAGGTGGCCAGCACGCGTTCGTAGGTCCAGTCGCGCTGGCCACGGGTGCCGGGTCGCGCCGCCATCTTGAGGTTCTCCACCACGCTCAGGTTGCCAAAAATACCGCGCCCTTCAGGCACGTAGGCGATGCCCTGTCGGGCGACATCGTAGGGCGCGGCGCCTGTCAAGTCCCGGCCTTTGACCGTGACCGAGCCCGAGCGCGGCTTGACCAGGCCCATGAGGCTCTTGAGCAGCGTGCTCTTGCCCATGCCGTTGCGCCCCATCAGCCCGATGGTCTCACCCGGGCCGACGCGGAAATCCAGGTCGCGCAGGATGTGGCTGGCCCCGTAGTAGGTGTTGAGGCCGCGCGCGTCGATCAGGGCCTGTGTCATGCGTGCTCCTCGCCCAGGTAAGCCGCCTGGACTTCGGCATTGTTGCGGATGGCCGCCGGGGTGCCGCTGGCGATCGCCTGGCCATTGACCATCACCGTCAGGTGATCGGCCAGCGCGAACACCGCGTCCATGTCGTGCTCCACCAGCAACATGGCGTGGTCTTTTTTGAGTTTGAGCAGCAGTTCCACCATGCGCTGGGCTTCGGCCACGCCCATGCCGGCCAGCGGCTCGTCGAGCAGAAGCACCTGCGGTACGGTGGCCAGGGTCATGGCGATTTCGAGCTGGCGTTGTTCGCCATGGCTGATGGCGCCAGCAATCGCGTTGCGCCGGTCTTGCAAGCCAGAAAGCTCGATAGCCCTTGTCGCACGGTCATTTGTTGCTATTGATTTGTTAGCAGCTTGCCACCAGCTCAGGGGATTCCAGGGCTGCTGGGGCTGGCGCGACTGGGCTGCCAGCCGCACGTTGTCCCACACCGTGAATGGTTGGAAGATGTTGGTTTTTTGGTAGCTGCGCCCCAGACCCTGGCGCGAAATGCGCTCCGGCGTCCAGCCGGTGATGTCGACGCCGCCCAAGCGGACTTCGCCGGATGTTGGCGGAAGGTCGCCCGTGAGCAGGTTGGTCAGCGTGGATTTACCGGCGCCGTTGGGGCCGATCACCGCATGAATGCGGTCGCGCCAGAGCTCCAGCGAAACATTGTTCACGGCGGCCAGGCCACCAAAGCGCTTGGTCAGGCCGGTCGCAGTCAGCAGCGCCTCACTCATCGGCCGCTCCCTTGCGGTGGCCGAGCCGACCCGCCAACCCCAGCAGGCCACGCGGTGCAAAGATCACCAGCAGCACGATGAAGCTGCCCATCCACAACTGCCAATGTTTGCCCAGCTGCACGCTGCCGATCTGCGGCAGGTCCTTGAACAGGTGCAACACCCACTCAAAGCCAAAGGCGCCGACGACGGCGCCCGCAAAATTGCCCATGCCGCCCAGAATCACCATCATGATCGCGTGGGCGCTCATGTGAAAGCCCATCAGTTCGGGGTTGATGTAGCCGGTTTGCACGCCCCAGAGGTAGCCGGCCAGGCCGGCCAATGCGCCCGCCAGCGAGAAGGCGGCCAACTTGTACCCAAAGGTGCCGAAACCCAGCGCGCGCATGCGGTGCTCGTTGACCCGGATGCCCGCCAGCGCCCGACCGAACGGGCTCCACAGCAGACGGCGCAAAAAGCCGTAGACCAGCAGCATGGTGGCGAGAGTGACAAAGTACAGCGTTTTCTTGTTGTCCAGGTCCAGCAGGGTCCAAGCGCCGAGGTTCACCGTCGGCTTGAAATTGATGTAGAGACCGTCCGAGCCCCCCAGGGCCTTGTTGTCAAAAAACAGAAAGAACACCATCTGCGCAAAAGCCATGGTCACCATGATGAAGTAAATGCCGTGGGTGCGCACCACGAAGAAGCCGATCACCAGCGCCGCCAGCCCGGATGCGAGCACCGACAGCGGCAGCGTGACCCAGAGCGAGGCCGCTTCGTTTTGCGGCATCAGAAAGGCCAGCGCGTAGCCGGCCAGCCCGAAATAGGCCGCATGGCCCAGCGACACCAGGCCACTCACGCCTTGCAACAGATCCAGGCTCATGGCGAAGATCGCCAGAATCATCATGCGTGTGACCATTTGCACATAAAAGTCCGTACCGACGAAGGGAAAGACGGCCAGCGCCGTCAGACCCAACAGCAGCACCAGCTTCACGCTGCGCGGAAACACCTCAAGGTTGGCTTTGGGCGCACTCATTGTTTGAACAGACCTTCTGGTTTCCACAGCAACACGGCGGCCATCAGCATGTAGACCAGCATGCCCGACACGGCGGGCAGCAGCACCTTGCCGAAGGTGTCCACCAGCCCCACCAGCAGCGCGGCCACCAGGGCGCCCCGCACCGAGCCGATGCCGCCGATCACCACCACCACGAAGCACATGATCAGCACCTGCGAGCCCATGTTCGGGTAGACGCTGGAGACCGGCGCCGCGATCATGCCGGCCACAGCGGCCAGCCCGACGCCAATGGCAAACACGATGGCGTGGATCAGTTTGATGTTGATGCCCAGCGCTTCGGCCATGTCGCGGTTGAACGCGCCAGCGCGAATCTTCATGCCCAGGCGGGTCTTGGATATCAGCAGGTACAGGCCGAGCGCCAGCGCCACGCACACGGCCGACATGAACAGCCGGTAGACCGGGTAAGAGAGGTTGGCGGTCAGCGGAATGGACTCGCCCAGCAGGGCCGGGATGGCCACGCCGTGCACATCGTCGCCCCACAGCATCGAGCGCAGCTCTTCAAAGATGTAGATCAGGCCGAAGGTCAGCAATACCTGGTCCAGGTGGTCGCGGTGGTAGAAGTGCCGAAACAGCAGCCACTCCAGCGCCAGCCCAAAGGCCACCGCCAGCACCGTACCGGTTATCAGCGCCAAGGTCAGGCTTCCCAGCAGGGCGCTGAGCGAGTAGGCCAGGTAGGCGCCCAGCATATAAAAACTGCCGTGCGCCAGATTGACCACGCCCATGATGCCGAAAATCAGCGTCAGCCCCGCCGCCAGCATGAAGAGCAACAGCCCGTACTGCACGCTGTTGAGCAACTGGATGAGGAAGGTGGGGAAATCCATGGGGTGTCGAAACTTGAAAAAAGGGAGGCCTGCGCCTCCCTTGGTTGCCGGAACGGCGGGACTCAACCCATCTTGCAGCCGGCACCGCTGTCGGCCAGCGCTTTGGCGGCCACGCCAATGACCTTGTTTTCCTTCTTCTCAACCACGCGCAGGTACATGTCCTGCACCGGGTTGTGCGATTTGCTCATGGTCCACTTGCCGCGCGGGCTGTCGATCGTCACCGTTTCCATCGCCTTGTACAGCGCCGGCTTGTTGTTGAGGTCACCCTTGACCGCGTTGGCGCCGTGCACCAGCAGCAGACCGGTGTCGTAGCCCTGCACGGCATACACATCGGGTTGCAGTTTGAAGGTCTTGGCGTACGCCAGGCGAAACGCCTTGTTGCGCGGCGTCTCGATCGAGTCGCCATAGTGCAGCGTGGTCATGATGCCGTCAGCGGCCGGGCCGGCGGCTTCGAGCATGCCCTCGGTCAGGAAGCCCGAGCCATACAGTGGAATCTTGCCCTTGAGGCCGGCCGCAGCATAGTCGGTGATGAACTTGGCCGCGCCGCCACCGGCAAAGAAACAGGCCACGGCATCCGGCTTGAGCGCTGCGATTTCGGTCAGCAGGGCTTGAAACTCGACATTCGGAAAGGGCAGGCCCAGTTCCTTGATGATGGTGCCGCCAGCGGCCAGGTAGCCCTCCTTGAAGCCCTCAAACGCCTCGTCACCGGCAGCGTACTTCCAGGTGATCCAGACGGCGCGCTTGTGGCCCTTGGCCACCATGGCCGCGCCGAGGGCACGCGTGGGCTGGGAGTTGGAAAACGAGGTGCGGAACACATTGGGCGCACACTGGCCGCGGGTGGCAATGTGCACACCGGCGTTGGGGATCAGGCTAAGCACACCCGAATCACGCGCCACCTTGTGGATGCCCATTTGCACGCCCGAGTGCACAGTGCCGACAATCACATCGACCTTGTCGCGCTGCACCAGCTTGTTGGCGTTTTCAATGCCTTTGGAGGGTTCAGACTCGTCGTCCACCCGGAAGTACTCAATCTCCCGGCCG
The DNA here is from genome assembly GCA_041182225.1 of Pseudomonadota bacterium. GTDB lineage: Bacteria > Pseudomonadota > Gammaproteobacteria > Burkholderiales > Burkholderiaceae_C > Rhodoferax. The sequence continues at coordinate 13,508 of JBEGOC010000032.1, read as the reverse complement.
CCCAACTTGCCCCCCTGCTCGTCAATGGCCAGGCGGAAGCCGTTCTCGATGGCCACCCCGAGCTGGGCAAAAGTGCCGGTGTAGGGCAGCATCAACCCGACGCGAACTTTTCCGGACTGCGCCCGGGCCAATTCAGGCAGCAGCAGCCCGGAGGAGGCGGCGCCGATGAGGGCGGCGCTGCGTGACAGAACCTGGCGGCGGGAGGTGTTGTGACTGGTCATGGTGATTCCTTGGGAGAATGAGGATGAAATCGAAGTCGCCAATGTTACTTTGCCTGGGGCACCACAGACCAGGGTAAAAACCCGGCGCTGACGGTCTTATTTGACGCAGTGTAATGAAGTATAGTGCTTTTTTGATTGAAAAAGAGAATTATATTGCCTAATAAAAGTTTGGCGGTCGATCCTGAATGTGACAGTCCGGGCAGTAGCACCCGGTCTTTTCGGGCACACTTCAACCGAAATTTCTCACGAAAGACACGCTTGACCCTGACCCAACTGCCGCTGGCCCTGGAGCCGGAAGCGGCCGGCGCATCGCTCGGCCCGGTGCCGAAGGCTGAGCCCACCGTCACCGCCGCCCGATCGAAATCAACGCGCAAAACCGGCCCGGCCCTGGAAGTGGCAGTCATGGCGGGTCTGGTGGCGCAGCACCCTGACTACCGCGTGTTACGCAGGCTGGAGGTTCAGACGCGTTTCGCAGGCAAGGGCTCGGGGCCGCGTGCCACGGTGTTGCTCCTGGACACCGAAACCACCGGCTTGTCGCACGGCAGTGAACAAATCATTGAACTGGCCCTGTTGCGGGTAGCCGTTGACACCGCCACAGGTTTGCCTGTGGGCGACGTGAGTGTGTATGACGGGCTGGAAGACCCGGGCAAGCCGATTCCCGCAGAAGTGCAGCGGATCACCGGCATTTCGGACGACATGGTCCGGGGCCAGACGCTTGACGCAGCGCGGATCGCCGCCATGCTGGCCGGTGTCGATCTGGTGATTGCCCACAACGCGGCGTTTGACCGGCCGTTCTGCGAGGCACGCTACCCCGGCTTTGCCGACCTGCCCTGGGCCTGCTCCCTGGCCGACATCGACTGGAAGAAGGAGGGCCGGAACTCGGCCAAGCTGGAGCACCTGGCCCTGCATCAGGGCTGGTTTTACGACGCCCACCGGGCTGAAATGGACTGCCACGCCCTGCTGGCCGTGCTGACACCGACGCTGCCCAGCGACGGCAAGACCGGCCTGGCGCGTCTGCTGGGGGCAGGTGCGGCGCCCAGCTACCGTCTGCAGGCCACGCTCGCCCCGTTTGACGCCAAAAACACGCTCAAGGCGCGGGGTTACCGCTGGGATGCCGAGCAACGGGTCTGGCACACGCGACTGGCGGATGAGACCGCGCTGGCCGCGGAATGCGCCTGGTTGAAGTCGGCCGTCTATGGCGGGCGCCCAGCGCGTGTCCGGGTGGAGACGCTGGCTGCCACCACCAAGTACTCGGCCCGGCCGGGGGCATTGGCGGAGTGCCAACTCTAAGCAACCCGACAGCTAGAATCTGAAGCACCGGCGGGTCCCCTGTCAAGCGCCGGGTCCTGAGGACCTTCATGAAATGTGTTGATGATTTCCGCCTGAAGTTCGGAAAAAAAGAACTGGTGCCGATCATGATCGGCGGCATGGGTGTGGACATCTCGACCGCCGAACTGGCCCTGGAAGCGGTGCGCCTGGGCGGCATTGGGCACATTTCGGACGCCATGGTGCCTGATGTGTCAGACCGCCGCTTTGACACCAGTTTCGTGAAGGACAAGACCCGCTTTTACAAACACAACATCGACAATTCGGACAAATCCATCGTCAAGTTTGACCTTGGTGTACTGGCCGAGGCGACGCGCCGGCATGTCGGCTCCACGATGGAGGCCAAGCGCGGCGAGGGCTTGGTGTTTGTCAACTGCATGGAAAAGCTCACCATGAACGCGCCGCGCGAGACGCTGCAGGTGCGCATGGCTTCGGCGCTTGATGCCGGCGTTGACGGCATCACCCTGAGCGCGGGGCTGCACTTGGGCTCATTCGGGCTGATTGCCGATCACCCCCGGTTCCGAGATGCCAAACTGGGCATCATCGTGTCGTCGGTGCGGGCTTTGCAACTGTTCCTGCGCAAAAACGCCCGTTTGAACCGGCTGCCCGACTATGTGATCGTGGAAGGCCCGCTGGCCGGCGGTCACCTTGGCTTTGGCATGGACTGGGCCGAGTACGACCTGGCCACCATCACCGGCGAAATCCTGCAGTACCTGCGTGCCGAGCAACTCAACATCCCGCTGATCGCCGCTGGCGGCGTCTTCACCGGCAGCGATGCCGTGTCCTTTCTGGAAATGGGTGCCGCGGCGGTGCAGGTGGCCACCCGGTTCACCGTGTCCAATGAGTGCGGTCTGCCAACCGACGTGAAACAGGATTACTTTCGGGCGAGTGAGTCGGACATCGAGGTCAACACCATCTCACCCACCGGCTACCCGATGCGCATGCTCAAGAGCACACCGGCGATTGGCGCTGGTATTCGGCCCAACTGCGAAGCCTACGGCTATTTGCTGGACGGCAATGGCGGCTGCGCGTACATCACGGCCTACAACCGCGAGGTGGCCCTGCACCCGGACGCCAAGACCATCTCGGTCATGGACAAGACCTGTTTGTGCACGCACATGCGCAATTTCAACTGCTGGACCTGCGGCCATTACACCTACCGGCTCAAGGACACCACGCGCCAGCTGGCGGACGGCAGCTACCAGACGTTGAGCGCCGAGCACATTTTCAAGGACTACCAGTTCAGCCGGGATCATCAGATCGCCTTGCCGGCCTGAGGGCGCTGCCGCCTGGCCGGCAGGGCGTCAATGCCGGTGTCGGCTGCGGTCCTCCACACCGTGCGGACCGTTATGCAGGTTGCTCAGCACATGCTCCTGCTGCCGCAGCCGCCATGACAACATCTTTTGCGCCATCTCCAGAAGGATGCCTTGATAGGCCGGGTCTTGCGCCAGGTTGTGCATTTCGGTCGGGTCTTCCTGCAGGTCAAAGAGCAGGGCGGGCAGGGCGACAAAGTGCACATACTTCCAGCGCCGCCCCCGGAGGATGGCCAACTGGCACTCATCGGGCACCAGGCCCAGCGCGGTCTCGCCGTCGTAGCTGCCCCAGGGGCTGCTGCGAAAATCCAGCTCCATGTGCGCCTCGTCACGCCAATGCGCCGGTGTGCGGCCATGCAGGAAAGGCAGCAGTGAACGGCCATCGCACTGCGCCGGCGTGGCGGCGCCCAACCAGTCCAGCACCGTCGGCATCACGTCCACCGATTCGGTGAACTCGCTCACCTGGCGGCCACGCCCGGCATCGGCTGCGCGGCTTGGGTCGCGGATGATCAGGGGAATGTAGAAGCTGGGGTCAAAGTACAGCTCCTTACCCCAGGTGTAATGGTCGCCGCCCATTTCGCCGTGGTCGCAGGTGAACACGATCAGCGTGCTGTCGTACTCGCCGGTGGCCTTCAGGTGGGCCACGATGCGCCCGACCGCATCGTCCACCTCGTTCATCATGCCGTAGTAGCAGGCCCGCATCTGCCGCAATTCCAGCTCGGGCAGGTGCACCAGGTTGTTCGGGTTGTGCTCGTCGTAGTGACTTGGCCGGTCAAAGCACTTGATCCACTGGGCCAGATGCGGATGCTGGGCAGCCTCTTGTTCGGGGGTGGCATGCCGGTGCGGCAGCGGCACGCTGGCCGGGTCATACAGGGCGTTGTAGGGTTCCGGGGCAATCACCGGTGGGTGAGGGCGCAGGAACACGCAGTGCATGAACCAGTCGTCCTGACGGTGGTCGCCCAGCCATTGGATCACCTGATCGGCCATGAAGTTGGTGTCGCTGTCCTGTGCCTTGAAGCGCGTCGGGATAAAGCGGTGTCCCCGGTCGGCAGGTTTGTCAAAACCAGGTTGGGGCTGGTAGACGTCCTTGCGGCCCTCGAACTGGTAGCCCTTGGCGCGCAGATCGTGCATCCAGGCGGCCATGTAGTCGGGAAACAGCAGGCCGACCCGGTAGCCCGGCAAGGGCCCCTCGAAGGTGCGCAGTGCCGGGTCGTCGGGATGCCGGCCACGGGGGTCGGCGCTGGTGTCGGTGTAGCCAAACAGCATGGGGTCCAACCCGAGCTTGCGTACTTCGTGGGCCAGGTTGGTGTGACGCTCGTCCAGCGGTGTGCCGTTGCGGCCGGAGCGGTGGTTCATCAGGTAGAGCCCGGTGTGCAGGCTGGCACGCGAGGGTCCGCAGGGTGCGGTCACGGAGAAATGCTGACGAAACAGCACGCTATCACTGGCCAAGGCATCCAGATGCGGGGTTTTGACCACGGGGTGACCCAGGGCTGACAGGCATTCGCCGCGCCATTGGTCGGCCGAAATGAACAAGATTTTGCGGGGCTGCTTCATGGGTCAGTGAATTTCCGGCTCGCCGCTCGGATCTTGCCGCACCACCGGCTCCAGAAAATCAAAATCGCAGCCCTGGTCCGCCTGCTGGATGTGCTTGAGGTACAGCGTGCCGTAGCCCCGGTTGAAGCGGGGTGGCGGTGCCTGCCAGGCGGCGCGACGTTGCGCCAGAACCTCGTTACTCAGCAGGACGTCGATGCGGCGGGCCTCGACGTCGATCTGAATCAGGTCGCCATCACGCACCAGGGCCAGTGGGCCGCCCACATGCGACTCGGGCGTGACGTGAAGCACACAGGCGCCATAGCTGGTGCCGCTCATGCGTGCGTCACTGACCCGCAGCATGTCGCGCACGCCCTGTCGCAACAGCTTTTGCGGAATCGGCAATTGCCCCCATTCAGGCATCCCGGGCGCACCCTGCGGGCCGGCACTTTGCAAGACCAGCACGCTATTATGGTCCACATCCAGCGACGGATCGTCGATTCGAGCGGCCATGTCGTTGTAGTCCTTGAATACCACGGCACGACCGGTGTGTTGTCGCAGATGCGCCTCCATGGCCGCGGGCTTGATCACGGCGCCATCGGGCGCGAGATTGCCGCGAAGGATGGCCAGACCGTCCCGCGCCAGCAGGGGCTCGTCGCGGGGCAAAATCACCTCGTCGTTGTGCACCACCGCCCCGGCAATGTTCTCGCCCAGCGTTGTGCCCACGCAGGTGTTTTGGCTCAGATCGAGCAGGTCTTGCAGGCGCGTCAAAAAAGCGCGCAGCCCGCCGGCGTAATAGAAATCTTCCATCAGGAACTTGCCGCCGGGTCGCAAATTGGCCAGCACCGGGGTGCGGCGCGCAAGCTGGTCGAAGCGGTCCAGCTTCAAAACGATGCCGGCCCGTTTGGCCATGGCGACCAGATGCACGATGGCGTTGGTGGAGCCGCCCAGCGCCAGCACCGTGGTCACAGCATTGTCAAACGAGGCCGCTGTCAGAAAATCGAGCGGTTTGAGGTCTTGCCACACCAGCTCCACGGCGTGCTTGCCGCTCAGGCTGGCCATCTGGGCATGGCGCGAGTCAGGAGCGGGGATGGACGCGGCCCCCGGCAGGGTCAGCCCCAGCGCCTCGACGGCACTGGTCATCGTGCTGGCCGTACCCATGGTCATGCAGTGCCCGGGGCTGCGGGCGATACCGTCCTCCACATCCTGCCAGTCCTGTTCGCTGATGTTGCCGGCCCGCAGTTCGGCCCAGTATTTCCAGGTGTCGCTGCCGCTGCCCAAGTGGGTGCCTTTGTAGTCGCCCCGCAGCATCGGTCCGGCTGGTACAAAAATTGTGGGCAGGTTCATCGACAGGGCGCCCATCACCAGGGCCGGCGTGGTCTTGTCGCAGCCGCCCATCAGGACGCAGCCATCGGCGGGGTAGGAGCGCAGCAACTCCTCGGTCTCCATCGCCAGCAGGTTGCGGTAGAGCATGGTCGTCGGCTTTTGAAACGGCTCGGACAGTGAGATCGCCGGCATCTCGACCGGAAAGCCTCCGGCCTGCCAGACCCCGCGCTTGACCTCTTCCACGCGTTGCTTGAAGTGGCTGTGGCAAGGGTTGATGTCACTCCAGGTGTTGATGATGGCAATGACCGGCTTGCCCGCGTAGTCGCTGCGGTGGTAGCCCATCTGTGCAGTGCGCGAGCGATGGCCAAAAGAGCGCAGGTCCTTGACGCCGTACCAGCGGTGGCTGCGCAGTTCTTCGGGGCGTTTGCGTGTCATGGTCGGACCCGGGTTGTGTGGGTGTCAGGATGGCGGCGTGCGGTCATCGAAAGGCCCCATCTTGACGAAGGCGCCTCCCTGGTAGATGCGCGCCGGGTCGGCGGCGTCCAGTGCCGGGGTTTTTTCGCGTTCGGTCCGGTAGGGTTCGGCGCTGTCTTGGGGCTTGAAGCCGAGGTGGGCGGCGCCAGCGTTGTCCCACCAGGGATCGCGGTTGTCTGACATGCCGAACACCACGGTGTGACCCAGCGTTGGCGCGTACAGGCAGCAGCGAATCAGCTCGGTCAGGTCACGGTAACTCAACCAGGTGTGCAGCATGCGCCGGTCTTTGGGCTCGGGAAAGGCCGAGCCAATGCGCAGGCTGGCACTCTGGATGCCATGGCGGTTCCAGTAGAACTGCGCCACGTCTTCGCCAAAGGACTTGGACAGGCCGTAATAGCTGTCCGGGCGGCGCACGCAGTCGGTGCCTAGCACCTCGTCCTGCCTGTGAAAACCCACCACATGGTTGGAACTGGCAAACACCACGCGCTCAACGCCGTGGCGGCGCGCGCCTTCATAGATGTGCAGCACGCCTTTGATATTGGCCTCCAGAATCTCTTCCAACGGGTATTCGGTGGCCAGGCCGCCCATGTGGACGATGGCATTGCAGCCCTGCACCAGCCGATCCACCGCCTGTTTGTCGGCCAGCTGGCAGGGCTGAACCTGCTCCCCTGGACCGGCCTGGTCCAGGGGCGCGATGTCTGACAGCCGCATCTGTTGCGCGTAGGGCCGCAGGCTGAGGCGCAGGTGGCGGCCGAGTTTTCCGGCGGCACCGGTCAGCAGAAGGCGGTGAATCATGCGGGTGGGTCCCTGAAGCTTCTGGTGGCAAGCTCAGGGCGTGACCATCCTGGGTGCGGTGTGCGCCCTTTTCGTCTGAAACTGCACTTGGGCCGGATCACTCAGGCGCACGCCGGCTGCCTTGACGGCCTGATCAGGCACCTTCTCGAGCTTGCTGAAACTGGCATGGGCTTGGGCCTTGTAGGGGGTGTTGTGGGCCGCGTTGTAGCAAAACAGCACGGTCCAGCGCCGGTTGGGCGAGCGGTTCTGGTCCGAGCGGTGCATCACATTGCTGTGGAAAAACAGGCCGTCGCCGGGGGCCATCTCGGCATAGACGAGATCCAGCGTCTTCAGCATCTGGTTGACCCTTTCCATATCCGCGCCCACCTGTTCGCCCGGTCCGGCACTGTGGTTGATGCGGCCAGCATGGTGTGAGCCCCGAATGACTTGCAGGCAGCCGTTGTTGCGGTCGGCGCGGTCCAGGGCCACCATCACGCTGGCCATGTGCGGGTACAGGCAGCCGTTGTGGTACCAGTAGCCGTAGTCCTGGTGCCACTCCCAGGCCCCGCCGTCAAAGGGTTCTTTGGCGGTGAGTTTGGAATGGTAATGGTAAACCTCGGTCCCCAGCATGTCTTCGATGGTGTCCACCACCCGCTCGCTACGGGCCGCCAAACCATAGACGCTGTCACCGGGCTCGTTCCATAGCGCAATCCGGGTGGCCTTGCCCTGAGCGTCGCGTCGCTCGTACAAGCTTTGCTTGAGCGCCGGGTCCTGCTCCATGGCTTGGCGCATCAGGCTGATCTCTTTAGCGTCGAACAGTGACGGAATCAGGACAAACCCGTCGGTCTCATAGGCCAGGCGTTGGGCTGCGGTGAACACGGTCGGCATGAACAGATCTCCTTGTGGGTGCATCGGGGGGCTGGCACTGGCAGGCAGCGTCAGCTGCCAAACATGCGCGAGCGGGTGTTTTGCAGGTGGCTTCGCATGGCTGCTTCAGCCGCGGGGCCGTCGCGCTGCAGGATGGCTTCGACCACGGCCACATGCTCGGCTTGCACGCCCAGCAGGCGCTCTTGGCTCTTGCTGAGTGAAAAGTTGCGAAGCAGGTTCATGCCGAACACCACCTGCTGTCTGATCGAGGCCATCACAGAGACGAAAAACTGGTTTTTGCTGGCGCGGGCAATCGCCAGGTGAAAGTCGTAGTCTTCCTCCACCCCCAGCACCTGGTGATTGACAGCCGCCTGCAGCCGCGCCAACTCAAGCTGAATCAGTGCCAGGTCCGCTTCGTCGGCCATTTCTGCGGCGAGTGCCGCTGCACCGCCTTCGATGACGATGCGAAACTCAATGCAGCGGCGCACATCGGACAGGGACTCTAGGGGCATGAAACGAGACAGGTCGGGGTCGGGGCGGCGCGTGACGAAGGTGCCGGCGCCCTGGCGGCTGGTGATGATGCCGTCCGCCCGCAACCGCGACAGGGCCTCGCGCACGGTGGGGCGCGAGGCTTTGAACTGCTCGGACAGGGTCTGCTCAGTGGACAGGCGGTCACCTTCCTGCAGGTCACCCTGGATGATCGTCGCCAACAACTCGCGGTAGACCCGATCGGCCAATCCTTCCGGGTTGCGGCGTGCGGTCATGGCTCGACGGTGGCGCTAGGCGTTGGCGTCAGCCGCCAACAACTGCTTGGCAGTGGCCTCGATCTCGCCCCGCATGGCCGGCGGTGATGGACTGAGCAGCGGCAACTGGGCGCCCATATCGGCCACGCCCGACCAGCTGACCGCGTCGTGCAGCACGCGGATCAGGGAGACCGAGTCGCGCAGGGTCTCCAGCGGCAAGAACAAGCTGTGCAGGCGCCGGGCTTGGGTCATGTCGTCCCGCTGCAGCGCGCGCAGCAGGGCCATGCAGGCCTTGGGGGCGATGCAGCCCGAGCCGGTGGTGAAGGACGCCAGGCCGAAGCGGGCGAGGTGCGCCAGCACCGGCCGCTCCCCCATGCCGCTGACGATACGGCGACTCGAAATACGCGTGATCAGGGCCTGTAAAAATGGGTCGTCGGCCGGGTCGGGCCGGACCACCGCGTACTTCACACACACGACCTTGTGCGATTCCACCAGCGCCTGCAGGGTGTCAAGGTCGATGTACTGTTCGCTTTTGATGTACAGCGTGACCGGCATCCCCGCCCGGTCGACAAAGCGCGAGATGCCTTCGGCCACGCCCTGCGGCGTGGTGAAGCCCTGCATCGGCAACACCATGGCTGTTTGGTAGCCCGAATTGCGAAGCAGGTCCGCCTGTTCGATCATCTTGCCAAAGTCCGGACCGACCGACGGGATGACCCGTGTGTCGGGGCCAGCCGCATCGGCCAGCAGGGTCAGCATCGGGGCATATTCCCGCAATGGCATGTGGTACAGGTTGGCATTGCCGCCATACAGCAGGGTGCGAATGCCGCCGCTTTCAATGTGCCGGATCAACGCGCGGTTGGCTGCTGCATCGATGCTCAGGTCGTTGCGGCGTGCCAGGGGTGGCACGGCCAGTACCGAGGCCGTGAATTCCTCCAGCCTGAGCGCGGTTTGCTTCATGAATGCCCTGTCAACAGGGATGGAAATTGGTATGACGTATTCATGCTTGTAAGACAAATAGTCCGGCTATTGTGAGCCTGAATGGCTCCAAATACCAGCAGTTTTTCATCGCTAGGGTTTGTACTGATTAATTACCGCTTGACAGGGTGAAGGTTGTCAAACAAAGTGTCTTCCTGTCGTCTCCTGCTGAGAGTCGGGAGCAAGACACTCACCGAAGCAGGCCTCGGGGCCTGCTTCCCTCCGGTTTCCCTCACTTCATTTGGAGTATTTGCATGAACCAAGCCCCTCGTTCCACGAGCCCCCGCAGCGCACAGCGTCGCCAGGTGCTCAAAGGCTTTGCTGGCGCTGTCACGCTGGCTGGCATGGGCGGCGCCGCATGGGCCCAGGCAGGCAAAGAGGCCCCCGCTCTGGCCAAAATGGTCAGTGACGGCAAATTGCCAGCGCTCGCCCAAAGGCTCCCTTCGGCACCGCTGGTGGTTCAGGCTGAAAAAGTGGGCACCTACGGCGGTGCGCTGCGGCGTGGCCTGCGCGGTAGTGCCGACCACAACGGCATCCTGCGCATGGTGGGCAACCAGGGGCTGGTGCGTTGGAACATGGCCTTCACCGAGGTGCTGCCCTGCGTCGCGTCCAAGTGGGAGGTCAACGCCAATTCGACCGAGTTCACCTTCACCCTGCGTCCCGGCATGAAATGGTCGGATGGGAAGCCATTCACCGCCGACGACATTCTTTTCTCGATCGAGGACTGTGCCAAGAACAGCGAGTTGTACAAATCGGTGCCATCGACGCTGGTGATCGCTAACAAACCGGCGGTGGTGACCAAGATCAATGACACCACGGTGAAGTTCACCTTCGCTACGCCTTATGCCTTGTTCCTGGAACAGATGGCCACGCCTCTGGGTCAGTACCCAACGCTGTTCCCCAAACACTATTGCAGCCAGTTTCATCCCAAATACAACCCCAATGTGGCGGCACAAGCCAAAGCGGCCAATCTGTCGGACTGGGCATCCCTGTTCCGCAACAAGTGCGGTGACATTGAAATACCGGCGCGCTGGGGCAATGTCGAGAAGCCCACGCTGGACCCGTGGGTGGTGACGGAAGCCTATTCTGGCGGTGTGACCCGTGTCGTGATGGAACGCAACCCCTACTTTTGGCAGGTCGACCAGACCGGGCAACAGCTGCCCTACATTGATCGGCTGACTTTCAGCATTGCGCAAGACGTGGAGTCGCTGATGCTGGACGCCTTGTCAGGCAAGCTCGACATCCAGGAACGTCATATCGACTCCCTGCAGAACAAGCCGACCTTGTCACAAAACATGCAAAAAGGCGGCTATCGCCTGATTGAGCTGGTCAATGCGGGTTCGCAGCAGGTCCAGATCTACCTGAACCTGACGCACAAAGACGCCAAGATGCGTGAGATGTTTGCCAACAAAGAGTTTCGGCAAGCGCTCTCGCTGGGCATGAACCGCAAGGAAATCATCGACTTGGTCTACCTGGGCCAGTCCGAGCCGCACCAGACCGGCCCGCGCCCAGGCCACCCCTGGTTCAACGAGAAGCTGGCACACCAGTTCACCAAGCACGATCCCAAACTGGCCAACGACATCCTGGACCGCATCGGCTACAGCAAGCGCGACGCCCAGAAATTCCGGTTGCGGCCCGATGGTCAAAAGGTGTTTTTCTCGATCGATGTGATCCCCACGCTCTACCCCGATGCCGTTGATACCCTGGAACTGGTCAAGCGCCACTGGGCTGAGATCGGGATCGACATCAAGGTCAACACCATCGAGCGCGCCTTGTACTACACGCGTGGCGACAGCAATGACCACGACGCGGCGGTCTGGCCTGGCCCTGGCGGTCTGGACCCGATGCTCGACGCGCGGGACTACTTTGCCCAGCACACGCAGGGTTCGCGTTACGCCATTCCATGGACGCAGTGGTACGTATCAGGTGGCAAGGATGGCCAGGAACCGCCGGCCAGCCAGAAGCAGCGCATGAAACTGTACGACGACGCGCGGGCCACGGCCGACCTCAAAAGGCGGGGTGAGCTGATGAAGCAGGTGTTCGACCTCTGCGCTGATGCTTTTGAGACGATTGGTGTCTGCCTGGCCGTCAACTCCTTCGGCATCGCCAAGAACAACCTGCAGAACGTGCCCAAGAGCTACCCTAGCGCCTGGTCGTGGCCCAATCCCGGGCCGGCCCTGCCGCAGCAGTTCTTCTTCACGCGCAGCTGACGCCCGATGCTGGTCTTTATCGTCAAGCGGCTGCTCTGGATGCTGCCGTTTCTGGTGGCGATCAGCTTTCTGTCGTTTGTCCTGATCCAGTTGCCGCCAGGCGATTACGTCACCACGTACATCGCCACGCTGGCGGCGTCCAACGAAGTGGTGGACCAGAACACGGCGGCCGATCTGCGCAACCGCTTTGGCCTGGACCAACCGCTGATCGTTCAGTACTGGAAGTGGATTTCCAACATTGCCTTTCGGGGTGATTTTGGCCTGAGCTTCGAATGGCAGCAGCCGGTGGGCGACCTGATCTGGGAACGCATGGCACTGACCCTGCTGTTGACGGTGTCGGCGCTGCTGCTAACCTGGGGCATTGCCCTGCCCGTCGGGGTGTTTTCAGCCGTCAAGAAATATTCCATCGCAGATTACCTCGTGACCGGCCTGTCGTTTCTGGGTCTGGCGATCCCGAGCTTTTTGCTGGCGCTGGTGCTGATGTACGTGGCGGCCGTCGAATTCGGGCAAAACGTCGGTGGGCTGTTTTCCGAGGAATACCTGACCGCCCCCTGGAGCGTCAACAAGGTCATCGACCTGTTGCAGCACCTTTGGATCCCGGTCGTGATCCTGGCGGTATCCGGCACGGCCAGCCTGATCCGGGTGATGCGCGCCAACATGTTGGACGAACTGCACAAGCCCTATGTCACCACGGCACGCGCCAAGGGTTTGTCGGAGTTCACCCTGCTGGTGAAATACCCGCTGCGCCTGGCGATGAACCCGTTTATTTCGACCATTGCCTGGTTGCTGCCCAACCTGGTCTCAGGCTCCATCATCGTCGCCATCGTGCTGAGCCTGCCGACCGCCGGGCCCTTGCTGCTGCAGTCGCTGATGAGCCAGGACATGTACTTGGCCGGCGCCTTTATCCTGCTGATCTGTGCCTTGACGGTCCTGGGCTCATTGGTCAGTGACATTTTGCTGGCGCTGGTTGATCCGCGTATTCGACTTGAATAACACTGCCACCGCCTCCAGCCGCCTGGCGGTCGCATCGCAATGGCAATTGGTCTGGTGGGCCTTTAAGCGCCACCAGCTGGCCATGGCGGGTCTGATCGTGACGGCCGCCCTGTACCTGGTGGCCGTGGTGCCAGGATTCTTCGCCGTCAATGACCCGTCCAAGCAAAATGTACGCACCGCGTTTCATCCCCCGCAAGCGCTGCACCTGATAGACACCTCAAGCGACGGCAGTTGGTCCCTGCGGCCCTACATCCATCCTTATGTGCTCAAGCGCGATCCCAAAACGCTGGCTTCCCTTTACGAGGAAGACCGTGAGCGCAAGGTCTATCTGGAGGTTTTGGGCGAAGGCTATGAATATTCGGTGCTGGGGCTGTTCAATTCGCGCATTCATCTGTTTGCCTCGAAGGAGGCCCGTCAGCCGCTGTTTTTCTTTGGCGCCGATCGGCTCGGGCGCTGCGTCTACAGCCGCATCATGGTCGGCACCCAGATTTCACTGTCCGTCGGCCTGGTGGGTGTGCTCCTGGCGCTCACCATCGGCATTGTGCTGGGCGGCATCTCGGGCTATTACGGCGGCCGAATCGACTTTGTCATCCAGCGCGTGATTGAATTGGTGCTGTCCCTGCCCACCATCCCGATCTGGCTGGCTGCTTCTGCCGCTGTGCCACAGAATTGGCCAGCCACCTTGAACTACTTCATGATCACCCTGATTCTGTCGCTCACCGGCTGGGCCCAATTGGCGCGGGTGGTGCGCGGACG
>JBEGOC010000031.1:0-3813 GCA_041182225.1 Pseudomonadota bacterium | reverse complement strand
CACTGGTGGCCTGCAACGCCCTGGGCGATGTGATCGATCCCGATACCAGTCAGGTGATTGCCGGCGCCCGCACGGCCGATGGCGCCTCGCTGCTCAACATCCGGCGCGCCATTCTGGCCGGCGAAACACCGCAGCCGCTGCTGGCCGGCACCAACACCACCATCGGTGTGATCGCCACCGATGCCATCCTGACCAAGGCACAGGCGCACCGGCTGGCCCAGGTGGCACATGACGGGCTGGCGCGCAGCATCAACCCGGTGCACACCCTGTCCGATGGTGACGCGCTGTTCACATTGGGGACCGGCCAATCCGGCAAGACCGCCGGCATGATGGTGCTGGGCACGCTGGCCGCCGAAGTGACGGCGCGCGCCGTGGTGCGGGCCATCTGGGCCGCGCGCGGTGCCAGTTCCGGCGGCCTGCACTGGCCGGCCGCCGGCGAGCTCTGAGCCCTGGCCTTACTTGAGCGCCTTGAAGCGCATGCGTTTGGGCTTGGCGCCCTCCTCGCCCAGGCGGCGCTTCTTGTCAGCCTCGTACTCCTGGTAGTTGCCGTCGTAGAAGGTCCACTGGCTGTCGCCTTCGCAGGCCAGGATGTGGGTGGCAATGCGGTCCAGAAACCAGCGGTCGTGGCTGATCACCATCAGGGAGCCGGCAAACTCCAGCAGCGCGTCTTCCAGGGCGCGCAGGGTCTCCACGTCCAGGTCGTTCGACGGCTCGTCCAGCATCAGCACATTGCCGCCCGCAATCAGGGTCTTGGCCAGGTGCAGGCGCCCGCGCTCACCGCCTGAGAGCATGCCCACCCGCTTTTGCTGGTCGGCGCCGTTGAAGTTGAAACGACCGCAGTACGCCCGGCTGGCCATCTGGAACTTGCCGATGTTCAGAATATCCAGCCCGCCCGACACGTCTTCCCACACCGTTTTCTCATTGGCCAGGTCGTCGCGGTTCTGGTCCACGAACGCCATCTTGACGGTGGAGCCGATCTTGACCGTGCCGGAATCGGGCTGCTGCTGGCCCGAGATCATGCGGAACAAGGTCGATTTACCAGCGCCATTGGGGCCGATGATGCCCACAATGGCGCCAGCGGGCACCTTGAAGCTCAGGTTGTCGATCAGCACCCGGTCGCCGAAGGACTTGGTGACGTTGACGAACTCGATCACTTCATGGCCCAGCCGCTCGGCCACCGGAATGAAGATCTCGTTGGTCTCGTTGCGCTTCTGGTACTCGAAGTCGGACAGCTCCTCAAAGCGGGCCAGCCGCGCCTTGCTCTTGGCCTGGCGCGCCTTGGGGTTCTGGCGTGACCACTCCAGCTCTTTCTTCAGGGCCTTGGCCCGGGCCTCCTCGCCCTTTTGCTCGGCCTCCAGGCGTGCCTGCTTCTGGTTCAGCCAGTCGCTGTAATTGCCCTTGTAGGGGATGCCGGAGCCACGGTCGAGCTCCAAAATCCACTCGGCGGCGTTATCCAGAAAGTAGCGGTCGTGGGTGATGGCGACCACCGTGC
Organism: Pseudomonadota bacterium; assembly: GCA_041182225.1. Taxonomy (GTDB): domain Bacteria; phylum Pseudomonadota; class Gammaproteobacteria; order Burkholderiales; family Burkholderiaceae_C; genus Rhodoferax. The sequence goes on along the minus strand of JBEGOC010000031.1, from coordinate 2,321 downwards.
CCGGGTAGCGCTGCAGAAACTGCTCCAGCCAGTCCACCGATTCGGCGTCCAGGTGGTTGGTCGGCTCGTCCAGCAGCAGCATGTCGGGTTTGGACAGCAGCAGCTGGCACAGCGCCACTCGCCGCTTTTCGCCACCCGAGAGCAGGCCGATCTTGGCGTCCCAGGGTGGCAGACGCAGCGCGTCAGCGGCAATTTCGAGCTGGTGCTCGGAATCGGTGCCGGCACTGGCGATGATGGCTTCCATCTCGGCCTGCTCGGTGGCGAGCTTGTCAAAATCGGCGTCTTCCTCGGCATAGGCTGCGTAGATTTCCTCCAGCCGGGCCTTGGCGGCAAACAGGCTGCCCATGCCGGCCTCCACGCTTTCGCGCACGGTTTGCTCGGGGTTGAGCTTGGGCTCCTGCGGCAGGTAGCCGATGTTGAGGCCGGGCATCGGGGTGGCCTCGCCCTCGATCTCCTTGTCCACCCCGGCCATGATTTTCAGCAGCGTGGATTTGCCGGAGCCGTTGGTGCCGAGCACGCCAATCTTGGCGCCGGGGAAGAAACTGAGCGAGATGTCTTTGAGAATATGCCGCTTGGGCGGCACGATCTTGCCGACGCGGTTCATGGAGAAAACGTATTGAGCCATAGGACTTTTCAGCTAACCGGTGAGGTAAAACCAGCATTATCGGCGCTTGCCCCGGTCCGTGCGACAATCCAGGCTGTTGCGGCGCCTCAGTCGCCCGCGACACCGGCACCTTGCCGGGAACCAAGCCTCGCGCAGCGGTTCCACTTTTGTATCCCATCTGCCTTTGACTGACTCGGTGCCCCAGGCACCAAGACAGGCCGATGCCATAGCGCCCAGGATTGGCGCCACACTATGAACTTTGAAGAACTCAACCTGGCCCCGGCCATTGTCAAGGCCGTGCTCGAACAGGGCTACGTCACGCCAACCGCCATTCAGGCCCAGGCCATCCCGGTAGTCTTGGCCGGGCACGACCTGCTCGGCGGCGCCCAGACCGGCACCGGCAAAACCGCCGCCTTTGTGCTGCCCATCCTGCATCGACTCGCCGCCGACAGTGCGCCGCGCAACAAATTCGGCGGCCTGGGCATCCGGGTCCTGATCCTGACACCCACCCGCGAGCTGGCTGCACAGATCGAGGAATCGGTGCAGACCTACGGCAAGTACCTCGAGGTCTCCTCGACCGTGGTGTTTGGCGGGGTCGGCATGAACCCGCAAATATCGCGCGTGAAAAAAGGCGTGGACATCCTGGTGGCCACACCCGGCCGCCTGCTCGACCTCCTGCAGCAGGGTGTGTTGGACCTGGGTCAGGTGCAAGTGCTGGTGCTGGACGAGGCCGACCGCATGCTCGACATGGGCTTCATCCATGATGTCAAGAAAGTGCTGGCCGTGGTGCCCAAGGACAAGCAGAGCCTGCTGTTCTCAGCCACCTTCAGCGACGAAATCCGCGACCTCGCCGCCACCCTGCTGAAGAACCCGCAAAGCGTCCAGGTGACGCCGCGCAACACCACGGTGCAGCGCATCACCCAGCTGATCCACCCGGTGGGCCGCGGCAAGAAAAAGGCCCTGCTCGCCCACATCATCCAGGAGCACAACTGGAGCCAGGTGCTGGTGTTCACCCGCACCAAGTTCGGCGCCAACAACGTGGCCGAGTTTCTGACCAAGGCCGGCATCCACGCCATGGCCTTGCACGGCAACAAGAGCCAGGCCGCCCGCACTCAGGCGCTGGCCGGCTTCAAGAGCGGTGACATCCGGGCTCTGGTGGCCACCGACATCGCGGCGCGTGGCATCGACATCGACGACCTGCCGCATGTGGTCAATTACGAGATACCCAACGTTTGCGAGGACTATGTGCACCGCATCGGCCGCACCGGCCGGGCGGGCGCCGATGGCACCGCCGTGAACCTGGTGTGTCTGGACGAAGAAGGCTTCATGCAGGACATCGAGCGTTTCACCAAGCAGGACATCCCGGTGCAGGTGATCGAGGGCTTCATGCCCGAGCCGGGCGAGAAGGCAGAGCCTATCGCCATGGGGCGCCAGACCATCTGGGGCGGCGCCGGCAAGCCGCCGAGCCGCGACGTGATGCAGGCCGCAGCCCGCAACGCCCGCACCGAAATGCTGCAGCGGGTGCGTGACAACAAGGGGCCGCAAGGCGCCTCGGCCGAGCGCGGCCCACGCAGTGGTGGCGGCGGCGGTGGCCGCGGTGGCCATGCCGGCGGCGGTGGAGCCCGACAACCCAACCCCTTGGCGGACGGTGCCAGCCGCGCCGCGCGCCCGGCGCAGGGCCGTGGCGGTTACAGCGGTGGCGGCGGAGGCTATGGCG
>JBEGOC010000030.1:0-3246 GCA_041182225.1 Pseudomonadota bacterium | reverse complement strand
GTTGCGGGATGGCGTTGGCCTGCGCCAGCATGGCCGTGCCGGCTTGCTGCAGGATCTGCACCCGTGCCAGCGCAGCCGTCTCCTTGGCGAAATCGGCGTCCACCAGGCGGCCACGGGCGGTGGTGATGTTCTCGCTCACCACATCCACGTTGGCGATCAGCATTTCCAGTCGGCTCTGCACCGCGCCAAGAGTGCCCCGGGCGTTACTGAGCTGATCCAGTGCCGCGTCCATCACCTTGATGGCCGATACCGCGCCGCTCATGGAGCCGAGGTCCACGGTGCTGACAGTATTCAGGCCCGCAATACCATCCTCGTTGCTCGTGCCGAACGCTTCTTCTACCCCATCCGCCCACGATAGCGCCCCTCTATTGCTTACGACTTCTACGGTCCCAGGCACGATGCCATCCGCCCCAATTGCGACGTTTAGTGGCGCCGAGTCAGCCGGCCCCTTGAGAGTCATTGCGGCGCCGGCAAGGTTTTCCACCACGATGTCTGAACCGTCTGCGGCCGTAAGTTTCAGTTGATCCTTGGCAGGCGGATTGGCAAATACGGCCGTGACTCCAGCGGATGAGGCGCCGTTGATGGCATCCGCAAGAGGCGTCAAGTCGCTAGGGCTGTTCACCAGAGCCGAGATCGACGTGCCGTTGAGGTCGAAAGCAATCGTGGTGGCGGATGCGAATGAGAAGCCCCCTATCGTGGCGCTGTTGGTGGCCGTCGCAGTCACGCCGATCGAATTCGCCTTGAGATTGATGGCCGCCGCGATATCTTTCGCCGAAGCATCTGCCGGCCAGCTGATAGGGGAACTGGTGCCCTCAGGGTTGGTGAAGGTGAGGTCAGTTGCTGCGCTGACACCGTTGGTCGTTGCCAGCGCCGCCTTTCCAAGCACCGAGCCCGCCGAAGACCCATCCAAAGCCACCGCACTGCGCCCCAGCGAGGTCACCCTTGCATCCGCCAGGGATGGCAGATTGAGTGTCTGCCCGGAGTTCGCGCCAATTTGGAATTGCTGATCCTGGAACGAGCCGTCCAGCAGGTTCACACCATTGAAGGCGGTGTTGCTGCTGACCCGCTTGATTTCCTCGATGAGCTCCTGCGCCTCCCGGTTCATGGTCGCGCGGTCGGTGTCGGAGTAACTGGCGTTGGCCGACTGCACGGCCAGTTCGCGGATGCGCTGCAGGGCCGAGGCCACGCTGCCCATGGCAGCCTCGGCGGTCTGCGCCAGGGCGATGGCGTCGTTGGCATTGCGCGAAGCCACGTTCAAGCCGCGGATCTGCGTGGTCATGCGTTCCGCTAGCGTCATGCCGGCGGCATCGTCCTTGGCCGAATTGATGCGAAGACCAGACGACAGCCGGTTCATGGCCGTGGTCAGGTCCGCCTGGTTACGGTTGAGGTAACGCTGGGCGCTGAGGGCGGCGACGTTGGTGTTGATGGACTGGGCCATGATGTTTCCCTTTCAGGCTTGAGCGACTTCGGTCGTCGGGCTTCCTTGATGATTCGGATCAGGTTCCGAGCCATTGACCTTTCTGACCAGGGCTCGGCGCCAGTGTCAAAGACTTGAGGCTCGGGCATAAGTGGAAAAAGCGGGGTGAAAACCCCCTGATTCATTTCTCCTCAAGCTCAAGTTGCCCCCGCGCCAGACGAGGGTGCGGCGCTGAGGTACCTTCTGGCCATGTCCTCTTTGAATCCTCGCGTTACCCATGCCGGCCTGCCCGGCGGCCAGCCGCCCCGTTTGTGGCGCCTGGCCACCCGCCAGACTTGGCGCGACTTCCAGGCCGGCGAGTTGCGTCTGCTGGCGCTGGCCGTGCTGCTGGCCGTGGCCGCCCTCACGGCCGTGGCCTTCTTCGCTGATCGCCTCAACGCCGGCCTGGCGCGCGACGCCCGCCAGCTGCTCGGCGGTGACGCCGTGGTGGCCAGCGACCAGCCGGCCCCCGTCGGGCTGGCCCAGCGTGCCCAGGCCCTGGGCCTGCAGAGCGCCACCAGCGCAGGCTTTCCCAGCATGGGGCGAGCGCCCGACCGCCGGGGTGGCGCATCACGGCTGGTGGCCGTCAAGGCGGTGAGTCCGAACTATCCCTTGCGTGGGCAGTTGCAGGTGAAGGCCGGGCCTGAAGCCCCAGTGCAGGTGACTGCAGGCGGGCCGCCACGCGGCGTGGCGTGGGTGGATGAGGCGGTGCTGGAATCCCTGGGCTTGTCCATGGGCGACGAATTGCTGCTGGGCGATGCCGCCCTCCGGATCGAGCGCCTGATCGTGGTGGAGCCTGATCGGGGCGCGGGCTTCCTGAGCTTTGCGCCTCGGGTCATGCTGCACATGGCCGATCTGCCGGCCACCGGCTTGGTGCAGCCAGCCAGCCGTATCACTTGGCGCCTGGCCGTGGCCGGTCCGGACGCTGCGGTCAAGGCCTTCTCCCGTCAGGTGCAGGAAGACATCCGCACCGAATCGCTGCGGGGCCTGCGGTTGGAATCCTTCGAGAGCGGCCGCCCCGAGATGCGGCAGACGCTGGACCGTGCTGACAAGTTCCTGCGTCTGGTGGCCTTGCTGGCGGCCTTGCTGGCGGCCGTGGCCGTGGCCATCGGCGCGCGGGACTTCGCCCAACGTCACCTGGACGACTGCGCCATGCTGCGGGTGCTGGGCTTGCCCCAGCGGCAGATTGCCGGCGCCTATGCGCTTGAGTTTGCCCTGGTGGGCTTGTTGGCCAGCCTCGCGGGCATTCTTCTGGGCTGGGCCGTGCACCACGGATTCGTCTGGCTGTTGGCCGGGCTGGTCAACGCGTCCTTGCCGCCGGCCGGCGTCGCACCGGCGCTCTTCGGCCTGGGGGTGGGCATGACGCTGCTGCTGGCATTTGGCTTGCCGCCGGTGCTGCAACTCTCCCGCGTGCCCCCTTTGCGTGTGATCCGGCGCGACCTGGGCCTGCCGCGCGCCGCATCGCTGTCGGTGCTGTTGGTGGGGGTGCTGGGTTTTTCCGTGCTGCTGGTGGCCGTGGCAGCCGATCCGGTGCTGGGCGGCATTGCGGTGGGCGGCTTTGCCTTGGCGGCAGGCCTGTTTGCCAGCCTGGCCTGGGGGGCGGTGAACCTGCTCAAGTGCCTGGTACCCGAGGCCGGTGCGCCGCGCTGGCTTTTGCTGGCCACGCGACAGGTGACGGCCCGCCCGGCGTACGCCGTGCTGCAGGTCTCGGCCCTGGCGGTAGGACTGTTGGCCTTGGTGCTGTTGGTGTTGCTGCGCACCGACCTGATCGGGAGCTGGCGCCGCGCCAC
>JBEGOC010000029.1:0-6815 GCA_041182225.1 Pseudomonadota bacterium | reverse complement strand
TCTTTGCCGTGTCCGACCCGGTGCGCGGCTGGCGGGTGCTGCCCGGCGGGCTGGCGCGGGTGGCCAGCGCAGGGGCCGACATCGCGTCCATGCAGCAAGGCGGCAGCAGCGCAGACGTATGGGCCCTGACGCACGGCGAGGTAGACAGCACCACCCTGCTGCAACCCGCCATCACGCCCGCCCTGCTGGCCCAGCGCAAACGCCTGGTCACCAGCCGCGCCGCGGAAAACCTGTACTGGATGGGCCGCTACTCCGAGCGCGCCGAGAACGCCATCCGGCTGGCCCGGCTGACGCTGGAGTGCCTCAACGGCGAAGTGCAGGCCTCGGCCCCGCTGCTGGCCTGGCTGGGCCGCATGGCGTTGACCAACACCCTGGTGCTGCCCGGCGTGCCCTCGCCAGCGCAGGCGCGCCGGGTGTTTGAGCGCTCGCTGATCGCCAGCCTGGGCAGCACCGACGGCGCCACCAGCGTGGGCTACAGCCTTCGAGCGCTCAAGATGGCCGGCTCGGCGGTGCGTGAGCGCCTGTCGCAAGAGCACTGGCGTGTCATGGTGCGGGCCGAAGAAGAACTGGCCAGCAGCTGCGCCGCGCAGGCTCGCAGCGGCATCTATGCTGTGCAGGACGCGCTGCGCACCCTCAAGAACTGCGGCGACCACATGGCTGCCATCACTGGCGCGCAGACTGACCGCATGACGCGCGACGACGGCTGGCGCCTGCTCAGCATCGGCCGGCACATCGAGCGCCTGGGCTTCCTGGCCCCTGCGCTCAGCAGTGCCCTGGACACCGGCTCGGTGCACACCGACGGCGGTTTCGAGGCACTGATCGCGTTGTTTGACAGCACCATCACCTTCCATGCCCAGTACCAGCAAAGCCGCGACCTGGCCGCGCTGGTGGATTTGCAGGTGCTGGACGCCGACAACCCTCGCTCGCTGGCGTGGGTGGCGCACACCCTGCGCGGCCGGCTGGCCAAGCTGGCCGGCAGCCCCCCAGGTGCGCTGAGCCCCCTGGCCACCCAGGTGCCCGACCCCGGCACCTGGCGCCTGGCCCCGCTGTGCGAGACGCCTGCCGCCAATGCAGGCACCCCGGTGGCGCCGGCGCTGCAAGTCCTGCTGCAAGGCTGCCTGAGCGCCGCATTTAAAGTGTCAGACGAGGTCAGCGCCACTTACTTCACCCACGCTGGCGACCACAAACGCAGTGTGGGCACGCCATGAAGCTGCAAGTCACCCACAGCACCCGCTACGACTACCAGCCAGCGGTGGAAACGGCCCAGCACATGGCCTACCTGCAGCCGCTGCACACCCCGCAGCAGCAGCTGCTGAGCCACCAGCTCGACATCAGCCCGGCACCGGTCAGCCTGTCGCGCACGGCCGACGTGTATGGCAACACCCGCTGCTTTTTTTCATTGCAGACGCCGCACCGCGTGCTGGACATGGTGGCCCGCAGCGTGGTCAGCACCCAAGCCAGCAGCGCCCCCGCGTCCGACATCGGCTGGGAGACCGCCCGCGAACTGTTTCGCTACCGCTCGGGCGGCCCTTTTGACGCGGCTGCCGAGTTTGTGTTTGCCTCGCCCTTCGCACCGCGCGACGCCGCTTTTGCCGCCTATGCCCGACCCAGCTTTGCGCCCGGCCGGGGCCTGCTGGCGGCGGCCACCGAGCTGATGCAGCGCATGCATGCCGACTTTCGCTACCAAAGCCAAAGTACCCAGATCAACACCCCGGCACTAGAGGCCCTGGCGCAGCGCACCGGCGTGTGCCAGGACTTTGCCCACATTCTCGTGGCCTGCCTGCGCAGCCTGGGCCTGCCGGCCCGCTACGTCAGCGGCTATTTGCTGACCCAGCCGGCGCCCGGCACCGAGCGGCTGCGCGGCAGCGACGCCTCGCACGCCTGGGCGGCCGTGTACGTGCCCGACCTGCCGGCGGGCCAGCGCTGGTGCGACCTGGACCCCACCAACCGCCGCGCCGGTTGGCACTCGCCCGGCGAAGACTACGTGACCCTGGCCACCGGGCGCGATTTTGGCGACGTCTCGCCCATGCGCGGCGTCATCCACGGCGGTGCCAGCCACACCCTGACCGTGGGCGTGACAGTGGAACCGGCGCCCAACGAGCCGGCCGGCCAGCATCTGGCGCAGGGCCAAACCCAAAGCCAGTCGCAAAACCAATTGCTGAACCAAACGCAAAGCCAGGGTGCTACAGTAACCATAGCTGGAAACTGAGCCAGCATAAGGCCTGCAGCCCGATTTACCTTATTTTTTGGAGACCCCACCATGAGCATTTACGACAAACTGGCAGAACTCAACATCACCCTGCCCCCGGTAGCCACCCCGGCCGCCGCCTATGTGCCCTATGTGCGGAGTGGCAACCTGGTGTTCTTGAGCGGCCACATTGCCAAAAAAGACGGCAAGGTATGGACCGGCCAGTTTGGCAAGACCATGAGCACCGCCGAAGGCCAGGCCGCCGCACGGGCTGTGGCCATCGACCTGCTGGGCACGCTGCACGCCGCCGTGGGCGACCTCAACCGCGTCACCCGCATCGTCAAGCTGATGTCGCTGGTCAACTCCACCGGTGACTTCACCGAGCAGCACCTGGTGACCAACGGCGCCAGCGAACTCATCGGCCAACTCTTCGGCACCAGCGGCGCCCATGCCCGCAGCGCCTTTGGCGTGGCGCAGATCCCGATGGGGGCCTGTGTTGAGATCGAGATGATTGCGGAGATCGGTTGAGGCCCAGTCGTTGTATGGCGATCCGGTTTTGTACTTGATTCCCAATGCGCGTCCACGCCGATGCCTTTCCTTCAGTGTTACGATGCCGGCAAAAAATAGAACCCGAAAAGGGACGATCGAGATGACAGGTATTGGCTTTGAGCAGTACCAAGCGGAGAGTGTCCAAAATAGCAATGAAATCTTGGCTGTTCATTGGCTTACGCTGGTGCTCCACAATGCCTAGGGCCCAAGCGCAAAATAGATTTCAGTTTTTAATCAAATGTTCAAATCCCTCAGAGTAACAATCGTCTTGTGGGCGTTAGCATCAATTGGCACGCTAGTAGGTTGTGGGGGTGGTGGCGGAGACGGCAGCGTCATTGGAACAAGTGTCCAGATCGCTGGAAGCGGCTTATCGGCGCCACCCACCATCGCGTCCCAGCCCACGGCGGTTTCTATCTACGCAACGCAAACAGCAACTTTCACAGTGGCCGCGAACGGCAATGGCGTCCTCACCTACCAGTGGCGAAAGCAGGGTGTCGACATACCCGGCGCAAACAGCAGCATTTACACCACGCCCATGGCGGTGATGTCCGATGACGGCGCCCAGTTTTCTGTCGTTGTTTCGAATGCTGGTGGGTCAACCACCAGCAAAAATGCGGCTTTAAGGGTGATCGATGTGGCGCCCGGCCCATTTATCTCTAACCAGCCCGCCGCAGTGTCCATTTACACCACACAAACGGCAACCTTCACGGTCACCGCCACTGGCAGCGGAACCCTCGCCTACCAGTGGCGTAAGCAAGGCATCAACCTACCTGCAGCCACCAGCAGCACTTACACCACGCCAGCGGCGACTCTCGCGGATAACGGCGCGCAGTATTCGGTGGTGGTTACCGATAAAAACGGATCTACGGCCAGCAGCAACGCGGCATTGAACGTAGTCGATGCCGCGCCGGGCATTAGCAGCCAACCTACTGGCCAATCGGTTTTGGAGGGGCAGACAGCAACTTTCGCTTTAACGGGAATGGGCATGCCACCCCTGACCTACCAGTGGCGTAAAAATGGCGCGTTGATATCAGGCGCCAATTCGCCAAGCTACACATCGCCGGCGGCAGTCATCGCCGACAACGGCGCGATTTACACGGCCACGGTCAGCAACAGCCAAGGCTCGATCACCAGCAACAATGCGGTGCTGAGCGTGACGAGCAATGCACCGAGCATCACCACCCAGCCCAGTGCGCAGTCGGTGGGCTTAGGCCAAGCCGCCACTTTCAGCGTGGCAGCGACGGGCGCCAGCACACTGGCTTACCAATGGCGCAAGAACGGCACTGCCATTACTGGCGCTAACTCGTCCACCTACAACCAGCCAAATGCGTCGCAATCCGACCACAACGCTTTGTTCTCCGTGGTTGTCTCTAACAACTATGGCACTGTGACCAGCAACAATGCCGTGATGCGAATCAGTGGGGGGGTCAACGCGGCGAGCGCCTGCGGCTACACCAACACCACTGCCAGCGCGGACCCGTTGCTGCCCTACCAATGGCACCTCAAGAACACCAATCAGTACTTTGCCTCGAACACGCCGGCTGCCGGCTCAGGCATCGACCTTTGCATGGGCGGCTTGTGGGATGCCGGCATCACTGGCGCTGGCGTCACGGTCAATGTGATTGATGAAGGTTTGGAAATTAGCCACGAAGATTTGTCCGGAAACGTGTTGGCAGGCAAGTCCTACAACTTCTTTACGGGTACAACTAACCCAACCAACAGCGTAACCACGGGCGATCATGGCACGAGCGTGGCAGGGCTGATCGTCGCGAGCAAGGACAACGGTTTGGGTGGTTCGGGCGTCTCGCCTTCAGCCAGTCTGGTGGGGTACAACTTCCTTAAAGCGCAAAGCCTTTTGTCCTTCGGTGCGTCCTTCGGTGCCGACACGACCTATCACGCCAGTAACTCAGACATATTCAATTTCAGCGCTGGCACCACGGCTCCTGCACTCGATTCAACTGACCTTTCAATTCAGGCAGTCATTCTGAACATGCTCAATTTGAGATCGTCCAAAGGCGGAATTTTTGTGAAATCGGCCGGTAACGGGTTCTCAGGTGGAAACGGGTTGACCGCTTTAGCCGACTGTCAATCTTTGGGCGTGACGTGTCAGAGCGCTAATCAGGACAATGAAAATAAGCATTACAACGCCATCGTCGTGGCATCGCTGAACCCCGACGGCAGCAAAAGCTCTTACTCCACCACCGGCAGTGCGATCTGGGTGACAGGTTTTGGTGGTGAATATGGTTATGACGTATCGGTTGTGGGCAGCGGTGGCTCTGCCGCCGCCTACAAACCGGCGATGATCACAACCGATCAGAGTTCTTGCGCGGCAGGCTATTCGCGCTCAGGCGTCAACAAAAACGCCTTGGACAAGGGCAATGGCACCGGTATCGGTAATGCAAATTGCAGCTACACAGCTGGATTCAACGGTACGTCATCGGCGGCGCCAACGGTGTCGGGTGTAATTGCGCTGATGCTACAGGCCAATCCGGCGCTGACCTGGCGGGATGTGCGTCATATATTGGCGTCCACCTCCAGGCGTGTGAATGCCACCCAAGCGGCGATTACCAACACGACTATCTTCGGTTCATCCTTCACTCTGGAGCAGGCCTGGGTTTTGAACTCGGGCGGTTTCTGGTACCACAACTGGTACGGGTTCGGGCTGGCGAATGCAGCAGCTGCTGTGGCCATAGCGCAGTCGTATCCGACAAGTCTTTTGGGGAGTTTTGTGGCAGAAACGGCGTCAGCTGCCCTTGGCTCAACCAGCATAGCGCCAGTTTCTTCGGCAGGTTTGACCAAGACTTTTTCCATAGCGGGGGCCGCTCCATCTATCGTGGAGCAGGCTGAATTGTTTCTGCACTTTGGCTCGGGATACGTCCCCACTTGTACCCAGATTGAACTCAGTTCACCGCAAGGCACCAAATCAATTTTGCTGAACATTGGCTCAGCGCATACCACTGCGTCGGTGAATGGAGTGAAATTCATGTCCAATGCGTTTTATGGTGAAGCTGCCGCTGGCACATGGACACTAAAGTTCTTCAATGGATGCCCTTCAGCGCAATCGCTGTCGACCGCCACAGCACAACAACTGACCATTTGGGGGCGTTAGTCGTGAAACCTCTTCTTTCAGTTGGCCTGCTGGTGCTGGCGCTCAACACGGGGTCGGCAAATGGCCAGCTTCAATTCAGTCGCGTTCCGAGTACGAACGCTGACCTGAGCACCCTGGAGGGTGTCGCACTGAGCAATGGCAATTCATCGATGCTGATTTTGGCCAATGCCACCATTCAGCGCCCGAGCGTTCCGGCCAATGGTGTTACCGCCAACGCCGTCGTGGCGCCTACATTCTTGAGAAAAGTCGGGCCCTTTGAAATCCACCGTGCAACCCCAATGCCTGCGGCAAACCTGGCCAATGCGCAACAGGCCATGACACTCAACGGAAAGTCTCTGCCCGTTTTTGCAAACATGGGGACCGGGCAGGACTTCGTCGGCGCCGCCTATATGAATGACACCCAACAAATCGGACTGATTTCCAAGGAAGTGTCTGTCAAATTCAAGACTGGCGGGATACCCGCTGACTACGCTGGCTTCGGGGCCAAAGAGTTGGTTCCCCGGTCGGGACTTTTTGTGTTCACAGTGGCAGACATCTACGCTTGGATCAAGCTGGTGTCACGCTTGCAAGCCGATCCACAGGTGAGTATGGTCGAGCCCCGAATCGTTACTGAATTCGCTCAGCCGCAGTAAGGAACGAGGACAAGCTCGCTTATCACTGTCTGCCACTTAAGTTCAACACTTCCGGCACGCAAGTGGTTGATTTCATTGGAAACGGGTGTCCAATCGCAGACTACAAAGCGGGTTTGGTGAAGTTTTCGGGGGTGGGCAGTGCCAACTCCGTAAGCGTCCAGCCACGGCACCCCGCTGGTGCTGGAGGTCCAGTTCAGGCCTTGGGTGCCCAACGATGAGGAAGCAGTTCCTCGATCCGGCTGTTCGGGTGGTTCGGCAGCCGTGTCAGCACATCCGTCAAGTACGCCAACGGATCGTGCCCGTTGAGCTTGGCCGACTGCAACAAGCTCATCATGGC
>JBEGOC010000028.1:0-8484 GCA_041182225.1 Pseudomonadota bacterium | reverse complement strand
CGCCGCCGCTTTAAGCATGGCGATTCGCCAAACGCCCACCTTGGCCGCCGACGTCAACCTGGGCGGCACCGTGAACTTGCTCGAAGCGTCCCGCGCCTGTGGCGTGCGCCGCTTTGTGCTGGCGTCGTCCACCACGCTCTATTACCCGACGTTTCGCCGGCCGCAGACGAGCCCGATCCGCGAGGACTTTGCCTTTCACGCGGTCAGCGAACGCCCGGGCAGCCTGTACGCCGCCAGCAAAATGGCCGCCGAGTTGTTCTCCCAGCATTACGCCGACCAGTTCGGCCTGTCTGTGGCCATATTGCGTTATTCGGCGGTGCTGGGCCTGGGGGCCGGCCCCAATAATTCGGTACCGGGCCGCTTGCTGGCCACCCTGCTGGGCCAGGGTGCCGTCAATAGCCGGGTGGCGGTGACTGAACCGCTGTTGCTGTGGGCCGGCGGCGATGACTTCATCGACGCGCGCGACGTGGCCGCCGCCAATGTGGCCGCGCTCGATGCCACGGCCTTGCCGTCGCGGGTTTACACCATCGGCAGCGGCCAATTGGCCACCTTTGCTGATTTTGTGGCGGCGGCACGCCAAGTGCGCCCAGCGCTGACCTTTGACGGGGTGGCCTTGCCCGACAGTGGCTTTGCCGGCTTCCCCCACCAACGCACGCAGCCCTTTGACGTTCGCTGCGCTCAGGTTGAACTGGGCTTTTCGGCCCGCCACGATTTGCTGTCGTCGTTCAACGCAGCCAGCACTTGGGTTGGATCGTGACCACCCAGCTACTGGATTCCCGCCTTCGCGGGAATGACGGAAAAGGGCGAGCCTGACGAAGCCAGATGCCTGACGTACAGCCCGCTTATGGTGTTTTGCTGTTTGGCAGGTTCGGCAAAAGCGCCGTTAGCAGCCCGATCAGCGGGATGAACGAGCACAGCTGGTAGACCGTGGGGATGCTGGTCTGGTCCGCGATCCAGCCCAGCAACGCGGCACCCAGGCCGCCAATGCCGAAGGCCAGTCCGAAAAACAGCCCGGCCACCAGGCCGACCCGGCCGGGCATGAGCTCCTGGGCAAACACGATGATGGCGGAAAACGAGGCGGCGGTGATCAGGCCGATCAGCACCGTCAGCACTGCGGTCCAGCCCAGGCTGGCATAGGGCAGCATCAGCGTGAACGGGGCGGCACCGAGGATGGACAGCCAGATCACCGGCTTGACACCGAGCCGGTCCGTCACCAGGCCGCCCAGCAGCGTCCCCACTGACACCGACACCAGGAAAAGAAACAGGTACATCTGTGCCCCGGACACCGTGACGCCGAACTTGTCGATCAGGTAGAAGGTGTAGTAACTGTTGATGCTGGTGATGTAAAAACTCTTGGACAGCACCAGCAGCATCAGCAGGCTGACCGCAAAAACCACCACCCGCGGCGGCAGGGGCGAGGGCTTAACCACCGCTGCCGGTCGGCCGGCACTGGCCACCCGGTGCGCCAGGTACCAGTTGCCCACCTGCCAGAGCACCGCCATCGCCATCAGCGCGGCGGCCGAAAACCCCGCCACACTCGGCCGGCCGAACGGGATGATGACCCAGGCCGCCGCCAGCGGCCCCATGGCCTGGCCGGCACTGCCCCCCACCTGGAAGATCGACTGGGCAAAGCCATGCCGCCCGCCCGAGGCCAGCCGCGCCATGCGCGAGGACTCCGGGTGAAAAATGGCCGACCCGGTGCCCACCAACGCCGCTGCCACCAGCACCGTGGCGTAATTGGGCGCCACCGCCAGCACCAGCAGGCCGATCAGGGTGAAGCCCATGCCGACCGACAATGCGCGCGGCTGCGGGTGCTTGTCCGTGTACGAGCCGATCAGCGGCTGCAGCAGCGAGGCCGTGAGCTGAAACATCAGGGTGATGACGCCAATTTGCGCGTAGCTGAGGTTGAAATCACCCTTGAGCTGCGGGTAGATCGCCAAAATCAATGACTGCATCATGTCATTGAGAAAGTGCGAGAAGCTCAGTGCACCCAGCACCCGAAAGCGGGTGCCGTCGGCCAGGTCAGAAGACTTGCCGAGCGGGCTCGGTGCGGTAGCAGGTGGGCTGGAGGTCATGGTCGGTCTGTTGGGGGCGTGCGGCGACTGTACGCCATCGTCACGCCAGGCCCGACAGCCGCAGCAGCAGGCCGGCCAGGCCACACAGGCCAATCACCGGCATCACGCCCCACTGCCAACGCAGCAAGGCCAGCGCCGCCAGCCCGGTCAGCGCCAGCGCCACCCCGTCCAAATTTGTAAGAAATCGGCCGCCAAGCCCCGTGGGATAAGCAATGTGCGCTATGAATATCAGAGCAAGGCTGGCGATCACGCCAACCACGGCGGCGGTGATGGCGGTCAGCGGGGCGGTGAACTGCAGCCGGCCATGGGTGGATTCCACCAGCGGCCCACCGGCCAGGATGAACACAAAAGAAGGCAAAAAGGTGAACCAGGTCACCACCACGGCCGCCAGCACGGCACCGGCCAACAGCGCCTCCGGCCCCAGCACGGCTTTGTGCCAGCCGCCCAAAAAGCCGACAAAGGTGACCACCATGATCAGCGGCCCCGGCGTGGTCTCGCCCAGCGCCAGGCCGTCCATCATCTGCGGCCCACTCAGCCAGCCAAACTGCTGCACCGCGCCCTGGTAGACATAGGGCAGCACCGCGTAGGCGCCGCCAAAGGTCAGCAACGCGGCCTTGGTAAAAAACCAGGCCATTTGCGTCAACGCGCCCTGCCAGCCCTGCCACAGCAGCAGCGCACCCATCGGCAACAGCCACAGCGCCGCCGCCGCCAGCAGCACCGCCGCCAGCCGCCGTGGCCGGTAGCGGGCATGGGGCGGCGTGGGCGTGTCGTCGTCCAGCCAGGCCTTGCGGCCGGCATTCGCCGGCTGAGCCGCGCCGTGTCCGTTGGCGCTGGCAAACTGTGCCGGCACCAGGCGCTGGCCCAGCCAGCCAACCAGCGCCGCGGCCAGCACCACCCAGGGAAACGGCAGCTGAAACCCTGCAATAGCAACAAAACTCATCGCCGCAATCGCCCACAGCAGGGGGGCTTGCGCCGGTTTTCGCAAGGTCCGGCTGGCCACCCGGTGCACGGCCTGCAGCACCAGCGCCGCCACCGCCGGCTTGATGCCATAGAGCAGACCAGCCACCGCCGGCAGCTGGCCATACACCACATAGAGCCAACTCAGCCCGATCAAGAGCAGCAGCGAGGGCAGCACAAACAGCAGGCCGGCCAGGATGCCGCCCAGCGTGCGGTGCATCAGCCAGCCGAGGTAGGTGGCGAGCTGCTGCGCCTCCGGGCCGGGCAACAGCATGCAGTAATTGAGCGCGTGCAGAAAGCGCGCCTCGGAAATCCAGCGTTTCTCCTCCACCAGCTCGCGGTGCATGATGGCGATCTGCCCGGCCGGCCCGCCAAAGCTGATGAAGCCCAGTTTGAGCCAAAAGCGCAGGGCTTGGCCCCAACTGGGGACCGCCACCGCGCCCTTGTCCTGCTTAGGCAAGCTGTGTCAACCGGCGCAGCCACGAGCAGGCGTCATCCAGTTCGGCAGTGGCCTCGGGCAGACGACCGGCGTGCTTGAGGAAGCCATGGTTCATGCCCAGGCTGCGGCGCAAGTGCGTTGGCACATCGGCCTCGGCCAGGCGCCGGGCAAAGGCCTCACCTTCCTCGCGCAACACGTCGTACTCGGCCACCAGCAGGTAGGCCGGCGGGAGCCCGGCACAGGAGGGCATGCGCAGCGGCGAGGCCAAGGGGTCGGCGGCCTGGGCCGGGGCGGCCAGGTACTGGTCCCAGAACCAGCGCATCGTCAGGTCGGTCAGGCCGAAACCGGTGGCACAGCTTTGGTAGGCCGTCGCCGACCCCGTGGGGTGGTCGGTCACGGGATAGAACAGCAACTGGCCGGCCAGCGCCGGGCCACCCTGGTCGCGCAGGACCATGGCCGTCACAGCAGCCAGGCAGGCGCCGGCGCTGTCACCGGCCACCACCAGGCGGCGGGCATCGGCGCCCAGCGCCGCAGCGTTGGCGGCCACCCAGCGTGTGGCCGCCAGCGCATCATCCGGGGCTGCGGGAAAGCGGTGTTCCGGCGCCAGCCGGTAGTCCACCGACACCACCAGGCAGGCCGCCCCGGCGCACAGGTGCCGGCAAATGCCGTCGTGCGAATCCAGGCCCAGCGCCACAAAGCCGCCGCCGTGAAAATACACCACCACCGGGTGCGGACCGTCGCCGGGCGGGTGGTAGATGCGGGCCGGAATCGGCCCGGCAGCAGACGCCATGGCGATATCCTGCACAGCCGCCACGGCACGCGGCTGCGGCAGCGGCGGGTTGCCAGCGAGCGCGGCAGCCCGCACATCGGCCATGCTGGCCATGGCGTAAAACGGCGGCATACCCGCGGCTGCGGCAGCATCCAGGCCCTGTTGAAGAAAAGGGTGTAAAGGCATCGTACGCTCCAGTGGCCGACCGGCTTGGGGTCAGCGTGTCAACACAAAAACCGCTGTCGAGGCTCGCGCATTGGGCAGCCAGCGCACCACGCGGCCCTGCCCCAGTCCGAAGGCATTGTGAATCTGCAAGGCATTTTTATGCGCCAGCGCCTGGAAATCGGCAAAGGTGCCAACGCGAATGTTGGGCGTGTCGTACCACTGGTAGGGCAGCCGGCGTGTCACCGGCATGCGCCCGCGCAGCACACTCAGGCGGTTGGGCCAGTGGGCAAAGTTGGGAAAGGCCACAATGCCCAGGCGACCCACCCGCACCGTCTCGCGCAGCATCACCTCGGCATTGCGCAGATGCTGCAGCGTGTCGATCTGCAGCACCACGTCAAAGCTCTGGTCGCCAAACAGCGCCAGCCCCTCATCGAGATTGAGCTGGATCACATTCACGCCGCGCTGCACACAGGCCAGCACGTTGGCGTCGTCGATCTCGATGCCATAGCCGGTGCAGCCACGGGTGCGCTGCAAATGGTCCAGCATGGCGCCGTCACCGCAGCCCAGGTCCAGCACGCGGGAGCCGGCCGGTACCAACCGGGCCAGCGCTTCCATCGTCAGCTGGTCGCTCATGGGGCGGCTCCCAATGTGCGTCCTATGCTATCGAAATAAGAGCGAACAACGCCCAGGTAGCGCGGGTCATCGAGCAAAAAGGCATCATGACCGTGCGGCGCGTCGATTTCGGCGTAACTCAGGTCGCGCCGGTTGTCGAGCAGGGCCCGAACGATTTCGCGGCTTCGCGCCGGGGCAAAGCGCCAGTCGGTGCTGAAGCTCACCAGCAAAAACTTGGCGGTGGCGCGGGCCAGCGCCTGGCTCAGGTCGCCGCCAAAGGCGCGCGCCGGGTCAAAATAATCCAGCGCCCGGGTGATCAGCAGGTAAGTGTTGGCGTCAAAGTACTCGGCAAACTTATCCCCCTGGTAGCGCAGGTAGCTCTCGATCTGGAACTCCACCTCCTGCGTGCTGTATTTGTACGTCCCCGCGCTGCCGGCGCCGGCCCCCAGCACCGCATCGCGCAGCTGGCGGCCAAACTTCTCGTTCATCACATCGTCGCTGAGGTAGGTGATGTGGCCGATCATGCGGGCAATGCGCAGGCCGCGCTTGGGTACCACGCCGTGCGCGTAAAAGTGGCCGCCGTGGAAATCCGGGTCGGTCACGATCGCGCGGCGGGCCACCTCGTTGAAGGCAATGTTCTCCGCCGTCAGGTTGGGCGCACTGGCCACCACCACCGCGTGCCGCACCCGCTCTGGGTATTGCAGCGCCCAGCCCAGCGCCTGCATGCCGCCGAGCGAGCCGCCCATCACTGCCGCCAGCGACTGGATGCCCAGCGCGTCCAGCAGCCGGGCTTGGGCGTCCACCCAGTCCTCCACCGTCACCACCGGAAAGTCGGCGCCATAGACCCGGCCGGTGTCGGGATTGACATGCATCGGGCCAGTGCTGCCAAAGCAGGAACCCAGGTTGTTGACGCCAATCACAAAAAAACGGTCGGTATCGACCGGCTTACCCGGGCCGATCATGGTGTGCCACCAACCCTCGCTCTTGGTCTGCCCCGCGTACACCCCGGCCACATGGTGCGAGGCATTGAGCGCATGGCACACCAGCACCGCATTCGAGCGCGCCGCATTGAGCTGGCCATAAGTCTCATAGCTCAGGTCGTAGCCACGGATGCTGGCGCCGCTCTGCAGGGGCAGCGCGGCGGGGAAATGCATCGACTGTGGTGTGGCTAGCAACATAAAAAACCCGGCAGCGCCAAAAGCGGAGCCGGGTCAGCGGGTGGGCTGGCGGTGGCCGTCTTTAGCTGTATTTCGAAGCTCCAGGGCTTCGGCGCCCGCAATCCTGGATCAAATCGGCGCTGAACCAAGTATAAATCGACTCAAGCCCAGCCCAGCAGGGCGGCCAGCCCCAAGGCCGCGAAGATCAGCGCCGACACCCCATGCACCACGCGCAGCGGCACCAGCCGGGTCATGCGCTCGCCCAGCCAGACCACCGGCGCATTGGCCAGCATCATGCCCAGTGTGGTGCCGGCCACCACCCACAGGTAGGCGTGGTACTGCGCCGCCAGCATCACGGTGGCAATCTGGGTCTTGTCGCCCATCTCGGCCAGGAAGAAGGCCAGCACCGTGGTGCCGAACACGCCAAAGCGCGGTGCGCTGCCGGTGTCGGTCTCGTCGATCTTGTCCGGGATCAGCATCCAAATGGCCATCGCGATGAAGGAGCCCCCCAGCACCCAGCGCAAGACCTGCGGCCCCAGCCAGGTGGTGACCCAGGCGCCCAGGGCGCCGGCCAGCGCGTGGTTGGCCACGGTGGCGACCAGAATGCCCAGCACGATCGGCCAGGGCTTGCGAAAGCGGGCTGCCAGAATCAGCGCCAGCAGCTGCGTTTTGTCGCCCATTTCGGCCAGGGCGACGATACCGGTTGAGACCAGGAATGCTTCCATGCGCCGATGCTAACCGCAGGCGCCACCCACCTGTTCATTTGCCGTGGAGGGCTGGATCAGGCGGCTCACCAGCCCCACCCTCGCCATCCACAAAAGAGCCACGCCGGAGGGGCCATCCAGCTGGTAGACCGGTCAGCGGGCCGGCCAGCCGCTGATGGCGGCAAAAAAGGCCTGCAGTTTGCGCGGGTCCAGCCGGCCCTCGGTGCGCACGCCACTGCACACATCCAGGCCAAACGGCTGCACCGCATCGATCGCCGCGCCGACATTGGCGGGAGTAAGGCCGCCGGCCAAATAAACCGGGCAGGCCGCCTGCATCCGGATGCGCCCGCTCAGGCGCCAGTCATGGGTGCGGCCGGTGCCGCCAAGCTCTTTCACCGCCAGCTTCTGATTGCCCGAATCCAGCAGCAAGGCATCCACCAGCGGTGCCACCGCCTGCGCCTCGGCCACCGAAGCCTCGTCCGCCACATGAATCACCTGGACCAGCCTCACGCCCGGCAGCGCGGCCTTGAGCAGCCGCAGCTCGGCCTCGGGCACCTGGTCCACCAACTGGATGGTGCTGGTGCGGCACAGCGCGTGCTGCGCCAGGATGGAGGCCGCGTCCTGCCGCGCGGTCAGCAAAAACGTGGCCGTGGGCGGCGGCACCTGCGCGGCAATGGCGGCGATCACGGCCTCGTCGATCACACCCGGGCCACTGGGCATGGCCGAGACCAGCCCCAGCGCCGAGGCGCCGTGGGCCATCGCCAGCCGGGCCTCGCCCAGATTGGCAATGCAGCATATCTTGACTTTGGGCGGCTGCGCCATGCGGTTGCTCCGTGACACAAGGGACGGCGCCAGCCGGTTCGGCCCGCCTCTTGTTTGCCAAGACTGACACAATTTACGCCCGTTTTTTGAGCCAGCGCAAAATATTTACTCGACTTTTCCAAAGTTGGCGCATAATGAAGCGGTATTGTCAAATTTTTGGCAGTACGGGTTTGCGGTGTTTAGCCAGTTTCGCGTCTGCTCTTTAAGTCTTCATTGGTTTGTGGATGGCGGGTTAATTGCGGTTTTGGACTCCATCGCGTTTTGAGTCAATTTGAGGAGTCCTTTCATGGGCAACAAACTTTACGTGGGCAACCTGCCCTATTCTTTCCGTGATGAAGACCTGCAGCAAGCCTTTGCCGCACACGGTACGGTCACCAGCGCCAAAGTCATGATGGAACGTGACACTGGTCGCTCCAAAGGTTTCGGCTTTGTTGAAATGGGCAGCGATGCGGAAGCGCAAGCAGCCATCAACGGCATGAACGGCCAGCAGTACGGCGGCCGCGGCCTCGTGGTGAACGAAGCCCGCCCAATGGAACCCCGTCCTCCCCGTAGCGGTGGCTTCGGCGGCGGTGCTGGTGGCGGCGGCGGCGGTTACGGCGGTGGCGGAAGCCGCAGCGGTGGTGGTGGTGGTTACGGCGGCGGCGGTGGCGGTGGAAGCCGCAGCGGCGGCGGCGGTTACGGCGGCGGTGGCGGTGGTCGCAGCAGCTACTAGGCAGCCAGGCTGATTCGTTCAGCCTCATCCAAAAAGGGCCTCACGGCCCTTTTTTGCGTCTGGACGCTGGAC
>JBEGOC010000027.1:0-9216 GCA_041182225.1 Pseudomonadota bacterium | reverse complement strand
CGCTGGTCTTGCGGCAGATCGCGCAGCGCCATGAAGCGCGGCCGCATTTCGGCGCTGATGGCGTCGAGTTTGGCCTGCTGCTCCGCGCTCAGCTGCAGTTCGGTCACCAGGCGCTCGCGCTGCGCGGCCATGCCGCCACCGGGTCCACCGCCCAGGCCGCCACCCGGTCCACCCCCGCCTGCCGGCTGGGCCAGGGCCTGGCTGAACCAGCTCCAGCTACCGGCGCTGCCGGTGCTGCTGGCGGCCGAGGCCGGGGTGCCCGGTGCCGAGGCAGGGGCAACGGGCGCAGCAGCCGGCTCGATGCCGGCAATGCGCACCCGCAGCGCGGCATTGGGCACCTTGAGCACGTTTTCGCGCACATCGGTCACCACCCGCACGTTCGCCGTCATGCCCGGCAACAGGCGCCCACCGGCGTTGGAGAAGCCCACCACCGCCACATAGGTCACCACATTGGCCACGCTTTGCGCCGCCTTGCGCACCTGGCGCACCTCGCCCTCGAAAGTCTGGCCCGGGAAGGCATCCACCGTGAAGGTGGCGCGCTGCCCGGTGCGGATGCGGCCCACATCGCTCTCGTCGATGCTGGCGTCCACCTGCATGTCAGACAGGTTTTGCGCAATCACAAACAGCTCGGGCGACTGCAAGCTGGCGGCCACGGTCTGGCCGCGTTCGATGGCACGTTTGATCACGATGCCGTTCACCGGCGAGGTGATGCGGGTGCGCGCCAGATCGATCCGAGCCTGGGCCAGGGCTGCTTGCCGCTGCGCCACATTGGCCTGCGCGCTCTTGATCTGGGCCTCGGTCACGCCGGCCTGCGCCTGCGCCTGCTTGACCAGTTCACCCGCAGTGTTGACCAGCGCGCGCGCCTTGTCCGCCTCGCTTTGGGCGATGAATTGTTTCTCCACCAGCGTCTGCTTGCGGTCCAGGTCGCGCTGCGCCTCCTGCAAATCCACCTGGGCGCGCGAGACACTGGCCCGGCTGGCGGCCGCGGCGGCTTGCGCTGTGACCACCGCCGCGTTGGCGGCGTCCACATCGGCCTGGGCCGAGCGCACCCGGTACTCAAAGGTCTCGGGGTCGATACGGGCAATCAGCTGGCCAGCCTTGACCTCGGAATTGAAGTCGACGAACAGGTCTTTGATCTGGCCCGACACCTGGGTGCCCACCGACACCTGGGTCACCGGGTTGACCGCGCCGCTGGCCGACACCGTGGCCTGCAGGTTGCCACGCTCAATCTTGGCGGTGCGGTACTGCACCGCGTCCGCCATGCTGCGCTGGCTCCACCACCAATAGCCACCACCGCCGGCCAGCGCCAAGCCCACCACCAACACCGCCAGAGAGGTTTTTTTCATCCTCCTGATTCTAAGGAGGCACCCGCCATCACGGCTGAGAAAACACAGCGCGGTGTGTCAAGCTGCGGCAAATCCAGACCGGCGCAACCCTTCAGGGCCGCGGTGGCAGCTGACGCAGCATGCCCCGGTAGATGTCATCATCGCCAACCACACCGACAAAGCGTGGCCCCTCGCACAGCAACACCGGCCGCCCCGTGGCCTGGCGCACCCGGATGATCTGCTCCAGCAGCATGGCGGGCGGCACCATCACCAAAGCGCGACCGTCCAGCCCGGTCTGCACCAGATCCAGGTCGGGCGTGTACGCCACCAGCCGGGCCGGCGCACCCTCGATCAGCGCCTGCACCGGGCAGCCGGCCGCATCCAGCGCCAGCCGATGGTGGCCCGTCCAGTCCAGCTGCAGCAGACCATCCCGCGTGGCCAGGGCAGCCAGCGGCGTCATCAGCGAGGCACCGCGCAACACCTTGATCGGGTTCATGTGCGCCACAAAATCACGCACATAGGCGCTGGCCGGGTTCAGCACAATCTGCTCGGGCTCGCCCGACTGCACGATGCGGCCACCGTCCATGATGGAGATGTGGTTGCCCAGTTTGATCGCCTCGTCCAGGTCATGGCTGACAAAGACGATGGTTTTTTTGAGGGCCTTTTGCAATTGCAACAGCTCCAGCTGCAGGTGTTCCCGAATCAGCGGGTCCAGCGCGGAAAACGGCTCGTCCATGAGCAGGATGTCGGCATCGGTGGCAAAGGCACGCGCCAAGCCCACGCGCTGCTGCATGCCGCCCGAGAGCTCATGGGCGTACTTGTCGGCCCAGCCCTGCAGCCCGACCAGGGCCAATTTGTCGCGCACGATGCGCTGCCGCTGTGCCTTGGGCACCCCGCGCAACTCCAGGCCCAGACCCACGTTTTCCGCCACCGTGCGCCAGGGCAGCAGGGCAAACTGCTGGAACACCATGGCGACCCGCGTGGTGCGCAGGCGGCGCAGGGTGGCCGCATCACAGCGGCCGGGATCGGTGTAACCGCCGCTGGCACTGTCGTCGCGGATCAGCACCTCGCCCCGAGTGGCCTTGTTCAGGCCGTTCAGGCAGCGCAGCAGCGTGGACTTGCCCGAGCCCGACAGGCCCATCAGCACCGAGATTTCACCCTCGGCAATGTCCAGGCTGCAGGCCGCCGCACCCAGCACGGCGCCGGTGGCGGCCAGAATCTCCTCCCGGTTGCGGCCCGCATCCAGCAGGGCCAGCGCACGCGCCGGGTCCGGCCCGAACACGATGTCCACCTGCTTGAAGCGCGCCACTGGCGATGGGTTGTCGGCCATTGTCGGGGCCTCAAGCGTCTGGGGCGCCGGGGCCTTGCCGGGTGGTTTTGACCCGCTGCTTGCACAGGCGGTCGAGTACGATGGCCACGATCACGATGGCCAGACCCGCTTCGAAGCCGTCGGCGATATTGACCGAGTTGAGCGCCCGCACCACCGGCTTGCCCAGGCCGTCGGCTCCCACCAGGGCGGCGATCACCACCATCGACAGGCTCAGCATGATGCATTGGGTGATGCCGGCCATGATGTTGGGCATGGCGCTCGGCAGCTCCACCTTCCACAGCAGCTGCCAGCGCGTGGCCCCGAAAGCCTCGCCGGCTTCGAGCAGGGGCCTGGGCACCGAGGCAATGCCCAGCGTGGTGAGCCGAATCGGCGCCGGCAAGGCGAAAATGACGGTAGAGATCAACCCCGGCACCACGCCCAGGCCAAACAGGATCAGGGTAGGAATCAGGTACACAAAAGTCGGGATGGTCTGCATCAGGTCCAGCAGCGGGCGCAGGACGGCGGCCAGCCAGGGCCGGTGCGCCGCCGCAATGCCCAGCGGCACGCCCAGCAGCACACAGGCCAGCGTGGCGCACAGCACCAGCGCCAGGGTTTCCAGCGTTTCGTCCCAGTAGCCCAGGTTGATCACCAGCAGCAGCGACAGCACGACAAACACCACCAGACCGATGGTGCGCTGCAGGTACCAGGCCAGCCCGGCAATCAGCGTCAGCAAAACCAGCGGGTGAAACCAGAACAGCGCCGCGGTCAGGCCCAGGATGGCTTGACCCAGCACCTCGGAGATCGCACTGAAAAGCTCCGGGGCACCCGTGGTCAGGGCCTCGACAAAGCCAGCAATGGCCTCGCCCAGCAACAGCTTGTTGAGCTTGAGCCAGGCCAGCGCTGCATCCAGACCTGCCACCACCGGGCCTACTTGACGATCATGGCCGGCGTGACATCCTTGCCGTCAAAGGTCTTGACGTTGCGCATCCAGCTGCCCCAGGTCGAGGCATTGGCCTTGAGCCAAGTCTGTGCAGCCGCGGCCGGTTTCATTTTCTTGTCCAGGATCAGGCCCATGATCTGGTTCTCGCTCTCCAGGCTGAACTTGGTGTTTTTCAGCAGGGTGCCGACGTTGCCGCACTCGGCGGCATAGCCCTTGCGCACATTGGTGTACACGGTGGCGCCGCCGTAGTTGGGCCCGAAGAAGTCGTCACCGCCACTCAGGTAGCTCATCTTGATCTTGCTGTTCATGGGGTGCGGCGCCCAACCCAGGAACACCACCCACTCCTGTTTGGGCAGGCTGCGCACCACCTGGGACACCATGCCGGCCTCGCTGGACTCGACCAGCTTGAAGCCGCCCAGACCAAAGGCGTTTTTCTTGATCATGTCCAGGATCAGGCGGTTGCCGTCGTTGCCAGGCTCGATCCCGTAAATCTTCTTTTTGAACTTGTCGGCGTTTTTGGCCAGGTCGGCAAAGGTTTTGACCCCCGCCTCGGCCACGTAGTCGGGCACGGCCAGCGTGTACTTGGCCCCTTCCAGGTTGGGGCCCAGCGTTTCCACCGAGCCATCTTCCCGGTAGGGCTTGATGTCGGCCTCCATCGAGGGCATCCAGTTGCCCAGAAACACGTCGATTTTTTTGTCTTTCATGCTGCGGTAGGTCACGGGCACCGACAGCACCTGGGACGTTGGCTTGTAGCCAATGCCCTTCAAAATCTCCGAGACCACGGCCGTGGTGGCGGTGATGTCGGTCCAGCCCACATCGGCAAAGCGCACGGTCTGGCACGACGCCGGCTCGGCCGCCAGCGCCGGCGCGCTCAGGCCAGCAGCCAGCGCCAGCGGCACTAAGACACGGTTCAGGGGGCGGGTGGCAGGGTGGCACATGGACATCTCCTTTGGGTTTGGCACTGTTTTCACCATGGTAACGCGCGATCGCCCCCTCGGCACCGGGTATAAACACCAAGCCGGGACGGCCTACGCTGCCGTTGGCGCCGCCAGGGCGTCGTTCACACCACGCCAGCGGCAATTCGTCGCAGCCCGGTGCCGCAGCAGGCCGAGGGCCGGCAAAATCCGCAGCATCGACACGCACCAACAGAAGGACCGCCATGCAATTCACCCCCCTCATCGCCGTACACATGACCGCCGCGCTGGGTGCCGTTGCGGTTGGCCCCATTGCCCTGTGGGCACGCAAGGGCGCCAAGCAGCGGCCCAAGCTGCACCGCGCCTTTGGCTACGCCTGGGTCACGCTGATGGTGCTGGCCGCCGTCTCGGCGCTGTTCATCCGCGACTACGGTCTGCCCAACCTGGCCGGCTACACCCCCATCCATTTGCTGATTCCCTACACACTGTTCTCCATCGTCATGGCCTTTGTTTACCTCGCCCGGCGCGACCTGGTCGGGCACCGCAAAACCATGCAGTGGCTGTACATCGGTGCCTGCGGCATTGCCGGCGCCTTCACCCTGCTGCCCAACCGCTTCCTGGGCAAACTGGTCTGGGGCCAGTGGCTGGGCTGGCTTTGATGCGCAGCGCAAGCGTAGCAACAGCCCCTGCGCCAAGCCCGCCCCGCATGCTGCGGGGCTGGCGCTGGCTGATGGCCTCGGCCGTGCTGAACAGCTTCATCGGGCTGGCGCTGACGCTGGCCGGCACCGGCCACGGCGACGGGCTGCAGGCGCTGGGCAAGAACCTGCTGTACTCGCAATGCATCGGCCTGGCCATCTGGGGTCTGATTGACCTGGGTCGCCTGTGGCTGACGCCCGACGAGCCACGGCACTGGCCCCGGCTGGTCGGCATCGTGCCGGTGGGGGTGGTATTGGGCTACCTGGCCGGTACGCTGGTGGCCGACACCCTGCTGGGTGGACCGCCCGGCGCCGGCCTGTCGCTGCTGCAGGCTGGCAGCAGCACCGGGCTGCTGCTGATGAGCCTGGCCATTGGCGCAGGCTGCTCCCTTTACTTCATCAGCCAGGGCCGGCTGGCGCACGCGAGCGAGGAAGCCGCCCGCGCCAGCGCACAAGCCGAAGCGGCGCAGCGCCAGGCGGCCGAATCGCAGCTGAAACTGCTGCAAACCCAACTGGAGCCGCATATGCTGTTCAACACGCTGGCCAACCTGCGCGCGCTGGTCGGCATGGACCCGGCCCGGGCCCAGGCCATGCTGGACCACCTGATTGCCTACCTGCGCGCCACGCTGGGCGCCTCGCGCGCCACCCAGCACCCGCTTCAACACGAGTTTGAGCGGCTGGCCGACTACCTGGCGCTGATGGCGGTGCGCATGGGGCCGCGCCTGGGCTTCAGCCTGGACCTGCCGGCCGAGCTGGCCGCGGTACCAGTGCCGCCGCTGCTGCTGCAGCCGCTGGTGGAAAACAGCATCCACCACGGCCTGGAACCCAAGCTGGACGGCGGCCACATCACCGTGCAGGCGCGGCGCCAGGGCAGCCAGCTGGTGCTGACGGTGTCCGACACCGGCCTGGGCTGCCCCACCATCCCGCCGCCCGCCGCGCCCGGCGCTGGCGGCTTTGGCCTGACCCAGGTGCGCGAACGCCTGCACACCTGCTACGGCGACGAGGCTGCTATTGAAATAGGAGCGACATCCTCAGGTGGGACAAGGGTTTCCATCAGTTTTCCGCTTGAAAAAGTGAGGTCAGCATGAACCAACCAGCGCGCCCCACCGCCCTGATTGCCGAGGACGAGCCGCTGCTGGCCGCCGCGCTGCAGGCCGATCTGGCCCGCCACTGGCCCGAGTTGGAGGTGCTGGCCAGCGTGGGCGACGGGCACAGCGCCGTGGCGCAGGCGCTGGCACTGCAGCCCAATGTGTTGTTTTTTGACATACGCATGCCGGGCATGAGCGGGCTGGACGCGGCCGCCACCCTGGCTGACGCCTGGGATACCGGCTCGCCCGGCGCAGCCCCGTTCCCGGCACTGGTGTTTGTGACCGCCTACGACCAGTACGCGGTGCAAGCGTTTGAGACACAGGCGGTGGACTACCTGCTCAAACCGGTGCAAGCCGAGCGGCTGCAAAAAACCCTACAAAAAGTGCAGAAAAACCTGGCCAGGAGCCGCTCTACTGCTACTGATTTTGAAGCAACCCTGAGCCAGCTGCGTGGCCTGCTCGCAGCCCCAGCCTCCTCACCCACGCCGCCCAGCCCGTCAGCCAGCCGGCTGCAGCACATCCAGGCCAGCGTGGGCAACGCCATCCACCTGGTGCCTGTGGCAGATGTGGTGTACCTGGAGGCGGCTGACAAGTACGTGCGCGTGCTGACCGCCAGCCGGGAGTACCTGATTCGCACCGCGCTCAAAGAGCTGTTGCCGCAGCTCGACCCAGCCCAGTTTTGGCAGATTCACCGCGGCACGGTGGTCAACAGCGGCTGTGTGACACTGGCCGCGCGCGACGAGCAGGGCCGGCTGAGCGTGTCGCTGCGCGGCCGGCCGGAGCGGCTGGCCGTCAGCCGGCTATTTATGCACCAATTTAAAGCCATGTGAAAAACCCAGGTTCGTGGGATGATGTGGTCAAACTCCACCGAGCTGAGACGCATGTCCGAGAACCTGACCGCCTTTTCTGTTCCGCTGTTTCCGCTGGGTACCGTGCTGTACCCCGGCGGCTTGCTGCCCCTGCGGATTTTTGAGGTTCGCTACCTCGACATGATCGGCAAATGCCACCGCAGCGGCTCACCGTTCGGCGTGGTCACGCTGACCAAGGGCGCCGAAGTGCGCAAACTCGACGCCGGCCACCCCAATACCGATGGCTTTGCCGACGAGGCCTTTCACCCCATCGGCACCCTGGCCACCATCACCGAGCTGAGCAGCCCGCAGCCCGGGCTGCTGCTGATCCGGTGCACCGGCACCCAGCGCTTTCGCATGGCCAGCTACGACCGGATGCAGCACGGCCAGTGGTTTGCCAGCGCCCAGCCGCTGGACGACGACATGCGCATGAAAATTCCCGATGACTTGCGCCATGTCGCCACGGCGCTGGGCAACCTGATCAACACCCTGCATGCGCGCGACCTGGCGCCCGAGCAAATGCCCATACTGCCGCCCTACCAGCTGGACGACTGCGGCTGGGTGGCCAACCGCTGGTGTGAGTTGCTGCCCATGGCGCTGGACCAAAAACACCGCATGATGGCGCTGGAAAGCCCCTTGCTGCGGCTGGAACTGGTGAACGATCTGCTGGTAAAAACTGGTATCGGCAAGTAAGCGTCGGTGACAAAAGCCTGCCCGCCCTTGCCGACTTGGCCCGGGCGTACTACGATCAAAACTACGCACATCAGCCACAGGGAAACTCACCACAGTCACCGGAGATGCTCACGACATGACCCTGCACTACACCACGGCCTCTAACGTCTTGCCTGAAAACAAGATGCGGATGTACCCCACCAAGGTGATCAACGTCATCGGCGGCCCGGGTTGTGATAAATCACTGTTCAGCTCGGCCATCATCCTGCGGCTGAACCTGCGCAACAAGAGCGTGGAAAGCATTCCCGACTACGCCAAGTCACTGGTCTGGCAGCGCAATTTTGAGGCCCTGAAAAATCAGTACCAGATCGCCCAGCGCCAGTTTGAAATGCTCAACCTGCTCGACGGCCAGGTGCAATACCTGGTGACCGAATGCTCGCTGCCCCAGGTGCTGTACTACAACGAGCACTATCAGGACAACATCTGCGATGTGGCCAAAACCCGCCAGCACATTTTGGACTGGTACAAGCAGCACAACAATGTGAACGTGATGGTGGAGCGCGGCGACAAAAAATACGTGCACACCGGCCGCTTTCAGGACGAGATCCACGCCCGTGCCATTGACCGGGCGCTGCGCCAGTGCCTGACGCGCGAGGGCATGCCCTTTACCGTGCTGCCGCCCGACATCAACGCGATCAACGCCTTTGCCGACGCGCTGGACTAAAGCGGGCCGACCTCAAGCCAAGCCCAGGCGCCTGTCCAATGACCAACGGCCGGCACCGCGGCCGGCCAGGTAGAGGAGCGCGGCGGCCCAGCTCAGATGGGTGGGCCAGGCCTGCGGGTAAACCAACACCTGGATCACCAACGTCATGCCCAGCAGGCCCAGCGCAGCGCCCCGGGTGAACAATCCCAGCGCCAGCAAGGCCGGCAGCAGGTGCTCGGCACCGGCAGCCAAGGGCGCAGCAAGTTCCGGCGTGACCAGCGGCAGCCGGTACTCGGTGCGGAACAACTCGTAGGCACTGTCCGAGACCGTCCACCAGCCGTCCACCTTGGTACGGCCCGAGAGCCAGAAGATGGCCGCCATGGCCGCTCGCGCCGCCAGTGCCAGCAGGTCATGGCTGATCCATTTCGCCAGCGCATCGGCCCCGCGTTGCTGCCATCGGCGCCAAGCGGCCGGCTGGATGTCGGCACCCATGAGGTGTTGTGGGTTCATCGCTGGTTTATCCTTTCGTTAAAGCGCCCTGACTCAGGCAAAGTGCGAGCAGAGCGGCCAGGTCCAGGCCCGGTTCGGCCAAAGTGGCCTCGGCGGCGGCTTCGCCGAGGCTGCGGCCCGCGCTGCAGGCCGCCATCAAACACACGCCACCGCGTGACAGCGGCGCCCACAGCACAGTACCGCCCGGCCGCGCGGTGGGCTTGGTTTGACGA
>JBEGOC010000026.1:0-5339 GCA_041182225.1 Pseudomonadota bacterium | reverse complement strand
TATGAAACATGTCACAAAGTCCGTCCTGCTCTGGTACAGCCCCCGGGAAATGTACGCGCTGGTGACGGGCGTGGAGGACTACCCGCGCTTTCTGCCCTGGTGCGATCAGGCCCGGGTGCTGAGCACGGACGCCACCGGCATCACCGCCGAGGTCGGCATTTCGTTCAGCGGTATCCGGCAGACTTTCACCACCCGCAACCTGCACGCCCAGGACCGCCGGGTGACGATGAGCCTGGTCAGCGGCCCGTTTTCCCGGCTGGACGGCGAATGGAATTTTTCGCCGCTGGGCGACGGTTCGCAGCGCGCCTGCCGGGTCGAGCTCAAGCTCAACTACGGCTTTGCCAACGCCACGCTGGGCCGCCTGATCGGGCCGGTGTTTGACAAGATCGCCGGCAGCATGGTGGATGCCTTTGTCAAGCGGGCGGGGCAGGTGTATGGCGAATGAGGCGACCATCGCCGTCACCGTGGTGTACTCACCCGGGCCCCGACAGGTGTCAGAGTGGACGCTAAGTCTCGCGCCGCCCTGCACCGTGCAGCAGGCGCTGCAGGCCAGTGGGCTGGCGCAGGCCTACCCCGGGCTCGATCTGGCCGCCTGCCCGGTTGGTGTTTGGGGCCGCAAGGCGTCGCTGGCGCAGGCGCTGCGCGACCAGGACCGGGTGGAGCTATACCGACCGCTCACCGTGGACCCCAAAATCGCCCGCCGTGAACGCTTTGTCAGCCAGGGCGCCCGAACCACCGGGCTATTCGCCAAAAAGCGGCCGGGCAGCAAGGCTGGCTATTGAGGTCAGTGGCTGAGGTAAGGTGCCCTGGCCACGGGTGGGCCAACAGTACAATCTGCCATTTGGAGCTCAGACATGCGCCTGATCGGCAAAGCGCTCACCTTCGACGACGTGTTGCTGGTGCCCGCCTACTCCCAGGTCCTGCCCAAGGACACCTCGCTCGCCACCCGTTTTTCCCGCAATATCGCGCTGAACCTGCCTCTGGTGTCGGCCGCGATGGACACCGTGACCGAAGCCCGTCTGGCGATTGCCATTGCGCAGGAGGGCGGCATCGGCATCGTGCACAAAAACCTCACGCCCAAAGAACAGGCTGCCCAGGTGGCCAAGGTCAAGCGCTATGAGTCGGGGGTGCTGCGCGACCCGGTGGTGATCACCCCCGGCCACACCGTGCGCCAGGTCATGGCCTTGTCTGAGCAACTCGGGGTGTCGGGCTTCCCGGTCTGTGACGGCGGCAAAGTGGTTGGTATCGTGACCGGGCGCGACCTGCGCTTTGAGACCCGCTACGACCTGCCGGTCAGTGAAATCATGACCCGGCGCGACAAACTGGTGACCGTGCCCGACGGCACCACGCTGGCGCAGGCCAAGGTGCTGCTGAACCAGTACAAGATCGAGCGCCTGCTGGTGGTCAACGACGCCTTTGAGCTCAAGGGCCTGATCACCGTCAAAGACATCACCAAACAAACCAGCTTCCCCAACGCCGCGCGCGACGCCCAGGGCCAGTTGCGCGTGGGCGCGGCGGTCGGCGTGGGTGAGGGCACCGAAGAGCGGGTGGAGGCGCTGGTGCGCGCCGGTGTCGACGCCATCGTGGTGGACACGGCCCACGGCCACAGCAAGGGCGTGATCGACCGGGTGCGCTGGGTCAAGCAACACTACCCGCAGATCGACGTGGTGGGCGGCAACATTGCCACTGGCGCCGCCGCGCTGGCCCTGGTGGAGGCGGGTGCCGATGCGGTCAAAGTCGGCATCGGCCCGGGTTCCATTTGCACCACCCGCATCGTGGCCGGCGTAGGCGTGCCGCAAATCATGGCCATCGACAGCGTGGCCACCGCGCTGCGCGGCACCGGCGTGCCGCTGATCGCCGACGGTGGCATCCGCTACAGCGGCGACATCGCCAAGGCCATCGCGGCCGGCGCCAGCAGCGTGATGATGGGCGGCATGTTTGCCGGCACCGAAGAGGCGCCGGGCGAGGTCATCCTGTACCAGGGCCGCAGCTATAAAAGCTACCGCGGCATGGGCAGCATCGGTGCCATGCAGCAGGGCAGTGCCGACCGCTATTTTCAGGAATCCAGCACCGGCAACCCCAACGCCGACAAGCTGGTGCCTGAGGGCATCGAGGGCCGCGTGCCCTACAAGGGCTCGATGGTGGCCATCGTCTACCAAATGGCCGGCGGTGTGCGCGCCAGCATGGGCTATTGCGGCTGCGCCACCATCGACGCCATGCAAAACAGCGCCGAGTTTGTCGAAATCACCACCGCCGGCATTCGCGAAAGCCATGTGCACGACGTGCAAATCACCAAAGAAGCGCCCAACTACCGCGCCGATTGATTCCCATCTTGTCGCCCCGCCATTCCCGCGCAAGCGGGAATCCATGGCCCCTCGCAGTTGCGCGGGAGATGCCACCTGGAAGCCTGTCATGCACCATCAAAAAATCCTGATTCTGGACTTCGGCTCGCAAGTCACCCAGCTGATCGCCCGCCGCATCCGCGAAGCCCATGTGTTTTGCGAGGTCCACCCGTGTGACGTCAGCGACGACTGGGTGCGCGCCTACGCCCGCGACGGTTCGCTCAAGGGCGTCATCCTCTCGGGCAGCCACGCCAGCGTGTACGAAGAAAGCACCGACAAGGCGCCCCAGGCGGTGTTTGAGCTGGGGCTGCCGGTGCTGGGCATCTGCTACGGCATGCAGACCATGGCGCACCAGCTCGGCGGCCGGGTGCAGAGCGGCCACCAGCGCGAGTTCGGCCATGCCGACGTACGGGCCCACGGCCACACCGAGCTGCTGCGCGGCATCCAGGACTACGCCACCGACGAAGGGCACGGCATGCTCAAGGTCTGGATGAGCCACGGCGACAAGGTCACCGAGTTGCCGCACGGCTTCAAGCGCATGGCCAGCACGCCCAGCTGCCCGATCGCTGGCATGGCCGACGAGGAGCGGCGTTTTTACGGTGTGCAGTTTCACCCCGAGGTAACCCACACCCAGCGCGGCGCCGCGATCCTGGAGCGCTTCGTTCTCGACATCTGCGGCGCCCGCGCCGACTGGATCATGGGCGACTACATCGCCGAGGCGGTGGAAAAAATCCGCGCCCAGGTCGGCACCGAAGAGGTCATCCTGGGACTTTCAGGAGGCGTCGATTCATCCGTGGCGGCCGCCCTGATCCACCGCGCCATCGGCGACCAGCTCACCTGCGTGTTTGTCGACCACGGCCTGCTGCGCCTTAGCGAGGGCGACCAGGTCATGGCCATGTTTGTCGGCAAGCTGCACGCCAAGGTGGTGCGGGTGGACGCCGCCGACCAGTTTCTCGGCCAGCTGGCCGGGGTGAGCGAGCCGGAGGCCAAACGCAAGATCATCGGCCGCGAGTTTGTGGCGTGTTTTAAGGCCGCAGCCTTTGATATCACTCGAGGTGATGCTACAAAAAACGGAGCGAAGTGGCTGGCTCAAGGCACCATTTACCCGGACGTGATCGAGTCCGGCGGCGCCGGGAACAAAAAGGCGGTCACCATCAAGAGCCACCACAACGTGGGCGGCCTGCCCGAGCAGCTGGGCCTGAAGCTGCTGGAGCCGCTGCGCGAGCTCTTCAAGGATGAGGTGCGCGAGCTGGGCGTGGCCCTGGGCCTGCCCCGCCATATGGTGTACCGCCATCCCTTTCCCGGCCCGGGCCTGGGCGTGCGCATTCTGGGCGAGGTCAAAAAAGACTATGCCGACCTGCTGCGCCGCGCCGACGACATCTTCATCCAGGAACTGCACAACTTCCGTGACGACGCCACCGGCAAAACCTGGTACGAACTCACCAGCCAGGCCTTCGCCGTGTTTTTGCCGGTGAAAAGCGTTGGTGTGATGGGCGACGGCCGCACCTACGACTACGTGGTGGCCCTGCGCGCCGTGCAAACCAGCGACTTCATGACCGCCGACTGGGCCGAACTGCCTTACGCCCTGCTCAAAAAAGTGTCCAGCCGAATCATCAACGAGGTGCGCGGCATCAACCGCGTGACCTATGACGTGAGCAGCAAGCCGCCGGCGACGATTGAGTGGGAGTGAACGGCAAAATTTGCTGCACAGCAAATCAAAGGTTTTTCTGAAAATTTTGGTGGCTGGTAGGCCGGCACCCGCCGTGCCGGATTGACGTGTTACGCCGAAGCTGGGCGAGGAACCACATCACCGCGGTTGATCCAACTCCCAAAATGGGAGATACTGGCGCCAATGAGGGTCATCGCTAAGAGCAGCCTGAAAAAGTTCTGGGACCGACCCGGCTGCAGCGATGCGCGCGGTTCGCTGCACAGTTGGTACGACGAGGCCGTCACGGCGAGTTGGGTGTCACCGCAGGACGTCAAGGACCAGTACGCCAACGCCAGCATCTGCGGCAACAACCGCGTGGTGTTCAACATCGGAGGCAACAAGTACCGGCTGGTGGTTGAAATGCAGTACCGCGCCGGCATTGCCTGGGTGAAGTTTGTGGGCACCCATGCCCAGTACGACCGCATCGATGTGGAGAACGTCAATGACTATTAAGCCGATCCGAAACGACGACGACCTGAAGGCGGTCTTCCGCCGGCTCGAGTCCATCTTCCAGGCCGAGGAACAAACCGCGGAGGCGGACGAGCGTGATGTGTTGGTGACGCTCGTCGAGGCCTACGAGAACAAGCACTACGACTTCGGCCCGGCCGACCCCATCGAGGCCATCAAGTTCCGGATGGAGCAGCAGGGCCTGACGGCGCGCGACCTGGAGCCATTCATCGGGCCGAGTGGCAGGGTGTCCGAGGTACTCAATCGCAAGCGACGCTTGAACCTGCGCATGGTCAAGAGCCTGCATGACGGACTGAAGATTCCCTACGAGAGCCTGCTGGCTCAGGCCCCTTGATCGATGTGAAAGCACTTTGTTGATCGGCCGATTCCAGGGCTTCCCACCGTCTGAACCGGGTCTGACCACGCGGCTTGCGATTGCGGCTTGCGATTGTGCCGTGACAGGTAGAATCAGAGGCAGTGGACGGTGTGTTCTTGGCGATCCTGTAACGGCGTTAATTGACAGCATCGACCATGCAATTTTGACCAACCGAGCCTGTGATGGCGCCACGCCCGACCCCCACCTTTCGCGGCAACAAGGCCGCTCTGCCCAGCAAGCCCTGCGCGGTGTGCGGTTTGCCCATGAGCTGGCGCCGCAGCTGGGCCAAGAACTGGGCTGAATTGAAGTACTGCTCCGAAGCCTGTCGGCGCGCCAAGGCGCCAGGTGGCTGACTTGCGCCACCTGATCGTGGTGCTGGGCGACCAGCTGGACCTGGACGCAGCCGCCTTCGATGGCTTCGATGCGACTGTGGACGCCGTCTGGATGGCGGAGGTGGCTGAGGAGT